>NZ_JADEYP010000032.1 GCF_020295405.1 Sphingobacterium bovistauri
ACTATGCCAATTCATAATTGGGGCATAATCCTTAATCAGTTCTTAACTTTATTTGAAAAAAGAGTCCAATTGTAATTAACAACTGAACTCCATATTTTTAAATTTACACAGTTCGTGAGACAGTCCCCTTAAAAACTGTTTCGGGTATTACTTTCGAACCTATCTAATCAAACTATAGAAGTTTATAACAAACAAAAGGCTGCCCTAAACCAGGCAGCCTTTGTTTGTGTATTTAAAATGCTAATAACTGTTGTATATACTGCTCTTACTTATCTCTTACCAACCTAATGTTATAAGCTGTTCCTAAACGAGTCGTACCTCTCAGCATTTGATCATTATCAAATCGCAATGCTCTAATATAATATGTACTATCAGCTGGTACTGTTTCATCTTTAGTAGAAGTCCACCAATAGCCTCTGAGATCCTTATTGATGAAATTATCACTGTGTTGACTAACACCATAGATATATGCACCACCCAACTTTGCATTAAAATTATCGACAGAAGGGTTTGCTTTCAATACACTACCGATAGTACCTCTCCACTCATCTTTTTTCAGCACATCTTGCTCAGACATACCCATTGCTCTTTCCAACTTCATCCAATCTTCATCCGATGGAATTCTCCAGCCTTGAGGGATCACCTTTTGACTAGCCTCGAAAGTATACAGATAGCCATGTTCTTTAATGTAGTTTTGATCTGCAGCAGCTAGGATAATAAGTTTTTTCTCCTCCTCGAACAATCTAGCTACCTCAAAACGAACTAAATCAATAGCAGGACGGGAATAGTACCAATCCCACATTCTGTTTAAGTTCATAGTTTCATATTGTATCCATCCGTAAGTATTTCTATTAAAAAAATATGGTATTAGGTCATCATAAATAAAATATTCAGCCGCCGCATTGATAGTACTATTGGTATTAAAAAAACCATCATTCAACTGCTTAATCAATTTATTCTTTACTAATAGTTTCAATTCTAATGACTCTTTAGATGCTAATGTAACAATCGGTTCATCGAAACTCATGCTGCCGTCTGCGCGACCACCATCTAGACGAGTTTTCAAATTTTCGGCCATCCACACTTGGTCACCTACTGTGACACATTTATAAGATATACCATCTATTACTTCTTGACTTATCTCATAAGTCGGAATTTGTATTGTTTCTTCATCTTTCCTGCATGAAAACAATAAACAAACACAAAATATTATCGTAGCTAATTTCGATTTCATTATTTCACAATTTCATCTAAAGGAATCTGCATATCATTCTCGATGATATCATGCATAATTCTATATTTTTCCATAACTAGAGGACTATTGCCCCATACACGCTCGAATGTTTCCTGATTATAACTTAATATTGCTTCGATGTATAGATTTCTATCTGTAGCGATATTAGGAGAATACCATATACCAGTAGTAGTTGATAAACCGATAAACCCAAATTGACCAAATACACTAATAATCTTGGCATAGGTAGTTGCTAAAGCACCAGTATATACATTGTTATAATTAAAATTTCTCCAGCTAACTGGGGTAAACCCGGTCATATTAACACCTAGATTCAAATAATATTTATCAAAGTAAGTCACATTACTCACGGATTGAAAGCCTATTACTTTTGTTTTGTATGCTTCTCCTGTTATAATTTTTTGTAACTGGCTTTTTAATAATGTTAAAGAATATTTTGACCAAAAATCAGTGCTATATGTTTTATGTGCCTGAGATACTACTAGTGTTCTATAGGTATTGACACTAGTAACCTTATTTCGAGGCGCTGGAGCAGATAAATCATCAAGTGAAACTACTTCATTATTACCCTCTGCTTCAAATTTATCGACAAGAAAAATTGAAAATGGTCGCATATTAGGTAAGGAGCTTTGTAAATATTTCTCAATATTATTTAAAGCAAGCAAGCGTTCTTCTTCTTTGGTAATGTAATCGTAAGTATAGTCGATCGCACCTACAGAAGAAAAGCCCCAATTAAGGTCTAACATTTCATAGTTGAATACAGAATCACCATGTATATTTTTCGTAATATATACAGTATTAACAGTGTCCGAGAAATACACAGGAACACCATATTCTTGATAAAGTAAATAGCGTTTATGATTTACTGCATTTTCTGGATCATCCTCTATTACATAAGGTGAATCGAAATTAATATTTGGAGTAATTTCATCTTCTTTACAGCTAACAAATAATAGCACAAAGAAGAAGTAGATTAATTTTTTCATATTGTTATATTATTAATTAGTCAGCTAAAGCTTCGTATTCTCTGACATTTCGTGGATTATTAACCAAACCGGATTCAAATTCGATTACAGATTTAGGCAAAGCAAATGTGTATGCCGGATCGCCCGCAGGTAAACGATAAATTTCAGTCTGAATCAATGCTCTTTTATTCATATCATAAGCCGAATAATAGCGAATAATATCTTTCGAATATGGATGAATTTGATTAACAGCATAACGTCTCAAGTCAAACCAACGATGACCTTCAAAACATAATTCCTTTCTGCGCTCTATTCTGATTTCATCTACAATGGTATTCGCATCAAACTGTCCCGGAATATAATTACTTATTCTGCTATTGCGCAACGTGTTAAGCGCTACTGAAGCTTCATTAAGGCTGCCTAACATTGCTGCTGCTTCAGCCAAATTCAGATAGCCTTCAGCATTTCGTAACATGAAAATATCAGATATATGCGAACGGTGAGTTCCTCTAATATATTTATTATTCAAACTGACACTATCTGTTTGATCTTGAACAGCAAAGTAAATATTCTTTCTTAAATCCTCCTCTTGGTACAATGAATACAAATCATTACTTACACAAAAATCATCTGAATGGGCTGTAAGTACATTTTGTAAATTCAAATTCCCATGAGAAAAAATCACCTCTCTATTATCTTTAGTTATTAAAGGTGTTTCTTCTTTATGAATATTCAAATTGGTCAAAACAGAGTTCTTACCTACAAATTCAGAAGCTGTATTATATGCATTTTCCCAATCTTGCATATATAAATACACTCTACTCAATAATAATTGAGATGCAGGTCCAGATACGCGATACAATTTTTTGATTTGCGGACTTTCGTCAAAACAAGCAACTGATCTTTTCAGGTCTTCTACAATTTGAGCATACATTTCTTTTGCCGTAGCTCGTGTAAATTGAAGATTTGTGTTCCCTTTGTGTTCAACAAATTCAGTTAATTTTAAAGGAACTGTCAATTTAACATCTGCATTAGCAGGGTTATACGCATCTCCATACAAGTTACTTAGTAATAAGTAGTACTGTGCTCTTAAGAATAAAGCCTCACCCTCAATTCTCACAGCGGCTAATTTTTCGGCATCAGTGTTACGCGCTACATTATCTAACTCTGCTAAAACCATATTCACAATATTAATTCTATTGTAAATATGTAGCCAGGTCAAATCATCTGTGTAAACTTCGCTTTTGTCGTAACTTCTGCTTACATCCAACTGCCATGTGGTGAAACCGTATATATATGGATTAATCCACGGCTCCCAGCCTCCTTGAAAGTCTAGAGTAGTACCTACTACGGAATTGATATCATCATCTAAAAAATTCAGAAATGGGCTAGCATTTCGTCCTCCTACAAAAGCATTTAATTCTTTACTTTCAAGATAAGCTGAGCCTAACATTAATTCATCTAAATCTGTCGTTGTTTTTACAATAACCAAATCCTGTGAATAGTCCGTTAAAAACTTGCTACAGCCTACATTCAAGAATACAACTAATAAAATAAGTAGTTTTTTCATATTCATCATATTAGAAAGAAACATTAAATTGAAGTGTATACGCAGGGCGAATTGATAGAGAAGATTTAGCAAAACCTGCCTGTGATGGATCCTGTCCTTTCAATTCTTTAGCTCCTATCGTAAATAAATTTTGTGTATTAAAACTTACAGCTGCAGCAGAAAAAGGAGTCTTTTTCAATTGCGCAGGCTTTAAGGTATAACGCATAGACATAGAGGTCATCTTCAAAAAATTACCACTAACGACACGCTGACTTCCATTATCATACATATCCCACGTACTAGCAGCAAATGTAGGAACATCAGAATTGAGTGATGTTGAATAATGTCTGCTATATTGTGTAAACAGAGGGTTTGAAGGTGAAATAATTGCTGGTATATTGGTTTGTAATTCGTCACCAGGAGTTTGCCACCTATCAACAAATTCTTTACGAATATTAGTCTCCGCTTTGATACCACCAGATACTGGAGAATACATTGCGAATAGACGCACCTTAGATCCCAAGCTATACGTCATATTCATTGATAATGAGAATGATTTATAACTAAAACTATTCGAGAAACTACCATTAAATCTAGGTTCTCTTACACCACTATTAAGCATCGTCATTTTTACAGTCTCTTCTAGAGACTTGCCTTCCAACAAATGTTTACGGTCTTCAAAATCTTCAAACACTGGTAGTCCATTCGTTGGATCCAATCCCAAGAACTGGTATGAATAAAAAGTACCAATTGATTCTCCATCTACTAGAGCCATACCACTCAAGTAATCAGAATACTCAAAACTTTCTAATGTACCAACATCTACTTTATTCTTGTTAGCAGAATACATCGTGAAGAAATTCCACGTAAAATTGTCTGTAACAATCGGCTTTGCTCCCAATGTAACACTATAGCCATAATTACGTAATCCACCATTGTTCATTACATAATCTAGAATACCGTTTACACTAGATACTTTTACGCTAGTAAATGCGTCTTTGGTTTGCTTATTGTAAAATGTACCGCTTAAGTTTAATCTATTATTTAAGAAACTAACATCCATCGAAGCATTGAAAGATGAAGTTTGTTCCCAACGTAAGTTCGGATTTGGAAAACGTGCTACAGTAGATATATTTTCGTTGTAAAAAGGATCCAATACCCCCAATTTCATAATTAAATTAGGACCTTGATCCGGCAACATATTCCCCTGCTTACCGTATGATGATCTAATTCTTAAGTCTGAAATGAAATCTACATCATCAAAAAATGTGAATTTAGGATTCCACATACCTGACACTGCCCATACAGGTAAAAACTTCTCATTACTACGACTACCAAAATTATTCGAATAATCGGTACGACCATTCATCGAAACAGTAAAATAGTTAGAATATGAATAACTACCTGTCAAGTATCCTGAAACGACATTCGAAAGACCTGCGCCAATTGAACGGTGATTTTGATTCAACCATTGCTTGTAAAGCGGGTATTCATCCAAATTAGATAAACCATTGATAAATTGATTACCTCTTTCTTTTATATAACCTCTAGCTTCATCCGAATATGATCTATTTGAATTACTATGAACTTCAAATCCTGCAGTGCTCGTAAATAAGTGTTGCTTATCACTACCAAATGATTTACGGAAATCACTTTGTATACGGAAACCCAGATTATCACTCGATGTACTTGTATTTTTAATTGAACCTCCATAAGGTAGTGATGATTGACCCAAATCACCCTTTGGTGGCTGTACACCATATTCTGAGTTACGTAATCCAGCAACAAAATTTGTTCTATCACCCCACCATAGCTCTTGAGTAGTGTTATTTCTAGAATAAGTACCACCTACGCTTAAATCAAATTCGGGAGAAAAAGTGTATTTCAAATCTAGGTTTGCATTCAAACCTGCACCATTATATATATCACTAGAATTATCCAACTCATTTAAAATATTATAGCTAAATCTATCTTGTGGACGACTTATACTAGTTGGACTTAAACTGTAATAATAATAAGAACCATCTTCTTGATATGCTGGTAACGCTCGAGTTGTATTATAAGCATAATCGATAGGGTTTATATCTCGTATATTATTATTTCTCTTTTGCACATTACCGTTCAAACGAAGATTCATCTTCAATTTTGATGTGATATTTCCATCAAAGTTCATACGCATACTATAACGATCACTATAAGAATTATTTATAACACCGTTATCTTTGTCGTAACCTAATGAACCATAATAACGAACTTCTTTCGTGCCGCCAGAAACATCAACTGTATGGAATGAAGAATAAGCATCTCTTGTCAAGATATCGAACCAATCCGTATTTACAGTTTCATAGTGTTTAACCTCCTTTAAGAAACCGTCATAATCTAATTGTCCTGTATAGTATTTATTGATAGCACCTTCATAACCTACTGGAGCCATATTTTGAGGAAATCTATAATGTAGATTTGACAAATTACGACCAAACTCTACTCTTTCCTGTGAATTCATCAAGTTTATAGCACGGTCAGTATAACGTGGTCTTCTCGTAACTTTGGAAGAATGGTTGTAACTAACTCTTGTCTTTCCAACTGTTCCTTTTTTCGTCGTTACCACAATTACACCGTTTGCAGCTCTAGTACCATAAAGTGCTGTAGCAGCCGCATCTTTTAATACGTCAATACGCTCAATATCTTGTGGATTAATCCCTGCTATTGCATTTCCAATGATATTGATGTAATCAGGATTGTTCAAATCTTCTGGTGTGACATTAACTGGGTCGGTCATTGGCCATCCATCCAGTACCCACAAAGGCTCTCTATTTCCCAAAATTGTAGAGGTTCCGCGCACACGTAATCTTGCTGTTGAACCAACCTCCCCTGAGTTGTTCATTACCATAAGTTCTGGAACACGTCCTTCCAACATTTGGTCCAATGAACTCACCCCTGGCAACATAATATCTTCCATTTTTAAGGAAGTAATCGCAGACGTTTGCTCTCTTTTGCTTAATGTTTGGTAACCTGTTACCACAACATCTTCAAATGTAATTGCCTTTTCATCTAAGAAAGTTTCAATTGCAGTTGGGGTATTAGGCTCTACTTGAACCTGACGTTTAGCACGTAAATACCCAACATAAGAAAATGTCAAATCATACAAGCCGCCAGCTTTAACATTTATAGAAAAATTTCCTTTACTATCCGAACTTACAGAGTAGATAGAACCAGATTTTTCGACTATAACACTTACACCAGCAATTGGCTTTTTTGAAATATTGTCTTTTACCACACCTGATACAACAAAACTTTGAACAACATTATTACTCACCTTAGTTTTTGGTTTAATAATGATAGTTTTGTTTTTAACAGTATAGGTATGATGATCGTCTAAATGTAATTGACGAAATAACTCTTCAAATGTTAAGTTCGATACGTTGACATTATATTTCACATCATTGTTAATTTGATTAGGCTGCCAAATGATGTGTAAATCAGTCTGTGACTGAATATTTTTTAAAATCGTTTCAAGATTGATATTCTTTTTTACAATTGTGATTTTATTTCCATACTGATTTGCAAAAAGTTGGAAATTTATACACAAAAGGAATATTAAGATATACCTCATAATTAATAAATTAATATTTTGGACTAGTTATTTAATTTTTCATGCGATAGACGCTAGGTTATAGATATTTTAGACAAGTAAAATCTAATTCATAATCAAGATCCTCCTTCCTACTCGTTTGTATTTAAAAGTGCTGGTCTCAGCTAATACGGCCAATACATCATCAACAGTTTCTAACTTCGCTACAGTTCCACTAAACACTTGATTTAATATTTTTGGATTGTTAGAGGTATCAAATTCAACATTATACCATCTAGACAATGAGTGGCATATGTCTCCAAATTTTTCATTATGAAAGACAAAAAATCCATTTTTCCAACCCAAAACATTTTTGAGAAGTACTTTCTGCTTGTTGAATTTTGAAGAAGAAAACACGGATTGATGACCTGGAAGCAGATTCAAAGTTTTATTAGAACTAACATTACGCACAGATACGCTTCCCTCAAAAAGTGTACTTTTGATAGCCGAGACATCATTGTATGCATTGATATTAAACTTAGTCCCATGAACAAGAACTTCTTGTCCTTGACTTTCAACTACAAAAGGCTTTGAAGAATTGGAAACTACCTCAAAATAACCTTCCCCAATCAGCTGTACTCTTCTTTGATCACTCAAAAAATTAATTGGAAAACGCAACATAGATTGAGCATTTAGCCAAACTTTAGTTCCATCAGCTAACACAATTTGAAAAGTTTTACCGGCAGGCGTATACAGCGTATTAAAAATCTCTTCTTGCTTTCCTTGACCCGATGAATGCTGAACAGTTGATGACAGATCATACTGAATCATATCACCTTCCTTCACTACATCTTTATTCGTTAATTGACTAATGCTATCGCTAGATATTGATGACAAATCAATTTCATTACCATTGGCAAGTTTCAATATGACCCCTTCTGTCGTATCAAAATTCACTTGCTTATATTCCTTCTGAATGATGTGAATTGGTTGTTGATTTTTAACGGAATACACTCCCAAACCAATAATTAAAAGCACTGCAGCAACCGAAGCTACCCACCTTTTCCATAATGATTTACCCACAAAAGAACCATCGATATTATTCGGCTCAAGAGTACCTTCGGCATCCAAAATGGATTGTAGCCTCGAATAAATTTCTGAAGAAACACCTGCTTTAACTGCGGTAAACTCTTCTTCATCGATATCCTCAAGCAATTGTTGCTCGTACCACTTTTGATACAACAACAACTCATCATCAGACGCTCGGCCCTCCGAAATTTTAGTCAATAGATGTTTGAAGAAATCGTTTTCCATACTTTTATCTATATATAAGTAACACAACAGGAGCCCATCCCTGTACAGGAAAGAGAAAAAATTAAAAAAAGATCAAAAGAAGATTAAGGTAATCCGAAACCCCGACCCTTAACTTTTTCAAAGCTAGCGTGATATGCATTTCAACAGTTTTTTCAGAAATTCCCATTTTTGCTGCAATCTCTTTGTTTGAAAGATATTCATTACGGCTAAGCATAAAGACTTGCTTACACTTTTCGGGCAAAAGATTGGTAAGATGTGTGATTAAATCTTTTAATTCCTTTATTTCTGAAATTTCATCAATTGCTGGTATAGAAGAACTTACTTTAAGAAAATTTTGAATATACTTTTCGTGGGTTTTATTCTTACGAATATAATTTGCTACTTGAAATTTTACTGCAGCTAACAAATAAGGCTTCAAGGAGTTTATTTCTAAATACTCCCTATTCGTCCAAAACCAAGCGAATATTTCCTGAACAATATCCATGCAAACCTCTCGATCTCTGACAATTCGATATGCATGTTCAAATAATATTTCGCAATACTTATTGTAAATCAATGCAAAAGCATGACGGTCACTTAATTTGATTAGCCTAAGTAACTCCGAATCGCTATCTATTTGATTATCAATAAATTTATCTACAAAAGTCATTTATTAATTCAATAATGCAAATTTCTTATAAAATCCAGTAATCAATTGCATATTTTCACAATTTTACGACATATACTTGAAAAAATTAACAAAATTCGCAAATAGACTTAAAATTTTTCCGACCAAGTCAGTAACGCTAATGTTACCAACAAAAACATATCCAGTAGAATCTTGAATTATAATTCTACATATATTTGACGCCATTAAATCAAAATATCTAAATATTAAATCCTATGCTAAAATTTAATAGCACTTTACTTTTACTCAGCTTTTCTTTTATTTGCTGCTTAATTCCTGCTTCTGCCCAAAGCTCTGAGCAAGACAGTTTGATCGTAAAATACTTTAGAGAAAGAATCGCTGACTATGAAAAGTCAGGAAATTACAAATTTGAAAAAGGAAATATTCTATCTTTAAAAGATGTAAAAATTTCTCAAGGAAAAATATGGAATTTATGGAAAATCGCTAATACTACGTTTGAAAAACTACCTACAAAATTCCCTGATAATCCACAAGTTTTAGCAGACATTCCTGTGCACACTTGGCAATTAAAAGGTGAAGAGCCAATGCCATTTTATTACATTAAGAAAAAGGAAAAACCTGCTACTGGATACCCTATCTTTTTAAATTTACATGGGTCAGGTCCTAAGGACCGAGAATTCCTTAGCACATTAGGATTAAGCTACCAATACAAAGATGGTGCTACTTCGTATATAGTACCTCAAATTCCGAGTGAACGACGTTACCGTTGGTGGTTCAAATCAAAACAATATGCATGGGAAAATTTGATCAGAATGATTATGATCGATGACACTTTCAATCCAAATAAATTCTACATGATGGGTATTTCTGAGGGTGGATATGGAAGTCAACGATTAGGTGCATTTTATGCCGATTATTTAGCTGGCGCAGGACCAATGGCTGGTGGAGAACCTTTGCATAACGCACCTCCTATTAATTTTAGACATATTGCATTCTCTTTTGAAACAGGTGAATTTGACCATATGTTTGGTCGCAACAAACTAACACAAAGCGCAAAGGATCAATTCGATAGCTTAAGTAATGTGTATCCTGGAAATTATGTACACAAAATTAATATTCAAAAAGGTAAAGGTCATGGTATAGATTACAGTGTAACAACACCTTGGTTGGTTCAATATAGCAGAACACCACGCCCTACATCATACGAATGGATATTATTTGCAATGGACGGTAGATACCGCCAATCCTTCTACAATATAGCTATCACCAAGCCTTTGAACATCGCTGAAGGAGACGAATATAACCGTGCTTCATTCATATTCAATATCGACAAAAAATCAAATACTATTTATTTAAATGATGCAGTAAAGAACTCCGATTTGAGTAAATCAAAACCACTTTCTTCTGGTAGTATTGACATCTATTTAAGTGATGATATGATTGATTTATCAAAGAAAATTAAAGTGATCTACGACGGTAAAAAAGTGTTCAATAAAAAAGTAAAACTTGCTGAGAATAACCTGATCGAAAGTTGTGCGATTTTCAACGATCCTGAACGAATTTTTCCGGCAAAAATAGCATTGAAATTAAATTAATATCAAAAGAAAAAAGTCCACGTTACTTTAATAAAAAATTAAACATTACGATAAAAATTTTATGCACAAAATTTTCAAAAAATCCCTGTTAATTCTTGGTTTTTTACCAAGCATCGTATCGGCACAAGATGAGCAAACAACATTAAAATTTAAAGTTGACGGAAAAAATCCTTCGGGAAAAGTGTTTATAAAATATAACTTATACGGTCCTGTTATTACAGATTCTGTATTAATTTCAGATCAACCAGCCGAATTCAAATTAACGGTAAACCAAGCTACACAGGTAACTTTATCCTATAGCCCTAACATTAACGTGAACAAAAAAACACAAATCGATGATTCAAAAACGATTTATGTTGAGAAAGGAATTGCAACCATTAATTTTAAAGATTCTATAAGCAATGCTAAGGTTACAGGAATGCCAATTAATGTGCAGTATGAACATTATATAAATTATTTAAAACCTTCTGAAAAGCAATTTGCGGAAATACGTAAAGAATTCGGTGCACTTACTGCAGAACAAAGACAAGATTTAAATATTACAAAACCAATATTTGCAAAACAAGATAAAATCAATATACTTAGAAAAGATCTTGTTAGTAATTATATTAAAGAAAATCCAACTTCATTATTTAGTATACATGGACTAAGAGGCATTCATCATATGCTTCTGCCTAACGAATTTGACACATTATTTCACACATTATCAGTAGATATACAAAACTCATCTGTAGGGGCATTACTTAAAGATTACCTTAAAGGTGCATTAGTTGCTGGTATAGGAAAAATTGCTCCAGATTTTACGCAAAATGACGTAAATGATAAACCAGTTAAATTATCTGATTTCAGAGGTCAATATGTACTTTTAGATTTTTGGGCTAGTTGGTGCGGACCTTGTCGCGCAGAAAATCCAAATGTTGTAAAAAATTACAACCAATATAAAGATAAAGGTTTTGCAGTATTAGGTGTTTCATTGGATTCCCCAAATGGTAAAAACGCTTGGTTGGCTGCTATTGAAAAAGACCAATTAAATTGGACGAACGTGAGTGACCTAAAGGGCTGGAAAAATGAGGCTGCTACACTTTATATGGTTAGAGCAGTACCTCAAAACTACTTAATTGATCCTAATGGAAAAGTAATTGCCGTGAATTTGAAAGGTTATAAATTAGGCGAAAAATTAGAAGAAATTTTCAATAAAAAATAATATTATCCAAAATATAATTGATTATTTCTATTTATCAAACGAGCTGTTCACAGCAAAATTTTAGGCATCAATTATTAGATTTTATAATACATTATTAAGGTCGAGATTTTCTTTTAAGACTTAAATTCATTATTTACTTGAATTCTAATTAAATTAAAAGGTCAATCCTTATTTACCTCAGTACGTAAAAAAGCTTCATCAATGATGAGGCTTTTTTTACACCAAAAATATTACAACAGACTTCCCAAACAGTAAAACAATTACCAATTATTGTTTTTTACGTTAAAAAGAACAATAAATTCTATTAATCAATCCGATTTTAATACATTTCTGTTACAATTTATAAATAATTTAAAACTTATAATTTAGCATTTGTGATTTTATAACAGCGAATTGTATCTTTATGGGAATTAAAAACAAATTTTAACAAAGTATGCTAGATACCGTAATAACCTATTTAAAAAGTATCGATCCCATCATTGCTGCATTATACGCTACTCTATTCACATGGTTCGTCACAGCATTAGGATCATCTTTTGTATTCTTCTTCAAAGGATATAACAAAAATCTAATGGATGCCATGCTGGGATTTACAGGGGGGGTAATGGTCGCTGCTAGTGTCTGGAGTTTGTTAATTCCTGCTATAAATATGAGTGAAGGAAGCGGCTTTACACAAGTTTATCCCGCTGTTATAGGTTTTCTTTTGGGTGCTGGATTTCTATATAGTATTGATAAAGTACTCCCCCATTTACACGTTAATTTCCAAAAAGTAGAAGGGGTAAAAACGCCTTGGCAAAAGACCACTTTAATGATTTTGGCCATTACTTTACACAATATTCCCGAAGGTTTGGCTGTGGGAGTATTATTTGGTGGTGTAGCAGCAGGTATCCCCGAAGCAACTATCGCTGGTGCAGCTACTTTGGCACTAGGAATTGGATTACAAAATTTCCCTGAAGGTATTGCTGTATCCATGCCTTTACGTAGAATGGGGCTATCACGTCGCAAAAGTTTCTTTTATGGACAAGCTTCAGCAATTGTTGAACCTATCGCTGGAGTCGTTGGTGCGCTTGCGGTAACATTCTTCTCTCCTATTCTCCCATACGCATTAGCTTTTGCAGCTGGTGCTATGATTTTCGTTGTCGTGGAAGAGGTTATTCCGGAAGCACAACAAAATAAAAGTTCGGATTTAGCTACAATAGGTTTTATTGGAGGATTTATAGTTATGATGTCGCTTGATGTCGCTTTGGGATAATGATTATTCCACCATAATGAAGGATCAAATGCACTATCGTAAACAGTTATGGATACAAGAAAAACGTCTCCATAACGAATAATCAGGATTGCGATTCACCAATACTACTTCTTTAGGAAGTAGTGCGATATCGACTTTCTATTTCTGTAAACAATTCATTCTTTATAATAGAGTAACTAAATATTAATGATGCAAGCTTCTCCAAACTCCTTCGATAGTACAATTAGGCTAATATGATCTGGAATTGGATCTTGTGCCAGTGTATTTTTACAACCACTCGTAAAAATTAAAAGGAGAAATAATAACAGCTAAATATTTTTCATCATTCAGTTTTTATCTATTAAAAATAAATAAACGTTAGCGACTAACATTTGATAGCTAGTTACAATCTTACTTTTCGCAAGCTTCTTTTAGCTTATCCATAGCTTGGGGATATTTATCCTCAAAATATGCCTTAAATTCATCAATCGTATCCAATTCAACTATAACTGTCGTTTTGCCATTGTGCTCTTCGAAATGATAAATTTCATATCCACCAGCCCATTTTTCGACTTGTTCACCTGTGGTAATTTCCTCATCACCGTCTACAAAGCCAAAATGCCTCACCGAAACTAACTTTCCTGGTTGATTTTCATCCACTTCTGAAACCATCCCGCCTCTTTTCCCATTCTCATCACAGCCTACAAAGAGGATTTTACTTCCCTTACCCCAACTACCCTCATATGTAGAGGTTGAATTAAAAGTAGCTGCCCAATATTCATAGGTAGATTTATCCTGTAACCCTAGCATGGTCTCGTACACTTTTTGCGCTGGGGCATCTATTTCCTTTTGAAATGTTAACTTTTGCATGGTTTTATGATTTCTTTAGTGAATAATCGCTTAATAACTAATTACAAAGTAAAAGATTCAACATTATAATAGTGACAAATAAGAAAGTTAAATATTTTATACTGAACCGATATAAACAGCTGATTCGACCTGTTCACTACAACTATTTCATATTACCTTGATTTAAGCCATTATACTGTTGGACGCTCAGTGATACAATACGAAGTAATACTCTTTATCGAATGGTTCTTATGAAATACATATACATCACAAGACGAAACAAAAGAAATGCTCTTACCATCTCTGATAAATTCCGCGGTACCATTTATAGCAACACAATTCGTGTTCTCTATTACATTGAGCTGCTGAAAATTGGTCGTCACGCTATCAAAATAGTTGCTGATTGATTTGCAAAATGTTTCAATTTCCTGTTTTCCCGTGAGCAACTGTTCGCCTGGTGTATTCCAAATTGTATTGTCAGTCAGGTACTCAAAACACTTATCAAAATCACCATTTGAGAAAGCTTGTGCTATTTCTGATTTAGTCATTGGTCAAAACTTAAGTATGTTGTAGTAAAAATAGCTTTAAGTTTTAGAAATTAACTTGTCTTAGAGCAAAAAAACTAACCTAACTTAAATCCTCTATAGGGTTAATTTGTAATAGTGATAGCTTTATGTACATGACTATTGGATTCAATCACTTTTAACATCAAATCAGCCACGTTAGCACGTGATATTCTTGAAGTCTTGGGCGAGATGTCTTTCCCGAATTCATATGTGCTCACACTTGGTACATCTGTTAAACCACTAGGGCGGATAATCGTCCAGTCCAAAGAACTTGATTTAACAGCCGACTCTTGTGCCTCATGATCAGCACGAGCTGCAGGCATAAAGAGTTTGTTCCAGCTTTCACCTATACCCATGGACGACATCACAACCAATCGCTGTACGCCCGCTTCCTGCATCGCTTCAATGATCAATCGTGTTCCAAAGGTTCTTAGTCCTGAATTTTTATACAATTCTCTCGAGCCAAGTGTACAGATTACAGCATCCTGACCTTGAACAGTAGATTTTACAACATCCAAGTTTGTAAAGTCACCTGTAAACACGGTTATCTCCTTAGAAAATGTTGGTAATCGTTTCGGATCACGTACCATGACAGAGACATCATGTCCGTGCGCAAGCGCTTCTTTTACCAATTCAATTCCAGTTTTACCTGTGGCTCCAAAGATTGCTATTTTCATTTTTTTATATGTTCAATTGGTTTGAATTCATTTATATAGCGTATTAAAGTCTAGTCTTTCAATTTATCCTTCAACAGTCATTTCGACATTATCATGTTAGCTAAAGTTTTAAGTAATCTTTATTATTTACATAGTCTTCAAAACTTGAATAACACATGAGTATTAGCTGTTGATTTCATAAAATCTTACATATAAATCTGCTATAAAAACTCGATTACCGATTTCGGTCGCTGGAATATTTCCATATGCAAGGGTATTTATGTTAACAACTATATCACTTAACCGGCCTCAAATCGAAGGAGCATTTAAAATAGGAGAATTGAGAACTCTGAATTCTCATATTTTTTATATATCCTGATATCAAAATTATGAAATTTACACGATTTAAAATTGCCTGTCCGCTGATAATAGCGTAGATTAAACTAATATACAAAATCTTATTGTTTAATAATATCACCCCAAGAGTCAATAATAAAACAATTAGGTTTAATTGAATGTGTTGTAGTTCTTGGTCTAGGGCACAAAAAAGCCTCACATTTCTGTGAGGCTTTTTATTTCGTGATCCCGCTGGGATTCGAACCCAGGACCCATACATTAAAAGTGTATTGCTCTACCAGCTGAGCTACGGAATCCTATTTCTTAATGAAATACCCTTCGTTGTTTGAAGTGATGCAAAGATAGCTATTCTGAGCGTTTCTGCAAACTATTTTGCATTTTTTATGGTAATTTTCAGCAAACTTACTGATTTTTAAAGCAGTAAATTTGCATCTTGCTTACTACTCGTTTATTGCTTTCCAAAGCATATCTTTCAATTGCGTAATTTTCTTGCCCGCAACTGAAGAAATAAAGATATATGGAATATCTGAAGGAAGCTGAGCTTTCATTTCTTCTTCCAATTCTTCATCTAACATATCCGATTTGGTAATTGCCAAAAGACGTGGTTTTGCCAACATTTCTGGGTTGTATGCTTTCAATTCATTCAATAGAATGGTGTATTCCTCTTCTATCGTACGATCTGTATCAGCTGGAACCATAAACAACAGTACCGAGTTACGCTCAATATGGCGCAAGAAACGGTAACCTAATCCCTTTCCTTCTGACGCTCCTTCGATGATACCTGGAATATCCGCCATCACGAAAGATTTATTGTCGCGATAACCTACAATACCTAAATTCGGCACTAAGGTTGTAAAAGGATAATTCGCAATCTCCGGTTTTGCTGCAGATACTACAGAAAGCAAAGTCGATTTACCCGCATTCGGGAATCCTACCAAACCTACATCCGCTAATACCTTCAACTCCAAAATAATCCATCTTTCTTGGCCAGGCATTCCTGGTTGCGAAAAACGCGGTGTTTGTTGGGTAGCTGACTTGAAATTGTTATTTCCTAAACCACCTTTACCACCAGGGGTTAAGATTTTTGTTTCCCCTTCTTCGGTTATTTCAAAAATAATTTCACCTGTTTCTGCATCTTTCGCGACAGTACCTAGTGGCACTTCCAAAATCTCGTCTTTACCCGTAGCTCCAGTACGCAATGCTGAACCACCTCGTTCACCATTGGCTGCGAGGATATGCTTTCTGAATTTTAAGTGTAATAACGTCCAGTGTTGCGAAGAACCTGTTAGGATAATATGTCCACCGCGTCCTCCATCACCACCGTCTGGCCCACCCTTCATCGTAGTTTTATCGCGATGCAAATGTGAAGAACCAGCCCCACCATGCCCCGAACGACAACACACCTTTACATAATCAACAAAATTTGAACCTTGAGCCATATCGTTAATATATTCTTTATAAAATTAAGCTTGGTAGCCGTCAATAACAGCAGACAATTCACCGAAAATTGCTTCGATCTCGCCAATACCGTTTACTTTAGTCAACTTCCCTTGCGCTTCGTAGTAAGGCAATACATGAATAGTCTTACTGAAGTATTCTTCTATACGTTTTTTCAACTTATCTGCTGCATCATCTGCACGACCAGAGATCTCTTGACGTTTAGCGATACGTTGAGTTAATTCTTCTTCTGTCACATCCAAAGCCACCACACCAGAAATAGAAGTATCAATGCTATTCAAAAATGCATCTAATGCCTCAGCTTGTGCTACCGTACGTGGAAAACCATCAAAAATAAATCCTGTTGCTTCAGGGTTCTTTTTGATTTCTTCTTCCAACATCGCAATAGTAATCGAATCTGGAACCAAATTTCCCTCTGCGATGATTTGACTTACTTGTTTACCTAGTTCAGTTTGATCCTTGATGTGTGCACGGAAAATATCACCAGTAGATATATGTACCAACTTGTACTTTGCAATAAGTTTTTCCGATTGAGTTCCTTTACCTGCTCCTGGAGGACCGAATAATACAAGGTTTAGCATAGTTTGATTATGTTTTATTTTGTGACAAAATAAAAAGCCTAATCCTTGTATGAATTAGGCTTTCAGTTAACTAAGTGCACTCCAAGGGAGTCGAACCCCTAACCTTCTGATCCGTAGTCAGACGCTCTATCCAATTGAGCTAGGAATGCTTTCAACCATCACTTCCGGGTATAGCCTCTTCCGTTTTGGTGATGCAAATATACCTAAAAAGCCTTAAATCGCAAATTTTTTATTATTTAATATACGAATATTTTTGAAAAAATTGATTAAGTCAATGAAATTCAGTCAAAAAAAAGGAGAGTTAATAACTCTCCTTTTTTTTGACTGAATGAATAATTACTAATGTTTGTCTACAAAATGCTCATTCGGTACGTAATCCGCAACCATAGCATCTGCATAGTTGATTTTTTCACCTTTACTAAAACGACGTTGCAGACTATCCATTAATGAATATACTACTGGCACTACAACTAACGTCAAGAACATTGAAGATAATAATCCACCAATAATTACAATAGCAAGACCTCTATTCATATCTGCACCATCACCAGTCGCCATAGCGATCGGAATCATACCAAACACCATCGCAATCGTCGTCATCAAGATAGGACGAAGACGTGCGTGATTAGCAGCTACCAATGCATCATGTGTCGTATATCCATCTTCCTTACGGTGATTCGCAAAATCCACAAGCATGATCGCATTCTTCGCCACCAAACCAATCAACATGATTATACCTAGAATAGTAAAAATGTTTAACGATTGATTTGTCAATGCTAAGAACAATAATGCTCCAATAAATGATAATGGAATAGAGAATAATACAACGAATGGAGTTGCAAAGTTATCATATAGCGCTACCATCACTAGGTATACCAATAAGATAGACGCGATCAAAGCTACTCCTAATGTACCAAAACCTTCTGATTGATTCTCCATATTACCACCCCAAACATAAGTTACCCCAGCTTTACGTGGTAATTTTGAAAATTTCTCTTCCCATTCTGCAGCAATCGTACCCGTAGGACGACCAATTACACCACCTTGTACAGATACAGCTGGAGATTTGTCGCGACGCTCTAACAATGTAGGTCCCGAACTAAATTCTACTGTAGCAAATTGATCTAATGAGATAGACTGCCCTGAATTATTGATAAATTTTAATTTTTTAACATCATTTAAATTTGAACGACCTTTATCGTCAAACTGAATATTGATATCATACTCGTTATCACCTGCACGGAATTTATTATCTGTATTACCAGAAAATGCCGTTTGCATAGTCATACCAACCGATGCCACATTCAATCCTAAAGAAGTCATTTTATCACGATCTACTCGCACACTAATCTCTGGATTACCCGATTCCGAAGTCAACTTCACATCTCTACTTCCCGGAATTTCTCTTAGCAAATCCGCCGCTTGCAAAGCAAACTCTTGTGCATCTTGTACCGAAGACCCAATGATAGTTAATTTTAATGGTGCTTGCTCAGGCCCCATGATACCCATCGGTACGCTGACAATTTTTGCTCCGACCAAAAGTGGTAACAACTCATTACGCAAATTCACAGCGAACACTTTAGAATCTGTGTTTTTCTTTGCCTCGTCCGTCAACATGACGTGAATCTCTGCTTTGTATCGAGATCCCGTCGCTGCACTCATACCACCATCCGAAGATTGACCTACAGTCGTAATCGTTTTTTTGATTTCTCCTTTACCAGCTAAAATATCTTCTGCTTGACGCACTAATGCATTTGTACGTTCTAAAGTAGCATCCTTTTCTAATTCAAATTGCAACATGAATTCACCTCTATCCGATGAAGGGAAAAAGTCTGAACCAATATAGCCCATAGGAATCAATGCCACAGAACCAAAGAAAAGTCCAATAGATAATAACAGGGTTAAAATTTTGTTTAATCTGCTTTTCAATGACCATTTTAAGATATCTGATATCTTATGTGTGAAAGCATCTAAACCAGCCTCAAATCCGTGAACAATTCGTCCGAAGAATGAAGTTGTACTTAAATATTCTAATTTACCAAAACGAGAGTATAACCAAGGCACTAACGTAAAGGAAACTAATAGAGACAATAACGTCGAAATAATTACAGTCACACAGAATTGTGCCAATATATTAGCAACTAGACCTGTTGACATCGCAATAGGTAAGAATACTACCACAATAACTAATGTAATAGCTACAACGGTAAAACCAATCTCTGCTGCACCATCATATGCTGCACGCACTTTGCTTTTACCCATCTCCATATGACGGTGAATATTCTCAATAACAACAATTGCATCATCGACCAAAATACCTACCACTAAGGAAAGTCCTAATAGAGACATTAGATTCAACGTGTACCCCATTAGATACAATCCAATGAATGTAGCAATAAGTGACAAAGGAATAGCTACCATCGTAATTGCCGCATTTCTCAACGAGTGTAAGAAAAACAACATGATAAAACCTACCAATACAATCGCCACCACTAAGTCAAAGATTACGTTACTCGCTGCAGTCAATGTAAATTCTGATGAATCATTTGCTACATCAATCTTGATTCCTTGTGCTGCATAATCCTTTTCAATACCACTTATTACATTCCCTTCTTCATCCACGTCAGCAATTGTCTTGCGTACCAATTCCGATACTGCAACAGCATTTGCGTCAGATTGCTTGAAGACTTGCAACATAATCGTGTTTTTACGATCTACACGTGCAATTTTCTCAATCTCCGTTACACCATCTTGAATATCTGCGATATCACGCAAGAATATTGTCACACCAGCAGGTGTTGTCAACGGCAAATTACGTAACTCATCAATAGTAGTTACTTTACCCGCAAGACGAATTGTTGTTCTATTTTGTTGAGAAGCAACATTACCTGTTGGAAAGTCTAAGTTGGAAGAAGCAATAGCTTGTTGTACTGCCGATAAAGAAAGTCCGTATCCTTCGATTTTATCTGGATCTACTTTCACCTGAATTTCGCGCTCTTCACCACCAATCATATCCACCTTAGCCACACCGTTTACACGTGCAAATACGGGTTGAATTTTGGAATCCAATAAGTCGTAAAGTTCTTTCTCCGATAAAGAAGAAGTCACCGCTAAACTCATGATAGCGACATCATCCAAAGAGAATTTATTTAAAGATGGTGCATTTACATCATCTGGTAAGTCATTCAAAATTGAATTGATTTTACGCTGCGCATCTGTCAACAAGAAATTGACATCGGCGCCATTATTGAGCGTAATCATCACCACTGAGACGTTTTCCATCGAAGTAGACTCAATCTTCTTCACCATCTCCAAGGACGCTACAGCATCTTCAATTTTTTTCGTCACTGTATTTTCTACTTCCGTAGGCGAAGCTCCGGGATACACCGTCTGTACGGTAATCACATTTACTTCGAATTTCGGAATCAACTCATACCCCATCTGAGAGTATGAGAATATACCACCCAGTGTCAAAATGATGAATAACACCAAAATGATACTAGGTCGTTTTATCGATATTTCAGATATTTTCATAGCTAATATTTACTCAATCTTAATTACTTAATAACTTCGATTGCAGTTTGATCTAACAAGTTGATTTGTCCAGAAATAATAACCTGATCACCAGCATTTAATCCGCTCAACACTTCGATATTGTCACCAAAGTTTCTACCAGAAACCACTTTAGTTTCGATAGCCTTACCATTTTTCGCTACAAACACTCTATTATCACTAACAGATCCTACGAAAGCCGAACGAGGGATTACTAATGCGCTTGAAGAAGCATTTCCACCAAAAGTAGCTGTACCATACATACCTGCACGTAATTCACCACTTGAGTTAGGTACTTCGATTTCTACTGGGAAATTTAAGCTACCGTCTGATTTAGGCGCGATAAAAGTAACTTTACCTGTATATGTTTTATCTGTATAAACAGATGCGATTATATCCACAGACTGACCAACACGAAGTGCTGCTACATTCTTCTCATCTACGTTCACACGTAATTTTAATGAGCTAACATTGACAATTTCAAACGCTGCAGTACCCGGGCTTACATAAGTTCCTGGCTCTATTTTACGAGAATTCACGATACCACTTACTGAAGTTTTGATAGTGACATCACCAGCCGTTAATTTAGAACTTTTTAAATTATTTTTTGATGTCTCAAATTGCAATCTTGCTTGATCTAATTGTTGTTGCGTAACACCACCAGTTTTGTAAGCACTTTCAAAACGTTGAAGATTTTGTTGTGCATTATCATAATTTGCCTGTGCATTTGACACATTTACATTCAATTTATCACCTTCGATCACCGCCAAAGTCTGTCCAGCACTCACACGAGAACCCTCGTCTACCAATACACGTACCACTCTACCTGAAGCCTCAGCCCCTACAGTAACCTCTTGTTTTGGCTGGAAAGTACCATTAGCAGAATTCGCTAAATTGATATTATCCAAACGAGCAGTGTCAATACGTACTGCTACATATGCATTTGTTTTAGCTGCCTCTGCAGTTACAGCTTCGTTTTTTGCTTTATTTTTGTTTAAGATAAAAAATATACCTCCTAAAGCAGCAGCAATAATAATTACCGTAATTATAGCACGTTTCATATTCTTATTTAGATTATTTTCTTATTCGTTTATTAATGATTTTAATTGACCGTTCGCTTTTATTAGCTGTACTTCAGCTACTTTATAATTCAATAAAGCTGTATTCAAATTGTTTTGTGCATCCGCATAAGCATTTTCAGCATCAAGTAATTCTGTCAACGTAGCTAAACCATTTTTGTAATTGTTATTCGTATCTTCCAATACTTCTTTCGCTAGATTCACATTACTTCTATTCGTATTGATCGTCAATAATGAATTTTTGATTTGTGCCTTAGCATTATCATTTGCTAACGATAATCCTAATTTTGTATCATCTAAAGCTACTTGCGCTTGACGAATTTGAATATCCGCTTGGTTTATTCTTGATTTTGTAGATCCTCCTGCAAAAATCGGAATAGATAAATTCAAACCTACACTCGACGTCTTTGGCCAATTAAAATCTCCACCAATTGGAAAACCTTTACCAAAACCACTGAAACCAAAATCTGCCCCTAAAGATAATTTTGGGTACAAATCTGCAATTTTAGCTTGTTTATTGAGCTCCAATAATTCAATTTGTTTCTTAGACAATAAAACTTCCGTTCTATTCTCTACATTCATTGATTCCAATGCAATACCTGCATTCACATCAAATGTTTCTTTAGGTAATTGAACATCACGATCCATTGGCATTCCAATCGCAAATTTCAATGCATTCTCTTGTAACTCTAATGCATTAACTACGATCTGACGGTTAGCCTTCAAATTATTGACAGCTACATTAGTACGGTCAAGATCAATTTTCTTGCCCAAACCTGCATCTACCAAACCTGAGATTACATCTCTAGTTTTTGTAGTGCTATTTAAATTGATATCAATTGTTTCAAGACTTAATTGTGTTTGAAACACATCATAATAAGCTTTCGCTACACGTTCAATTAATTGTTCCTCTGTTAAGCTTTTATTAATAGCATAAAATTCACGTGTCGTATTAGCTGCTTTTAAACCTGTAAAAACGGACTGATTAAACAATTGTTGATTCAATGAAACACCAGCAGTAGAACTCCAAGGTTGTCCCATTTTGAATACGTTATCACCTATTGCCATCTCTGGAATAAGAATATTGTACTTCAAACTTCCAGATGCATTAATCTGAGGCAAAGCACTGCCTCTCACTTCATCTATTTGATACTGAGCGTTCTCCACTTCCAAAGCTGCCTTTTTGGCATCTGCTTTGTTTTGTAAAGCAAATTTTATGGCATCTTGTAGGCTCAATACTTCTTGTGCACTTGCATAAGAAGCACTGAACAGACCGGCTAATAAAACAGCTATTATTCTGATCCTTTTCATTTTTATTTATTAGTAACTATACGTTCTTCAAAAATTAATTTGATAGCGCTAATTTGGCTATCTAATATCTTATCTATATTTTCCTTATTTGGTATACCACAGATTACATCTCGTATGGTATGTATTAATCCTAATCCTTTTATAATATTTCGCAATACATAAGTAGATTCTTCAATATTACTTAATTTTAGAGTTCCCTCATCCACAGCTTTATGAAGCAATGTTTGTAATACTGATAAATCCTTACATTCTATTTCATCAATAAATTCAGTAAACTGATGATCTTTAATCCAATCTAGATTTTCATTAATGTAAAGCATATAATACTTACGCATATGGTCAGCTCGAAAGCTTAACAACGCAAACATTGTACCTAAAAAATCACCATTATATCCAGAAACTAACCTCTCTTCATCAACTATTAAATCCTGCGAAATATAGGCAATGACATCTTTAATCAGCCCAATCTTTTCTGGATAATAGTAATACAGATTCGCCTTAGTAATTTTAAGGTCATCAGCAATTTCATTCATTGTGGTTTTTGCAAAACCATAATGAGAAAATCGACGAATAGCAATCTCTATTATTTCCTCTTTTCTTTTATCCATTTTGTATTTTTTACTTTTGACTTTAACAAAAGAATGTTCAAAAATACAAAACATTTAAATAGAACTTCGAATTGTACTAAAAAAATACAATTATCTGACAAAAAAGTTTTGTTTAGTAAAATACTATTCTAAGCGAACAGTTTTAAGAATTTGCGTTTATCTAGCTTGTAGAGTCTAGCAGCTCGGTAGGAAACACCTGTTTGATATTCATCTAATTCTTTAAGATAGCCTAAATTACTCATTCGCTTTCTAAAATTGCGTTTATCAAGCGTCTCCCCTAGTACTGCTTCATAAATCTGTTGCAACTGGGTTAAAGTGAATTTTTCGGGTAGAATCTCAAACGAAGCGGTTGAGTAATTTAAATTACGTTTCAATTTTTCTAGACCTAATTTTAAGATATCATTATGGTCAAATGCTAATTCTGGGACTTCATTCACATCAAACCATTTAGCTTGACGCATATAGTTTGTGACAGGCTTAACTTTATTCTTAACATCATCATAACGCACCAATGCCATATAAGCCACCGTCAAAATACGTCCTTCTGGATGTCGCTTAAGTCCAGCCATTGCTACTAATTGCTCTAGATAGATATTTTTTAAGCCTGTATGTTCGTATGCAATACGATTAACAGCTTCCTCCATCTCCTCTTGCTTATCAACAAAATACCCAGGCATAGCCCACCAATCGCGGTAAGGATACTCATTACGCTCATTCAACAAGACTTTCAACTTACCTTCATGAAAGGTAAATATCAAACAATCTACTGTAAAAAATGACAACATAATTTCCCTAAATAATTATTTTGTTAAAAAACTCTTACCACAAATTAGTGCAATTAAATTCAAAACAACCAATAATTTAAAGTTTTTGGCGTTATTAAACTAATCTCAGTCAATCAACCGAATAAACGCTTAAATACGTTTGATTAACAGCGACAAGATGGATAAAAATTGCCAAACAAACAAAAAATAATTGGATAAAAATTTAATAGTGTAAAAAATACACATTATATTCGTGGGAACTTAATCTAAATTACTTTGAAAGATATTAAAAGAATTGGAGTTTTTACTTCGGGTGGTGATGCACCTGGCATGAATGCCGCAATTCGTGCAGTTGTTAGAACTGCTATTTATAATAATATAGCTGTAACTGGTATTTATCATGGTTATCAAGGAATGATTGAAGGTTCGTTTATTGACATGAATCGTCGTTCGGTAAGTTCAATCATTCAAAAAGGAGGTACAATACTAAAATCAGCACGCTGCCTAGAATTCAAAACTAAAGAAGGTAGAAAACAAGCCTATGATAATATCAAAGCACATGCAATCGACGCTTTAGTAGCTATCGGTGGTGATGGGACATTTACAGGTGCCGATTTCTTCTCTAAAGAATATGACATTCCTGTAATGTGTATACCAGGCACTATTGATAATGATCTATACGGCACTGACTACACATTAGGTTACGACACTGCGAATAATACTGTAATAGACGCTATTGATAAAATACGTGACACAGCTTCTTCTCATAGCCGTGTATTTTTCGTTGAAGTGATGGGTAGGGACTCAGGTTGTATTGCACTTAATGCTGGTGTAGGTGGTGGTGCTGAAGCAATTCTTCTGCCCGAATTAAACTCAGGAATTGACAACCTGATCGAAGAATTAGAGTTTGCTGAAGCTCGTCAAAAAACATCTATGATTGTTATCATTGCTGAGGGTGACAAAAATGGTGGTGCGTATAATGTTGCTAAAATTGTTAAAGATAAAATTAATCATCTTGACATAAAAGTTAGTATATTAGGGCATTTGCAACGTGGAGGATCTCCAAGTAGTTTTGACAGAGTTCTTGCTACACGTATGGGGTATACCGCAGTCAACGAACTTATCAAAGGTAATACACGCGGAACAATAGGTATTCGCGGAAACCAAATGATAATAACTCCATTAGAGGAAGCATTAAACAATAAAGAGTTTAAATTGGATGATGAGTTATTAGAAATTGCAAATATTATGAACAAATAATATTCCTATATGATTTTAGTAATTTTCACTGGATCTAGATATGCAGATTGGCGACTTGCTGACAAAGGAAAACTATTGCATGGTTTTCGTACAGCAGGTATCAATTCGTATATTCAAGATGAAAATTTTATCAATCAACTCTTAAATAAAAACACGGATTTGCTCTACAATGCAGAAAGAATTCGTAAAATTTTCTTCTTTGGAGCCGGCGCATCATCAAAAGAAAGACAGGATAAAATCGTTGCCGTATTTTCTAACTTCTTCAAAAATGCTAAAGTAAAGGCTTCGCACGATTTGGATGCCTCTGCCCTCTCTACTTTTGGAGATGAAAAAGGCATCGTAGGTATTATTGGCTCGGGTTCCAATGCAGCTTATTATACTGGTAAAAAAATAGTACCTAATAACTATGGTTTAGGTTACATTTTGGCAGATGAAGGATCCACAAACTGGATTGCCCAACAAGTATTGCGTGATTACCTAACTGATGCAATGCCTCAAGGTTTTCGTGAGAAATTAGATGATAAATATAATTTGGACAGAAAATATATATTGGAGAAACTTTACAACAACCCAAATCCTAATATATTTTTGACTTCTTTCGCTGATTTTTTCTATGAAAATAGGCATGAGACTTACCTTTCAAATACTATTAAAAAAGGTCTTGACCTTTATATAAGCACCTACATATTACCATTACTTGACCAATATCCAGACTCCCCTATCAGTTTGACTGGATCAGTAGCTCATCACTACCAAGATTGGCTTATGGAATATGCTAAAGAATATCATTTGAATATTCAAACAATTAATAAAGAACCTATTCAAAATCTAATAAAATATTACATTAATAAAAATTAAGAAAATGAAAATTGGAATTAACGGATTTGGCCGTATTGGTCGTTTAGCTTTCAGAGCTGCTGTGAATCGTGCTGATATCGAAATCGTAGGTATCAACGATTTAGTAGAACCAGATTACATGGCTTACATGTTAAAATATGATTCTACTCACGGAAGATTTGACGGTACTGTAGAGGTAAAAGATGGCAACTTAGTAGTAAACGGAAAAACTATCCGTGTAACTGCTGAAAAAGATCCTGCAAACTTAAAATGGAATGAAGTAGGTGCTGAAGTTGTTATTGAATCTACTGGTTTATTCTTAACACAAGACACTGCACAAAAACATATCGATGCTGGTGCTAAAAAGGTAATCATGTCTGCTCCGGCAAAAGATGATACACCTACATTCGTAATGGGTGTAAACCACAAAGAATTAACAGCAGATCAAAATATTGTATCAAACGCTTCATGTACTACTAACTGTTTAGCTCCTATTGCTAAAGTATTACACGATAAATTCGGTATCATTGAAGGTTTAATGACTACAGTTCACGCCGTGACTGCTACTCAAAAAACTGTAGACGGTCCTTCAGCGAAAGATTGGAGAGGTGGACGTGGTGCTTACCAAAACATCATCCCTTCATCAACAGGCGCAGCTAAAGCAGTAGGTTTAGTTTTACCTTCATTGAAAGGTAAATTAACAGGGATGTCATTCCGTGTTCCTACAGCCGATGTTTCAGTAGTAGATTTAGTAGTTCGCTTAGATAAAGGCGCTTCTTACGAAGATGTTAAAAAAGCAATGAAAGAGGCTTCAGAAGGTGAATTAAAAGGTATCTTAGGTTACACTGAAGACGAAGTTGTATCTACAGATTTCTTAGGTGATGCGCGTACGTCAATCTTCGATGCACAAGCTGGTATTTCATTGAATGATAACTTCGTAAAAGTTGTATCTTGGTATGACAACGAATGGGGTTATTCAAACAAAATCATTGACTTAGCTCAAGAAGTAGGCAAATTCATCAAATAGATTTTACTACAACATAAAAAAGCATCTGATTCCTCAGATGCTTTTTTTCTTTTCACACATAGTTAAGTAAATAATCTTTTGGTAGTAGCAATACCTTTCCACAAAAATACTTATTAACGACTAGCTTTATCATACCTAAAAATAGGGATTTTGATTATTTAATAATACACTTCACCCCCATTGTAAACCATCGTTTAGGCATTAGAACAGCACCCGACTCTTGATACGAAACATTAGCTAAATTCGTCAAATCGGTATATACATTTAATGATTTAAATTTAAAAGCTATACGTGCGTCTGATAAAAAATAAGGGTCATTCAATTCTCTTTTTATCCATCTATTTCCCGTGCTGAATTCCCATTTAGAAGTCGAATACATTATTCTGATTAACCCCTGATGCTTTAAACTTTCTAAAACATATTTAGATATTACACCATTAGTATACATCAATTCTTCAGGAGCTAAATAATTATAACCGAATCGATAAGAAAGTTTTCTACTACTACCTAGTGAATACGTACGACTTAAAGAAGCACTTATTCCATGCATTCTATTATTCCCCAAATTATATGGTTTATATGGAATTTTACTTATTTCAGCAGGATCAGATATATTACCCGTATTTTTGACCCAATCTACGAAATCGCTAATATCTCTGAAGAAATAACGAATCTCCAATTGTGACTTACCAACTGCCCCCTGCACCGAAGCCTCATATTGCAACGCATATTCAGATTTCAAATCTGGATTACCAATATTAGCAGGTTGTTTTAAATACAAATCTGTAAACGATGGAATACGTTGACTTTTCCCAACATTAACATTCAATTTCCAATTTTTAGAAAATTGATAACCAATATCTACGCCAGGATAAATCTCCCAACCGTAATTGCTATTATAATTGCTATAGGCACCTAAATGAAGTGCTATTTTAGGAATTAATTCAGTACGATATTCTAAATATGAACCAAAGTTTTCACGCGAATGATTACCAAGATTATTACTTTTCACATCTTCATCTCTTATCTCCAGACCAATTCCGAAATCACCTACTTTCGTGGATAATCGGCTATTTAACTCAAATGATAAAACATTGTTTTTATGTTCAGAACGTGCCTTACTTAAGTCATTGCGGAAGTAACGGTAATCATCCGTATTATATCGATTTGAGATACGTGGACTGATATAAAAGTTTTCACTCAAGTAATGTTTAGTTGCAAAATGAGCGAATCCAGTTTTAACTAGCTCATAAGACTCTTTATCACCAGGTGCTGCGTAATAGCCGTTAGCTCCAAATTCATTATCAATATATCCTGCAGACCATTCTAATGAATTAAGCTCATTAATAGAATAAGCACCTTGATAATACAAACGAAAATCCTGTGTCGCGCTATTATAGCGTTGACCATTTGACTTTTGACCAGATAGAGAAAACAAATTTTGCAATTTCTCATTACCCAATTGCCCTACCACCTGCAGGCCTCCGCCCCAATATTTGCCATCACCGTCATTTTCAGCCTTATTTTCAAACGAAGAACCGCTTTGCACATGTACAGAGAGCGCATTACTATTTGCAGTCTTAGTGACGATATTTATAGCTCCTGTCAATGCATTAACACCATATACACGAGCCATAGGGCCTCGCAAAACTTCGATTCGCTCAATAGCATCTAATGCAACTGGAATATTCATGGTATGATGCCCCGTTTGTGGATCAGAAATTTTTACGCCATTAAGTAAAATAAGTGCCTGCTCGAAAGTTCCGCCATCAATACTAATGTCTGCTTGGGTACCAAAAGGCCCTCTTTGACGGACATCTACACCATTCATATATGCCAACACTTCATTGACTGACTTAACCGAGAGCCTAGCAATGTCTTCGCTCGTAATGATTTCAATATTCCTATTTCGCTTCGCAAATGGAATTTGGAATCGGTTTTCCGATATAATAACCTCAGCAATCGAGTCTTGTCTCATGGTCGCTGCAGTTTGTGCCAAAACAAAATGACTCGCTAATAAACTAGAAAAAATAAACGCAACTAACTTTTTATTCATGCGGATAATAATTATTTAAAGTGTTGCAAATGTGTTATATTTCGAATTAATTCATCTAGTCCAGTTTTAAAACAATGAATAGTCCAGAATTGCAGATATTAAGTACTTACATACGAATAGAGCGTACTGACTCAACACCTATTTATTTACAAATAGCACAAGGAATTATTAACGCGATACATACAAAAGCACTGAGTACGGGGAGCAAATTACCGAGTAGTAGAATGTTAAGCACAGCTCTATACGTACACCGCAATACCGTCGTCTCAGCATTCGACGAACTCTCTGCACAAGGCTGGGTAGATATAATCCCTAAAAAAGGAGTTTTCGTATCCGCAAAAAAACTAAAAAATACTCCTCAAACGCATATACATAATATAGAAAACCCAATAAATGCAGATTTTACAATAGATAGGAACATCATTTTGGAATTGCCTAATACGACAATTACCAGCGAATATTACTTTACTGATGGCACAGCAGACAACGCTTTATTACCACTTAAAGAGATGAATCAAACTTTATCCTCAATTAGTCTAAAAAAAACAACAACAAACACACTAAATAGAGATTTCTTTCAAGAAAATGAAAGTCTTAAAAATCAGCTTATCAATTACATTCATGTTACTAAGTCTTTAACTTTAAGTACGCATCAAATACTTGCCACAAACAATAATACTACGGCTATAAATACAATTATCCAAACGCTACTAAAAGCTAATGATAAAGTAATTATTATTGAACCAGGTAATTATGCGGTACACATGAAGCTCAAACACGCTAACATAGATATTCTTCCTGTTGGCGTAACCGAAGATGGATTAGATTTCAATAAATTACACAGTCTGTTCAAAACATATACCATAAGAGCAATTTATCTTCAGACTAACCACCTATACCCGACTGTAAAATCTATAGATGAAGACACAAAACAACAATTACTTCTTTTAGCCAATCAGTACAAATGCATAATCATTGAAGATGATAATTCGAGTGATTTTGTATATGCTAAAAACAAACTAAGCACACTCAAAAAAATGGACACACATGGCTGCGTCATTTATCTTAATTCATTTCAAGACCTATTACCTACACCGTATAATATAGCCTACATCATAGCTCCTGATAATGTTATTTCAGAATTGATAAAGGTAAAAAACAGCCTACAATCACCTTCAAATTATCTGATTGAGAAAACAATTGTGGAATATATCAAGGAAGGACTTTTATTAAGACAGATTCATCGAAATACTAAAACATACCTAAAAAGAAGAGATTACTTTCAACAGCTTCTAACTCAAAATCTGGAACAAACCGTCGATTTTGAAACACCTAAATCAGGATTAGCATTCTGGATTACATTCAGTAGCAAACTACCACTGTTATCTATAGCAAAGTATTGTCAAACACTAAATCTTACAATACCCAACTATTTATTATACCAAAATCAATACATTACCGGTATGCGTTTAGGATTTGGGCATATGAATGAGATCGAAGCCGAACAAGCTATCAACATCCTCAGTAAAGCAATCTATCAACATATATATAAATAAAATAGGCTTATCAAAGTTGATAAGCCTATTTTATTTATTTACCTTCCAAAGCTGAAAGTAATTGTGTTCGATATGATGCATCCTTTTCACCAATTTCAAAGGAACGCTTGTACAAATCTAATGTAGCAAAAACCTCAGCAGGCTCACCCACTGTATTATCAAAAAACAACTTAAAGCTGTATGTTGCTTTTTTTGTCAAATCTACCGCCACGGTATTCGATGAAAATACAGTTGGCAAAAGTGTTTCCTTCGCAAAAGATCCTCCTGACTGAGAACCAAACATAGATGCTAAAGCCTTTACTAGATTATCTGACTCAGCACCAATCGATGAAAATTTCATTGCAGCTTTCACAAATCCTTCTTCTGTAGGTCGCCCCTGACCATTTACACCTGGAATTATATTTTTTAAAACTTCAATTTGCAATCCTACAGTATCCTGTTCAAAAACAGATTTAGCGACATACAAATGTGAAGAATCAGTTTGAGACTCATCCACGATACGTAAAAACAACTGTTGTTTTGCAGCAGTCTTATCGTTAGTGAATTTCTCCAACGAAGTACCTGTTACCGCTGTTTGATTGGAATTGCCTGAATTACCACAACCTGTTAACATCCCGATCACCAACGCTGTAGCCAATATTGATTTTATAGCTTTCATAATATTTACTTTACTAATTAAAGTATTCAAATTACAATAAAGTTTTATTTTATTAAAGCATTATACAAAATTTCAACCGGATGATAGGATTTACGAGCTGCACCATCTTTGATTTGGTGACGACACGAAGTACCCGCTGCCACGATGATTGTATCTTCTTTAGCTGTACGAACAGCAGGAAGTAACACTAATTCCGCAACTTTCATCGAAATATCATAATGCTCTTTTTCGTACCCAAATGAACCAGCCATACCACAGCAACCCGAAGGAATTACTTCGACACTATAATTTGCAGGAAAGGACAATAATTTTTCCGTATAGCCAACCAGGTGGAAAGCTTTTTGATAACAGTGACCATGCAATTTGATATGTTGTTTTTCGACAGAAAATTGTTCTGGATGAATATGTCCTTTATCTATTTCTTGCGCTAAAAACTCATCCACCATAAACGTGTGTGAAGCAATTTTTTGGGCATCAGCTTTCAAAGCTACATCTACCAAGGTTAAATATTCATCACGGAAAGTAATAATTGCCGAAGGCTCGATACCTAAAAGTGGTATATCAGCAGTTATTTTGTCTTTTAACATGGAAACATTCGCATTAGCCAATTTCTTCGCTTCCTTGACAAAACCTTTTGATAAATACGTACGTCCACTTTCTTTGTGTGGAGCAAACAACACTTCATAACCCAATGCTGTCAACAATTTATAAGCTGTTTGCCCGATACTTGTATCGTTATAATCTGTAAATTCATCACAAAAAAGATATACTTTACGTTTTGAAGTTGGCGTATTTTGCTTTTTCAACCATTGTTTCAACGTGGTACCCGATACTTCTGGCAAAGATCTATCTGGTGCAAAACCTACGATTTGCTTAATAACACCAGAAGTAAATTTATTTTGTGAAAAGAAGTTATAAATCGGAGCTACCAAAGAGCCCAACTGTTGTGACTTAGTGAAATTAGCAATTACTTTAGAGCGAAAAGGTGCGCCGTTAGCGTCGTAATAATGTTGCAAAAACTCTGCTTTCATCTTCGCTACATCCACACTAGATGGACATTCTGTCTTACAACCTTTACAACTCAAACACAAATCCATGACCTCTTTAATCTCTTCGTGATCAAAACGGTTTTGCTTTGTAGAATTCGTCAAAAACTGTCTCAACATATTAGCTCGCGCTCGTGTCGTATCCTTTTCATTGCGTGTAGCCATAAAAGAAGGACACATCGTACCGCCCGTGATTTCTGTCTTACGACAATCACCAGATCCCGAACATTTTTCTGCTAGACGTAAGATGCTTTCGTCTTTCGTAAAATCAAAATAAGTCTTAATTTCTTTGCCATCTACGACATTATCATAGCGTAGTGAAGTATCCATTGGTGGTGTATTGACAATTTTATTTGCATTGAAAATTCCATTTGGATCAAAAATATTTTTCACATTTTGCAGTAAAACATATACTTTATCTCCCAATACCTTACCAATAAATTCACCTCTAAGTCGACCATCTCCATGCTCACCACTCAATGAACCATTATATTTCAACACAAGATCTGTAGTTTTCTCTAAAATAGAGCGAAACTGACGTCGACCTTCTGCTGATTTCAAATTTACAAAGGGCTCAATATGCAACTCACCTGCTCCTGCATGCGCATAATAAGAAGCATGTACACCTTCGTCTTTCAATAATTGTTGTACATCTGCTACATAAGCTGGTAAGTCCACTGGAGAAACAGCACAATCCTCAATCAAATTAACGGGTTGTTCATCCCCCGGCAAATTACGAATCAATCCCAAACCTGCTTTACGCACATCCCAGACCAAATTGGTATCCTTATTTCCCAAAACTAAAGGATAAGCATAGCCTAAACCTTGATTAATTAAATCTTCTTTTAATGCATCCGCCTTCTGAATAATATCTTCAACATTATCAGCTCTAAATTCGACAATCAATAAAGCTTGTGGATCACCTTCAATAAAAAATCTATTGTATTGATAAGTTGGATGTCCTATGGTGAAATCCAAAATGTATTTATCCACCAGCTCCGAAGCTTCAGGATTATGTGACAATGCAACCACATTACCATGCATACATTCCACCATATCCGAGAAGTGAACACACAACAAACCTATTTCTTTTGGAGGAAGAGATCTTAATTTAATCTTAGCCTCTGTTACGATACCGATGGTACCTTCTGAACCAGCCAAAAGATTGCATAGATTAAAAGGTTTCGATATATCCACTAAATAATCCAAAGCATAGCCTGTATTACGTCGTGTGATATCTTTTTTGGGATACCCCGAATCAATGACATCAATATTATCCTTATTACTGATAATATCATTTAGCTGGCGATATATTTCTCCTTCGCGATCTTTTTGTGAAAGCTTTTTAAAATAATCTTGGTTATTTAACTCCTTAAAAATAACTTCAGTACCATCATTGAGCAAAACATTCGCTTCTATCAAATTTTCGCGTGTATCTCCCCAAACAATAGAATGTAAGCCTGATGAATTATTACCAATCATGCCTCCTATCATTGCACGATTTGCTGTAGAAGTTTCGGGACCAAACATCAAACCGTAACTTTTCAAATACGCATTCAAATCATCACGAATCACACCTGGTTGCACGCGAGCCCATTGTTCTTGCTCATTCACTTCCAAGATCTTATTGAAAAACTTCGAAACATCAACAATTATTCCTTTACCCACAACCTGTCCTGCTAATGATGTACCAGCGGTACGTGGTATCAATGTAATTTGATGTGCATTAGCATAATCAATCAATTTCAATAAATCAGACTTGGTATAAGGTATAGCTACAGCCAACGGCTTTTCCTGATATACAGAAGCATCAGTCGAATAGGCAACTAAAATAGTTTGATGTTTAGGATTGTTCTCTTCAAAATATAACTCTCCTTCAATTTCGATTTTAAGCTTTTCTAATGATAGTGACATACTTTTGTTAAAATTCAACATTAATGTAAACAAATCTACATAAAGAATCTTATTTTTGATAGTTTACAACCCTATTATTTTATGTTTGTGTTTGTGTTTGTTTTAATTTAAATAACGCAAAAAAAACGCAAGTAGATTAAACACAACCTACCTTTAAAAACGCACAAAACATCACTGTAGAACAAAATTCGTATTTAACACCAAAAATTTGAATATTATTCTAAAAATTACTAATTTTGCAGAATTATGAAAAAACTAGAAATTTCATTAGACAATATTGATTATCAGATACTACGCATTATGCAAAATAATGCGCGTACTAATAATGCTGATATTGCACGAGAACTAGGCATGGCTCCTTCTGCAATACTAGAACGTGTCAAAAAACTAGAACAAAAAGAAGTTATCTTGCAATACAATGCAAAAATAAATCCGGCTGCATTAGATCAAAATCTACTTTCTTTTATTTTTATTAAAACATCAGACATTATTGGCGAACAAGGTGTTGCATACTTATTGGCTGAAATACCAGAAGTGCAAGAAGTACATGATATCGCAGGTGATGATGGATATTTGATTAAAGTTAGGACTAATGACGCTGCTGGATTGGTCGATCTTATGCGCAATACATTGGGGAAAATCGAAGGAATCATTTCTACGCGTACCACTATCGTATTAGAAACTGTAAAAGAAGAACAAAAATTAGTTATTCCAACACAAACGGTATAATGGAAGATCAAAAGATATCTGCTGCTAAAATTGTTGCAGCTTATCTCGTTGTATACATTGTATGGGGCTCCACTTTTTTCTTTATAGAGGAGGCTCTACGTTCGTTCACCCCATTTGTACTGGGGTCTATTCGATTTATTATCGCAGGTTCATTATTAATGGGCTACTGCAAGCTACGTGGCTATAAATTATTCAACAAAGCGGATATTAAGCAAGCTGTTTTCGTTGGTTTTCTATTGCTATTCATAGATATGGCTGCGATTATTTGGTCTGAGCAATACATATCCAGCGGTATTGTATCCATTTTGTCTGCTGCTACAGCTATTTGGTTTATAATTTTTGACAAACCAAAATGGAAAGAAAACTTTTCAAGTCCAGCGATTATTATGGGGCTAGCCTTTGGGTTTACAGGCGTAGTCATGCTATTTGCAGAACAATTAATGACCAATTCTATCCCCCAAGAAGAGAAATCCCAAAACATTACCGCCATGATAGTTTTGGTATTGGGAACTATAGGATGGACTATTGGTTCTTTATATTCAAAATATTATCAAAAGCCGAAGTCTTGGGACAAAAAGAAAGAGCCTTCGCTTAATGTAATGGTAAAAACGGCATGGCAAATGGTAACAGCAGGTGTTGCTTTTACCATCGTAGCATTAGTCAAAGGTGAATACGCAGCTTTCAACTACACCCAAGTGCATCCTGCAGACTGGGGAGCAATGATTTACTTAGTGCTAATGGGCTCTATATTAGCCTTTAGCTCTTACATCTGGCTTTTGCAAGTGCGACCTGCCACAGAAGTAAGTACCTATGCTTATGTCAATCCAATTGTTGCGCTTGCCCTAGTCTATTTTTTCACGGATCATCAAGTTACCGTTTTACAAATAGCAGGATTAGCAATCGTGCTTTTCTCTGTATTATTAATGAATTGGAATCTCTATAAAGATAACCGCACATTTAGAGCGATACGCTACCGCAAAAAACTCAAGAAACTACGTAATATGGCACCTAAAAGCAGTATTCCACGTATTATAGAAGTCGCGGATTTTCAACGCAAACAAAAAGAAAAGGCAGAAAAAAAATCTAAAGAAAAGGATATCTCGTAAAGATATCCTTTTCTTTTACATCCTATCAAGTGGGCTTTGTACCTTAGACAAGATTTTATTGGATACTTGTGCATAAATCTCAGTTGTCGAAATATGATTATGTCCCAATAATTTTTGAATAAAAGACATATCCGTTCCATATTCCAATAGATGTGTAGCATAACTATGCCTTAGCCCATGTATACCTACTTTCTTATTTATCTTAGCTTTACGCATGCTAATTTTAAAAACTGCTTGTATCGTACGTATGGCTATAGTACCACCTAACTGTCCTTCAAATAAATAATCTTTAGGTTTGTATTGTATATAATAAGCTCTTAGTTCAGGCAAAATTGATTCGGGCAAAGGTACATACCGATCTTTCTTATTTTTGGAACAACTAATACGTACTTGCATTCGATCTGAATCAATATCAGATACGTGCAAATTTGCGACTTCACTCACCCTCAAGCCCATGCCATAGCACAATTTAAGCATCATCAGGTGTTTTAGATTCGTTGTGCAACCAAAAAGCCTTGCTATTTCTTTTGTGCTTAATACTTTTGGCAACAAATTTATCTTCTTAGGGCGCGGAATCTCAAAAAAGAACTTTTCTTGTTTCAATACGGACTCAAAATAAAACTTAAGCGCATTAAGCCTACTATGAATTTGATTTTCAGAAAGCTGTTGTACCTTTATACAATAAAATAAATATGATCTTAATTTTTCGGTAGTTAAATCACGTACAGCATTATCTTTCAATACATAAAGTAATTGTGCAAATTCGACAGCATAGGTTTTTATAGTATTAGGACTATATCCTTTTAGATGTAATTCGGTTAAATAATTATTGAATTCTACAGCATTAATAGTAGACATATGCACAAGCAACTCTTCCCCAGTAAAATCACGAGGTCTCATACCTAATAATCTGCGTACCGGTACTGTATCATGAACCCACCACACCTTGTCTGTCATAGACCACCTTACGGTCGGTAAAAATTCTTTTAATTCCTTACGCAATTTATTATCCATTGAAAAATGAAACACTAACACATGCCTATTTTCTTTTCTGGATTCCTCAATTTTATAATTTTCTATTAAAAAATTCATAACGCAAAACAAATAAAGATAAACTATAAATATGTGTCTTTATACAAATACCGCAAAACTGAATTAAAATAAAACTAACTATATAACAGAAAGTTATAAACAACTTTACACTTCTAAGAAAAAATATTATATTGCGTTTATAATTATGTTAGCTGATATAATAACCGACCTCCGATGACAATTCAAGAGAAAATCGAAAATATTTTAATAAACGAAAATGCATATTTCTACGAGAATAGTGATGATGTGCAAATTTCAAATAATAAAATAACTGAAATCTTCAGAACAGTATCTTCTGTAAAAACAGGAAACTACCTCCTAAACTCAATTAGATTAAAGCTAAATGACGATGAGGATATTTATTATTCAGTTTGCGTATTTAAATACACAACAAAACCAACCTTTATAGAAGAAGAACTAGCCAATTGGGAGGAGGAGAAGATTGCATATTTGCTTATTGTTGAAATTGAAGATTACATCGTAATTAGTAAAAAAAATATCAGTAAACTTCAAGATTTTATCAAACAATTCAAACCATTAGACTATTCGGTATTATCTACTTTATTTGTAACAGACGATACCAGTTTTGAAAAATTTTCTCTCAAAAATCTAAATGTATCAGATAAAGCAGTAAGAGAAAAAACAATTGAAGCAATTGATTTAAAAGAAAACTTTTCTGCACTTGGAGCGAGCAATTATTTACTAAACTCGTTAAGACTAAAAAATAATGAAGAGAAAACATCTTTAATGTTGAATTCATCAAGAATAAATAAATTTGGAAAGAAAAATTCGATAGAAAATTTCTGCTTTTGGTCTAAAAACCTTGTACACCAAATAAAAAATCACATAAACACTAATACCTTTTTATCAATCTTTGCTGAACCACAAGATTATGAAGTTCTTAAAGATACATTAGTGCCAATTTCTATACTTTTTAATTTTAGCAATATATACACAGATTTTGAGCAGGGATTAATAAATAGAGTTATTATAAGATACATAAATGATGATGGCGAAAATCAAGATAAAGATTTTAATCTAATCGATTTCTTAGCAAAATTTGAACGCTTATGTAAAGTATTTACAAATGGAGGAATACACAGCATTGAGAATAGTACTAGTAAGGACTTGGAAATAAAATTAAATGACAAATCAATTACTGTCCGTTCACAAAAATTGAAAAATGTAAAGCTTATACATGACAATGGAAATGAAATTTCGATAACCGATTACATTAATGGCAAAAATTCATTTATCATTAATTTTGACAATATAGACCTAGCATATACAAATAGAAAACTGTTTAAAGACAGTCGTCTTATTGGTAGTATTCCTAATTTTTTAAAAATTTTTCAGCCACACAATGACCTTGATAATGTAACATCCGAGAAGGGGGCTTTTTTGGCAACTTCAACTTTATTTGAAACTAATTCAATTTTCAGATTTGTTGAGGACAACTTTCAAAACGACTTTGATTATTTCATTTGTGACGATTTATCAAAAGAATGGGCAGACCATATAGGAATTTCTGAAAATAAAATTTCATTCTTTCATTCAAAACACAAATCATCTAACGCTTCGGCTTCGGCATTTCAAGATATTGTTGGTCAAGCACAAAAAAATCTTGGAAACTTAACACCCCAAGACTTTCAACTAGAAAGCAAAAGAAACATTTGGAACTCAAATTACAATAGTTCAGACGGTGTAAACACACAAATTACAAGAAGCAGAAAAGGGCAAAATGCAAATCAAATAATTAATCAGTTTAAAGAGACAATAAACAATCCATATCTTAGGAAACATGTAGTTCTTGTAATAGATTTTATTTCGAAATCAGACTTAGAAACGTATTTAGAAAATCTAACTAATGGTGTTTATTTCGCAGAAAGAAATGAAACAATACAAATTTTATGGTTTGTTTCGTCTCTAATATCAAGCTGTCAGGAACTAAATACAGAGGTAACAATCTATTGCAAACCATAAATTACATCAGCTAACAAGGGTAACTGTTGCACAACTACTTCTAAAAGTTAAAAATCAAGAATATTTAACCTCGTTTAAGCCTTTTTAAGCGAGGTTTGTTGTTTTTAGCGATGATTTATTGTAGAAATTTGAAGCGCTTAAATTGGCTTATTTGCATGTTGATAAGTACGTTTTGATAAAACAAAAGTTGACCTTTCTTTACGGTCATACTTTGGGCTAGGATTTGGGGATTTTTGCGACTGAATTTCAGATACTTTTTCAAGTTATAGCATAGTGCTGCCATCAAAACATGTTTATTTGCCTGCGCCAGACCTCGACTATTTATCCGCTTCATATTGTGGTGGTTGATCAATGTCCCCAAAACAGGCTCTACTGTACTACTCCTACGCTTTACCATCGTCGATGATAAGCTTTGTTTGCTGTCAATTTTTGGTGCATCTTGTCATAAAGTGGCTTATGAATACTCTCATCCAACTTCTTAAACTTGCTCACCTTACCACAACAATGCTCGCGTAAAGGACAATCTTTACAATCCTTCTCGCTACTTCTGAACGTTTTCTTGCTGTAACCCTTGCTGTCTCTTCGGATACCTTTAAAGGGTAAAATCGCCCTATTCCCGCCCTCTTTAATACATTCGTAACGGTCTTGATCTGCGTTGAAAATAAAACCTTCACGCTCGGGTTTGTATTGTCCAAAATTCGGTATCCATGCATCAATATGGTGATCTTCACAATACTGCAAACTACCCCCACTACTGTAACCTGCATCAGCAATAACTTCTTCTAATTCGATATTATTTTCTTTCAGGTTATCGATAGTCTGATCCATTATCTCACAAAAAATAGCACTATCCTTGCTCCCAGCTGTGCTTGCACAGGCACCTGTAATCACATGATGAGCATCGTCTACAGCTAGCTGACCAGCATAATTCAATTGACGAGGCTTGCCCGGTTTGGTCGAGATCTTTGCATCAGGATCTGTAGGCGAATAATGCGTGTGGTTGCTCAGAAATTTTGGACGGATCTCCTCACCATCTTCATCCTTTTGGATGGTCATCCGTGAGCCTGGCATATCTTTATAGGTTTCTTTCTTCCATGCATGGTGTTGCTCCACCTCTTTCTGATTCTGTGCCGTAACTTGATATTCCGAATGGATATTCAGTTCTTCAGTATAAGCCTTCACATCATCCACAATCTCCTTTTCGATCAAAGAATCCATACTCGCATTGGCTTTCATAAAAGCACTGTCTACACATTGACGCTTACCACGAACCATACCTTTAGCTATGCATTTGCGCAAAACTTCTTGAAATAAACTTAAAAAAACTTCTTCACCATACAGTTGGCGTGTGCGTGAGATCGTCGAATGCCAAGGCAACTCTTCATCCAAATCATAACACAAAAACAAGCGAATACTCAAGCTATCTCCACAAAATCGCAATAACAATCTGTCGCTATTGATATTATTCAAATAGCCAACTAGCAATATCTTAAAGAATACTACCGGATCAATGCTGCCTTGTCCTTCTCTACCGTAATACTTAGAAGTAGATGCATACAAATAATGTAAATCCAGCTCGCCAAGCAATATCCGATAAAAGTTATCCTTGGGAACTAAACTTTCCAAACTAGTTTGATAAAATAATTGAGGAGTGAAATTCTTGCGTCCTTGCATACTATAAGATACGCATTTTTTACCATATTGAGTTGTGCAACATGCACAAGGGTTTAGCGCAATGGAGAATTAAGGCAAACTTTGAAGTTTGGGCTTTCTATTCCGCAAAAAAGCCAATTACTTATCTATTTTATTTTTCTATTATAATGAATTCGTGAGCACTTCGTGGTTATATTGACTTTTTTCTTAAATTTAATCAATTAATTGGCTTTTGCTTACAATGTCGCTAAATTGAAACTTTTCGCTTCAATTTCCGCCACTGACGCCAAGCCGCCGGTACGTTAGCTGTAATGCTAAAAACAACATATCCAAATAATGTTAAATCAAAAAATTAAACTTTCCAATCCAGAACTTGAAGGCGAAATATATTACTTAACTGAGCAAGAAGGAGGAAGAAAAGGTTATATAAATTCAGGGTATAGAGGCCAGTTTTTTTACAAGGGTAAAGATTGGGATGCACCACAGGAATTTATAGACAAAGAAATTTGTAACCCTGGTGAAACAGTAAAAGTTAAAATACGAACATTAAGCCCACATTTTCATGTTGGTCAATTTTTAGAAGGACAATATTTTGAGGCAAGAGAAGGATTTAAAACTGTTGGTCGCGGAAAAATAACTAAAATTTTAAGGTCTGATTTTAATTATTGGAATTATGAATCTTTTTTTATGAATCTTCCAGTTGAATGTAAGCCTTATGATTTTCAAAACATAGGAGGATTTATAGCAGATTTTGAATATGGATTAAGCAAAATTCACGGAATAAAAAAAATCAAATTCACAAAATCGTTATCCAATAAAAATCAAATGTTGAATGTTGAATGTATACTCAAAGACAACAAAATTCAAGCACGACCATTCATAGATGAAATTTGTAAAAGCTGGGAAGATGAAATTCAATTTAAAAACTCATTTTATAAAACTGATTTAAAACAAAATGAAAACAACTTTAAATTCGAATTAATTTTTGCAACTTATCATAGCATGTACTTAACTGGAAAAATAATTGTAAACGCAACAGAAAAATAACAAGCACTACAGCTAACATCGTATTATCAAAAGCGGGTTTAAATGCAAAATTGAAATTTTGTGCTCCGAAACCTGCTGAACGCAAAGCCCGAAAACGTTGTACGACATTATGAAAAACAAAACGCTTAAAGAATTAATCGAAAATTATCCAAACGAAATTACTTTTGAAGAAATAGTTGATTTTGAAAATTTAGATGAAAGATTATCAGTTGTAGATTGTATAGTTATAAATGCAATCGGAGTAAACGAAGGATTTATCGAATTTATTCCAGACAATAATCCACCATTAAATGAAGAAATTCTTTGTTGGATTTGGGCTATTAGACCTGACTTAACGAATGAAATTCTTCAAAAAAATATTAGTGATGATTTTGAATTTGCCTTAAATTCATATTTAAATAATTCAATGGATAAATTTTGGGATTATATCAGCTAAATTATGAGCGAAAACTATATTCAATACGCTGAAGGCTACAATAAAGATAATATTGATTTTACCGATATTGAAAAAGCAATTATTGAAATTCAAGAAACCAATGATGAACACGGAGCATTTTGGGTTTCAGTAATAACTGACGATGAAAATGTTATTGAAACTGACAAAGAATTAAATTTGGCAATTGTATTTGAAGGAGTTCAATCAAATTACAAAGCTAAAGATTGGTTAGAAGTAAAAGAATTCTACAAACTACTTTTAGCTGAAAATTTTGACGAAATAAAACAAAAAATAACATAACGATCGTACAAGATCGGTAACTGTTGCACAACTCCTTCTAAAAGTTAAAAATCAAGAATATTTAACCTCGTTTAAGCCTTTTTAAGCGCGGTTTGTTGTTTTTAGTGATGATTTATTGTAGAAATTTGAAGCGCTTAGATTGGCTTATTTGCAAGTTGATAAGTCCGTTTTGATAAAACAAAAGTTGACCTTGCATTACGGTCATACTTTGGGCTATGATTTGGGAATTTTTGCGAACCAACTTTACGTATTTCTTAAGATTATAGCATAGTGCAGCCATCAAAACATGTTTATTAGCCTCTTTACTTACTTACCATCCCACAGTATTGTTCTCGTATGAGGCATGTTTTACAATCATTATAAACGGTTCTCTATCACAAAATATTTCGCCATACTATTGTAAAATTGCAGAAATATATTGTAAAAAAAACTTATACTTAACAATATATATTGATTAAATAAAATATTATAATTATATTTATTGTAAGTTAAGATGCACGCTGAAAAAATCTTAGCATATAATATCATCTACCCAATCACATACCTTTAACAACGCAATTAATATGAAATTAATTCAATTACAAACCGATCTAATCGCTGGGATGCCTAATGACAAACTGACGAAAGCATATATTCGATTGCAAAATCTACTTACTGTCGTGGAATCACGTATAGAGTCGGAAATTTTAATTGAAAAAATTAACTATAAAATCCAAAATCTAAATTCTTCAAACAAAATAAATGGCGCATTATTTCGCTTAGTTAATTTGACAGAAAATGAGATTATCAACTTCATTGAGCAAGATTTAAAAATTGTACCTGTAGGATATTACAGTAAAAAATGGTTAGCTATAGGCATGACTGCATTTGGCATTCCTTTCGGTATAATACTAGGAACAGCTTTGAAAAACATGGCGTTAATTGGTATTGGTCTACCAATTGGCTTGGGGATAGGTGCGCTTATAGGTCGAAAAAAAGATACTGAAGCAGCTATCAAAGGTCGTCAATATAACTACTTAGCACAATTACAAAATGATATCAATTAATAATCATGTTAGTCAAGAGCACTATTTGACGTAGTTTAAAATAGTGTAATTTTTTATTACTGTAAAAAGCTGCTTTATTTTTGTATTCAACAAGATAGATAATGATAACACTGTAAAAATAAGAAGAAGCTGTCCAAAAAGGGCAGCTTCTTTGTTTTATTTCGATTTTTAAGAAAACTTCTAATTGTTAAGCTGCATACTTGGATACAGAGGATATTTTGGATATTTTGTAATTATTGACAGTTTTGGATTCTGTTTTATTGCTAATAGAAGAGTTTATA
>NZ_JADEYP010000033.1 GCF_020295405.1 Sphingobacterium bovistauri
ACTTCTAAAATCTGAAAATATTCCAAAAGCCCTTCGGGCATCAATAAGGATAGTAATTTACGTTCGGCTTCTTGCAAGGGATATCTGTATTAAGGATACTAAACTAAGAAATTTTTAACACTCCCCCAAGAATTCAGATTGATCCCTAGATTTTCTGTCTCATAACCATTTAAAAATGAGGGATAAAGGATTGTTGAGTTACGAAAAAAAAGAGGGTCTTCTTGATGAAGACCCTCTCAGCGGAGAGCGAGGGATTCGAACCCCCGAACCTGTGACAGTTAACAGTTTTCAAGACTGCCGCATTCGACCACTCTGCCAGCTCTCCGCCACAAAAGTAGAAATTCTAACTAGATCTACAAAAATTATTTTGAGCTTATGCCTTTAAGTGTTGAAAATGAGCTTAATTAATTTGATATTATTGTTTTTAAGAGGGTTTGACACGATAAATGTTTTTAATTTTTGGCTTTATTTAGTTATTTTGTGCTATGATTTCATTCGCTAATGCAAAAATAAATCTAGGACTTTCTATTACTGAAAAGCGCCCAGATGGCTATCATAATATTGAAACCATCTTTTATCCGGTTCAGTTGTATGATGTGTTGGAGTACAACGAAGCACCGGAATTTTCATTTGAAGCTTATGGAATTGACATACCCGATGGAGGAGATAATCTGTGTACTAAAGCATATGATTTACTAAAAAAAGATTTCCCAAATATCCCTACTTTATCTATTAAATTACTAAAGAATATTCCAGTAGGGGCAGGTTTGGGTGGGGGATCCTCTGATGCTGCCTTTGTATTAAAGGGATTGAATGTATTAAGAAAGTTAAACTTAACTAGTGAACAGTTAAAATCTTACGCAAACAGGTTGGGAGCAGATTGTGCATTTTTTATAGAGAATAAACCATTATTTGCAGAAGGCATAGGAACAAAGTTTAGTGAAGTTAAGGTTGATTTATCCCAATATTTTATTGTAATTGTGAAACCTGAAATTCATATTTCAACTGCTGAAGCATACAGTAATATAACTCCTCAAATTCCTAAAGTGGATTTGAAAAGAGCGATACAGCTTCCAATACAAGAATGGAAATACTACATCAGCAATGACTTTGAGATCGGAATATTTGACAAACACCCAATTATTCAACAAGTAAAGAATTTACTATACGAAAAAGGAGCGTTATATGCCTCTATGTCTGGATCAGGTTCTGCTGTATATGGTATTTTCGAAGAAAAAATAAACCTAGACGACTTAAGCCACCTAGGTAAAATTTATTATCCTACTGAAATTTAAAAATATACGTTATACGTAAGAAGTAGTATTACTTTTTACGTATAACGTATATTTTTCCAGCATCAGTAATAGTATATAGTTCACCGTTTTTACCCTCAACTACATCTCTAAATCTTTCTGCTTCTCGTGATAATAGACGTTCTTCACCTATAACCCTGTTGTTTCTAAGAACTAATCGTGCTATATGTGTACTGCTCAATCCAGCTATGAATAAATTGTTTTTCCATTCAGGAATACCTTTACCTGAATAAAAAGTCATACCTGAAGGCGAGAGAACAGGATCCCAGTAATATATGGGTTGCTCCATACCTTTTTTAGCTTGAATAATTGGCTCACCTATTGGTTTACCAGAATATTCAATACCATAGGTAATAACAGGCCATCCATAGTTTTTTCCTGTTTGAATTAAGTTAAGTTCATCACCTCCACGTGGACCAAATTCCGAGGACCATAAGGTGCCATTAAGAGGATTGAATGCTATACCTTGTGGATTACGATGTCCATAAGAATAAATTTCTGGTAAGACACTCTTATTACCAATAAAAGGATTTCCTGAGGCAGGTTTACCATCTTTTGTTATGCGGATAATTTTACCCAATGAACTTTTAAGGTCTTGTGCAAGAACACGTGTTGATCTATCGGAGCGTTCACCTATTGTGACTAGTAGATTCCCGCTTTTATCAAAGACTAATCTACCACCATAATGTAAAGCTCCTTTGTGTGAATGAGTTGATCGATAGATAACGGTAGGGTTCTCGATTTTTTTTCCATCTTTAGAAAGCTTTCCTTTTGCTACTGCTGTGTGATTTCCATTCGCTCCTGGTTCAGAATAAGCCCAATATAAAGTGTTATTTTTTGAAAATTGGGGGTCTAATACGAGACCTAAAAGGCCACCTTGAGCTCTAAAATCAACTTTAGGCAATCCTGTTATTGCCTCACCAATGTGACCAGAACTATTTACTAATCTAAGAACACCTTCTTTTTCAGTTATTAACAATCTTCCATCAGGCATTACCGCTATTCCCCAAGGTGATTTCAAGCCTTTAGCTATAACTTTTGTTTCATATAAGGTTTTAGTTTTAACACCAGAGACGCGTGTTTGACCTTTGAATGATGGCTTGTAGGCAGCATTTGCTTTATTTCTTTCTACAGGTGCTATGGTATCAATGACATTTTTAGTATCATATGATAGAGTGTTAGACGTGCATAACAAAATACTAGAAACTAAACTACCTGTAATGATTAAGTTTTTCATAATAATTATTGGTTGAAGAATCTAATATATTAAATATGTCATATAAAATCGGCGAATGATTAAGTAAGTGTTATTTATAAATTAAAAAGTCTTCTAATCTAATCGATTAGAAGACTTTTTAAGAATATTGTAATCAATATTTTACGATAACTACCAGTTATTTTTTAGCTATACTATATAATTTGCCGCCGTCTGTTACAGCAAATAGTTCGCCATTATTTCCTTGTACTACGTCGCGGAAGCGTTCACCTTCTTTAGCTAACAATCTTTCTTCACCTACGACTTTATTATCTTTTATGATCAATCGCGCAATATGCGTACTGCTCAAGCCACCAATAAACAGATTGTTTTTCCATTCTGGAATAGCATCCGCAGTATAAAATGTCATACCTGCTGGTGATAAAACGGGATCCCAATAGTATACTGGTTGTTCCATTCCTTCTTTAGCTTGGATAGGAGGCGTGCCAATTTCAGCTCCACCGTATTCAATACCATATGTAATAGTTGGCCATCCATAGTTTTTACCTGCTGCAATACGATTTAATTCATCACCGCCACGAGGTCCAAACTCGGCTTCCCAAAGATCTCCAGTTTCAGGGTGAAATGCTATTCCTTGAGGATTGCGGTGACCATAAGACAAGATCTCTGGCAATACGTCTGCACGGCCAAAAAACGGATTGTCTGCGGCAGGTTGTCCTTCTTTAGTAATACGAATTAATTTACCTAATGTAGATTTTAAATCTTGTGCTAATGGACGAGTCTCCATATCCGAACGCTCACCACTTGTTAAGATTAGATGTCCGGTTTTGTCAAAAATTAGTCGTCCACCATAATGTAATTTGCCTTTATATGTTGGCGTGGTACGGTATATCACTTTTGCGTTAACAATAGATTTCTCATCATCAGCTAAAACACCTTTAGCTACAGCTGTGTGATTACCTGCACTTACGGGTTCGCTAAATGCCCAATAGATAGTTTTATTTGAGGCAAAATCAGGATCCAACGTAATACCAAGTAAGCCGCCTTGAGCATCGTTGTCTACAGCAGGTAAACCTGTGATAGCTTCACTTACGGAGCCATCTATAGAAACAATTCTAAGCACACCATCTGCCTTTTCTGTAATAAGTAATCTTCCGTCAGGTAATACAGCTATTCCCCATGGAGATTTAAGTTTATTCGTGATGACTTTGCTTTCGTATGGTGTTGATGTTTTAACGCCATTCATACGTGTTTGTCCCTCGAAAGCAGGTTTGTAATTTGTGTTAGCTTTACCTGATTCTACAGGAGGAAGTGAGTCTGTTATCTGAATATCATTATTGTCAGTTGTTTTTTTTTCATTATTGCATGACGAGGCAAGTAATGCTGTTCCTAATAATGTAGAGATAAATAGTTTATTCATAATGCACATTGTATGTTTCTTTATCTAAGTTATTAAATTAATTAGAATATATATTTATTTACTAACATACGGATTTCTAAAAAGTTCTTCCTGAGTGTTTTATTCCTAAGGATATCTATTTATATTGTATTTGTAAAAGCTATGATATGACAGAAAAATATTCATTGAATGAAATAGAAAAACGTTTTGACAATGATGTAGAGCGGTTTTCAAACTTGAATACTGGCCAAATGACTACTTTGGATGCCAAGTTTAATATGGAATTGATAACGGAAGGTATTTTACGTACAAATCCAAATATTACGCAGGTGTTAGATATTGGATGTGGTGCAGGAAACTATGATGTGAGCTTATTGCAACGCAAATCACCCTTACACATAACGCTATGTGATTTGAGTCAACCAATGTTGGATAAAGCGAAAGAAAGGGTAGAGGCACTCAATAATGAAGGTTCTTGCCAGATTATAAAAGGTGATTTTAGAAAATTGTCTGTTGATGATAATTCTTTTGATGTAATTATTGCAACAGCGGTACTACACCACCTACGTGATGATACGGATTGGGAAAATACATTTGCCATGCTGTATCGTAAGTTAAAAAAGGGTGGAAGTATTTGGATTTTTGATTTAATCACACAAGATTCTGAAACTTTGCAGGATTTTATTTATACGCAACGCTATGGGGAATATTTGACATCATTGAAAGATGAAGTTTACCGTGATCATGTATTTGACTATATCGAAAAGGAAGATTCACTACGTAGCCTGATTTATCAATTGGATTTATTGCGCGAAGTAGGGTTTTCGAAAGTTGATATCCTTCACAAGAATTTATGTTTTGCTAGTTTTGTAGGGTTTAAGGAATAAGTTTTTATAATACACAAGAATCCCCAAGTAGCTAAGCCATTTGGGGATTCTTGTTTTATTTTTCTTATTTATCCCACCATACTTCTTGGAGCATAGCTTTTAGCGGATCGATTGATATCTCACTAGGAATATTAGATTGATTGTATTGTCTTTCCGAAGATGGATAAGGGAATCTTACAGGGATTTTGTCTAAACGAGGTTCATAACTCAATGTGGTATTTGGATAAGATTCATTATTGATGTTCAGATTGGGATAACCCGTCCTTCTAAAGTCATTGTATGATTCCAATTGCAGATAATTCGCAATATACTTTTGTGTCATAATTTGCGCATAAGCTGTGTTTGGATCTAATAGATTATTAGATAGGTATAATGCTGAAACATCTGATGGAATAGCATAATAATCCATAGCAGATTTGACCGCTTTATTGTAAGCTGACTTTACAGTTTCTGTTACTATTTTATTAGATTTTAAAAATTCTGCTTCGGCTTTTATAAATTCAACTTCACTATAGTTAAACCAATTTAGCGGTGCATCTTTTTCACTATGAAATTTTCCTATCTCCGAATAGTTATCTATTGCTATTGGAGTAAGGTCATTTACCACACCTATATATTTACCAATATTATCTGGTAATACATTGTTTGCCTCTTTGATAGCTTCGATTTGTACGGCAAGTCGAGGATCATTATTGGCAGATAACAGATTGACATAATACTGTGATGGACGAACCATTTTAGTCCATTTGCCATCTATTGCATATTGATACCACGGGTTTTCTGCCCCTGTACTTGAGTAATGTTTAAATAAAGGCTGTGAATCTATAGAGATATGTCCTTTAGCCAATTCTTCTAATGCTAAGATGGCTTGCGTTGCTGCATTATAAGTAGGCGCATTTGTTAATCGAAGATAGAATCTTGCTTTTAAGGAGTGTGCTAAGTTCTTCCAATTACTCATATTGCCACCATAGATTAAGTCATCTGAAGTTGGCATTAGTTTATTGTTCGAAGATTGACTCTCTACGATTGCTTCATCTAATAATTTTTGGATTTGTTTGTATATTTCTTCTTGACTATCATAAGAAGGTGTAAATATTCCTTCTTTTGCTCGCATCGCTTCACTTAATGGTGCATCTCCAAACAAATCTGTGATTATTGAGATATTCCAAGCTAAAATTATTTTAGCTATAGCACTGTAGTGTAAGTTGCCATTTTCATTAGCTTTCTGAATTAAATCTGACGCATTGTTCATCACATTCGCATATGAATAGCTCGTCCATAAATTATCGACATCATTCGCCGTCAACGCATATAATCCTTCATGTGGGCCATCTGTAGCGTAGGCTAAGTGTTTAGTCCATAAACTGGTAACACGAGGTGCATAACCACCTATGACTTCAAATGAAAAATTGGATTGTAAGCCTGGTAAGATCATGTTTTCGGGAACATTCGTTGGCTTATTAGGGTCTATATTAATATCCAAGTTCTTATTGCAAGAAAATAATATTGCTAGTATTACTAAATATACACTTGTATTTTTTAGTTTATTAAATTGAATCATAATAGTTAAAATTTAAAATTAACACCTACCGTAAAACCTTTAGAATTTGGAGTCACTGCATGATAGAATCCTGGTGCTGAACTTCCTAATAAAGAACCTTCTGGATCTTTGTAAGTAAAATCAGATTTGATCCATAAATTTCGACCTGTTGCGGACATCGCTACATCATCAATTTTTAGTCTTTTTAACCACGTTTTAGGTAGTTTGTATGATAATGTTAATTCACGTAATTTTATGAAGCCGGCATCTTCAACATAATTTTGATCTACAGTAGCAAACCAGTTTTGATAATAACTTTGGTCTTTAGTTATTTCTGTTGTATTAGGCAATCCATCCGATTCACGAATACCTTGATAGACCATTTTGCTGCCACGATCTGCTGTAAGAGATGATACACCATAGTATGTTGAATAGTACAAGTCCCAATTCATTACTTCACCACCTTGACGAATGTCTACTAAAGCTGATAGTGAAAAGTCTTTGTAGCGAATGGTGTTTCTAATACCTGAAGTCCAGTCCGGCATTATATCGGCAATAGGTCCAAGATTTTCGGCTAAAAGTGGCAAACCATTGTCACCAATTAATAAATCACCATTTTCATTCTTCTTAAATCCTTGTCCCCATACTACGTAGCCATGATTTTTATCTATTCGTATTTGCGGTGATGTAAATCCACCAATAAAAATATTATCAACACCATCTGCTATTGACTTTAATCTATATTTATTGCTGGCAAAATTCACCAACATATTCCAAGTAAAATCTTGTTGCTTTATTATTCCGAGATCAAGAACCATCTCCACACCACTATTTACAATCTCACCAGCATTAGCGACTCTACTTGTGAATCCAGAACTACCAGCAATTGGTTGTGAAAGAATTTGGTTTTTACTTGTCTTGTTATAGTATGAGAATTCAAATCCTATTCTAGATTTATAAAATTTCAATTCCGTTCCTAATTCGTATTCAGTTATTAATTCAGGTTTTAGGTTATTATTCGCTAAGGAATTAATTAATAAAAAGCTGTTTTGTCCATTATAAGGAAATAATAATTCACCTCTTGTAGCATCAGTAGGATGTGCTTGTGCATATGTTTGAGCCGTATAATATACAGGAGCATCATTTCCTGCCATAGCTATTGAGGCTCTAATTTTACCAAAGGAGAAAATATTATTTGTAAGCTTAAATGCATCAGAAAAAATAAAAGAGCTAGAAAGCGAAGGGTAGAAGAATGATTGTGCATCTTTTGGTAATGTTGATGACCAATCATTACGTGCTGTAGCATTGATATATAAGTATCCTTTGTAATCTAATGTCGCAGAAGCGTAAACTCCGACTAGTCTACGTTGATAGTCATTTTGGAGTGCTTGTTGCGTAGACATCGATGAAATGTCAAAAAATGAAGGAATATTTAAATCAAGACCACGCACTGTTCTTCTGTGGTACGAACGGTCGTTATAATTTGTTCCTAATAGACCTGAAATTTGTAGGTTTTCGTTAATACTTTGTTGTACCGATAGTATCAAATCGTTGTTCCATTGTTTGTATTGGATTAACCCAGAATAATATCTACCCTTTGGTATACCTTTGGTGCCGATATTTACTTTTTCTTCGGATAAGTCTGTATAAGTATCCATTCCGATGCGATTCGTTAATTTTAACCATGGTAATAAATCGACATTTATTTCGTTTGATACCACAAAACGATTTACATTACTTGGTCTAGAATTATTATTGACTAACCACAGGGAATTGTTATAACCAGAAGTAGATATATCTGAAGCTTGCCAAGATACATTTCCATAGTCATTATACGTTTGTTCCATATCAAAATTGATAGGAGTAAAGTTTAGTCCATATAGAAATGATTGTACTCCGTTTCCTTCGATTAATTTGTTGTTTTTTGTGTTTACATACTGTATCGAAGTAGCAGAAGTTACATTTTCACTAAGTTTTGTTGAAAATCCTCCACTGAAGTTGTTGCGTTTAAAAGTGTTATTTGGCACTATACCATTTTGATTGGTATTTGCATATGAAAGAATATAACTTGTTTGGTTGTATCCTCCACTGATTGACAATGCATTATTCCACATTTTACCAGTTTGATAAAATTGTTTTCTTGGATCAATTAATTTTGGTTGTCCTATGGCGTTGATAACTTCTTGACTTATATTGTCTTTATGTGGGCCCCAAACTAGCGTAGTTTGAGGATTTACATTAGGACCGTCTTCGGCATAACCTCCCAAGTGTAAAGGAAGTCCATTGCGGTATTTTCCTTGTGTCCCTTGCAGATAATCTAATTGAAATCCATCAGTAAAAGCTTCATCTAGAGTTAAGCTAGAAGCATATGTTACATTAGGAAATTTTCTTTGGTTGATGGCACCTCCTTTTTTTGTCGTAATCATTACCACACCATTCGCACCTCGTGAACCATATAATGCACTAGCTGCAGCACCTTTAAGTACAGAGATGCTTTCTATAGTATTGGGATCTAAATCAGCCATACGATTGGTCGCCGTCCCTGTGAATAATGCATCTACAGAGTTGTCACCTTCATTGGATGAGTTATCCATAGGAATTCCATCAATTACAAATAGCGGTTCATTATTTCCTGTCAATGAGCTATTGCCTCTTATAGTAATAGAGGCAGAAGAACCGGCTTGTCCCCCAGAACTTGTTATCTGTACACCAGCAACTTTTCCAGCTAATGCATTAATTAAATTGGGCTCTCTTGAATTTCTTAAATCTTCAGATTTTACATCTTGAACAGCATATCCAACCGATTTCTTTTCTTTTTTAATACCTAATGCAGTTATTACTACTTCATCAATTGTATTGTTTTCTGCTAAAAGGGTTATATATAAGCTGTTTTGATTACTTACTACAACACTTTGGGAAGTATAGCCGAGAATAGAAAAGTTTAAGGTAACGGGCAAACTATTTGTAGAAATAGTAAAATTTCCGTCACTACCTGACTGTGAAGCTGTTTTCCCACCGGTTATATGTATTGACGCTCCTGAAATTGGCTTGCCATCTTCTGAAGATACAATTTTGCCAACCAGATTTCGCTCTTGAGCTATTGCAGTATGTAATAGACATAGCATTATCACCAAGGTAACTTGGAATTTGTAAATCATAGGTTTTTGTTTAGTAGACTTGAATAAGTGTCAAAATGACTTAATGTGATATTAGTCATCAAATTTACAAAACACATATTTTATTGACAAACAATATGTTTTATTCTTTCTAAATATATTTGGAATAATTATTTGCTAGAGAAAGAATTGTATTAGAGTATACTAAAAATCCCCAACTAGCTAAGCCAATTGGGGATTTCTGCATATACTAAAATAAAAATTACTTCACTTTGTACATTTCTTCGCGTTGTGCCTTTACCACATCAGAATTGATGTATTCGTCGTAAGTCATCAATTTGTCGATAATACCGTTTGGTGTTAATTCGATGATACGGTTGGCTACTGTTTCAGTCAACTCGTGGTCACGTGATGTAAACAACATCGAACCTTTGAAATCTTTCATGCCATTGTTTAATGCAGTAATAGATTCCAAATCCAAGTGGTTAGTAGGTTCGTCGAAAATCAAGAAATTAGCACCTTGTAACATCATTTTAGAGAACATGCAACGCATTTTCTCACCTCCTGATAATACTGATACTTTCTTCATTACTTCTTCACCAGAGAATAACATCTTGCCTAAGAATCCTCGGATAAATTGCTCGTCAGAATCAGGTTTAGTCGTATAGTTACGTAACCAGTCTACTAAGTTCTCATTATTTCCTTCAAAATAAGAAGCGTTATCCATCGGCATATCTGTAGGTGTAATGGTAATACCCCATTTGAAATCACCTGTGTAATCTTTGTCGCGACCTGTTAAGATTTCATAAAATGCTGTCGTTACTAAGTTGTTTTGACTCAATACAGCAATTTTATCGCCTTTGTTCATCATGAAGGTGATATCTTTGAAGAACACTTCGCCATTTACCGTTTTGCTCAATCCTTCTACATTTAGAATTTGATCACCAGGCTCTCTGTCATACGTGTTGAACATGATCGCTGGATATTTACGGTTAGAAGGCTTGATTTCATCCAAATTGATTTTATCTAACGCTTTCTTACGGGAAGTCGCTTGTTTTGATTTGGAAGCATTTGCAGAGAAGCGACGAATAAATTCTTGCAACTCTTTTACTTTGTCTTCCATTTTCTTATTTTGATCTGTACGTTGCTTCAACGCCAATTGTGATGACTCATACCAGAATGTATAGTTACCAGAGTAAATCGTCATTTTGCTGAAGTCGATATCCACAATGTGTGTACATACATGATCCAAGAAGTGACGGTCATGGGATACAACCAATACGATTGCTTCGTAAGAAGCCAAGAAATCTTCTAACCAAGCGATAGTGTTAATGTCCAAATCGTTGGTAGGCTCATCGAGAATCAAAATATCTGGTTTTCCAAAAAGTGCTTGTGCTAATAACACACGTACTTTTTCGTTACCGTCTAGTTCTTTTAGTTGTTTATAGTGTTGCTCTTCTTTGATACCTAAGTTGCTCAATAGTGTAGCCGCATTGCTTTCTGCATTCCAACCGTCCATCTCGGCAAATAAGCTTTCCAATTCACCTGCACGTTCACCATCAGCATCCGTGAAATCTTCTTTCATGTAGATTTCATCTTTCTCTTTCATGATTTTGTACAGTTCTTGATTACCCATCATTATAGTTTCAAGAACAGTAAATTCGTCGAACTCATAGTGATTTTGTTTCAATACCGACATGCGTTCGCCTGGTGTAAAAGCTACAGATCCAGTAGAAGGGTCAATCTCACCTGATATAATTTTTAAAAAAGTAGATTTACCAGCACCATTAGCACCAATAATACCATAACAATTTCCGGAAGTAAATTTTAAATTAACATCTTCGAATAGCACACGTTTGCCAAAGCGAAGGGATAGATTGGATACATTAATCATGGCGCAAAGATAAGCTTTTATTCATTAATTTCTATAGCGTTAAAGTTCTTGCAATGTAATTTATTGAAGTATGATTTTTGTCACTTCCGTAGAGATTATGAGCTATAAATTTTGTCCAATATTAAATTAGTATTAGGCTGTGATTATAAGTTTTGTACTGAGAGACAATTTAGAATTGATTACACAATCCTTGAATTTAAAATAGCTATTGAACAGGAGGAGGAATATTTATGAAAGGCAATGGTGGTCATTCTTCTGTTACCGGAATTCCTCGCGATATGGAAAAGAATAACCTATTAGTTTTGAAAGGATGGAAGTTGATTAGAGGGCAGCCAAATGAAATGTTAACCATAGAAACTATTCAATTAATAACTTCTATGATTAATTAATGAAAACAATTTTACTTTTTCCTTATTGCGAAATGGTATTCATAAAAGGAGTTGTCTCCCATCGATTTTAAATACCCCTTTGCTTCTACAATACTGCTGCTTAAATCTGATGTAACCTGAGTAATATCCTTATTCATAATAGCCCAACCGTAACCATCGTATTTTGTAGCATAAGTGGTTTCATATTTTATTTTTACGACTTCAGTCGCAGCAAACCTCCACTGTATTACTGGATCATTATAAACACCTGTGATTCCTTTAAAATGATTATGTACATTAAGATAGTTCGTGTAACTAAAATTGCGTAATACCCCGTTAGAGACCGTATTATGCTTTTCATTAATTAAATCCCTGCTTCCTCCTAGTAATTTATTAATTGAGAAGTAGTATTTCTCATAGCTATTCCCTGTTTTAAAGGAAATGACATCTGTGGGCCTAGGAGTGCTGAATGGCCAGTAATATTCTTGAGTTATTCCAGTCTCTGGGCTTTTTCCTTGGAGAAATTTTGATTTTAAAATAACCTCCTTAGAATCTCCAAAAATTCCCGACTCAAAATCTGTATTAATCGTTGTGAATTTTATTGTTGCCTTATCCTCTTTTCCTGATGATGCCAAATATACCTGTACTCGATATTCTCCTTTTTCTTCAATAAGATAATCAAGAACATTTTCACTTTGTACCTTTACCTTAATTACTCCGCTTGGGGAGGTTATTACCCATTTGTAGGTAACAATATTTCCTGCCCAGTTTGGAACGTTTACTGAATAAGTAACTGCTTGATTTACACCTATTATTTCTCTGTCTAGTTTTATTTTAATATTTTCAGACGGCAAAACCTCGGGTTCAACTACTTTATCATTTGAACATGAGAAGGTAAATAAAGTACCCGCAATCATTAGGGAGAAAAATAGTTTCTTCATAATTATCTTGTATTGATTAATAGCGACAAATTTATTAATTACAATGTAATTGTCACTATGAATTATTATAAAATGTCAGAGATTGGATTTTTCAAATTATTAAGAGAGGCAGCAAAAGCTGGTGCAAGTGAAGCTTTAGTAGGCGCTGGTTTGGTTAGTCCAAATAATTTGGAGATCAGACGCAATTAAAATTCACAGCGAAAAGCTATTAAACAAGCTTGAAAAACATAGGCTTATATCACGTATGCAACATTACCCATAAGGCTACTACTATGATGTGAAAGAGCTTAACTGCGCATTAGTAACTGAGAATAGACAGCGTTTTTTTTGTAGAGGAGTAGACTAATATAATAATTATTTATGGAGAAAAAAATGTGATGGAATAGTACCTGCAATGTAATTTATTGCAGTATGATTTTTGTCACTTCCGTAGAGATTATGAGCTATAAATTTTGTCTAATATTAAATTAGTATTAGTTTTAGGTTGTAGATTATAAGTTTTGACTGGATGAATAAAACCAAGATATATGCAGATGAGTTTGTCTCCAAGTTTATGGAAGGCAGTTTGCAGCATTTGAAATACATTCAGACGCCAATTAAGATTTTCGCACTTAAAGATATTGCACCTCATTTACGAACTCCTATTCCGCCTATATTGTTTGGGTACAATCTGTTGATTCATTTGACTAAAGGTCAATTTCAACATCAAATAGAGTCTACCAAATTTATGGTAAAGGCACCTGCAGTTATTATTGCTAACTATGGACATATTTCAGCGATAAATGAAGTTGATAAAAATGCAGAGGGACACTGTGTGTTGATCAAGGAGCAAGCAATGACATCCATATTGAGGGATCAGGAGACCTTAAATATTTTCAATATTGCGCCTTTGCTTAATCTGAAAGAACAGGATAGCGAGGATTTAAATGTATTGTTACATTTACTATATAAAGAAATTTACGATAAGAATCCTTATAAGTCCTATTACGAAAGTGTTTTTAAAACAATACTATTACGTATTATTAAGCTTTCAGATGCCAATAAGACATTGCTTCGGAAACAAGAAGTTGCTATTGCATTCAAGCAATTGGTGTATCTGGATTTTTTCAAAGAGAAGTCTGTAGGTTATTATGCAGATAAATTGTCGGTCTCAACTAATTATCTTAATCGCTGTGTTTCAGATGTATTTAAGAAGTCTGCTAAACAGGTTATTTTAGAGGTCGCTATTATGCATAGTCAATTACTCTTGATAGAAACAAATAAACCTATCGCAACAATAGCATACGAATTGGAATTTGAGGATCCCTCATATTTTGCTCGATTATTTAAAAAATTAGTGGGGGTTACCCCAAAGGAATACCGTAATAGTACAGTGTAAAAATTTGTTAATGCACGATTTGTCCTATTATTTGTCTTGTTTTCAATAGTCATCTTTTCTCGTATCACCTAACTTTACGAATGTAATATCAGTAGTCTAGGGACTATTTGATAGTGCAAATTCTCAAATAGATAATTAAATTATAAAAGATATGAGTCAAATTGTGGAGCATGTAGATTTTAAGATATACATTGATGACTTTTCAAAACACTTACATGAGCTTTTTAGAAATGAGTATGATTTTAATCAAATCAGTTTAAAGCGTGATTTACCAGCAGATTTTAGAGCTAAAATCATGGCTAAAAATCCACTTGCCGTGGCTATTCCTGAATTGCATGGTGGTCGTGGCGTGAATGTTAAAGAATGTCTTGGTGTACTTGCTGCAGCATCATACGAATCATTGTCTTTATCGTTGATGTTTGGAATTAATATAGCCCTGTTTTTGGAACCTTTAGCTAAATACGGTAATTATGCTGTCCAAGAGCGTATATTCAAAAAATTCTTGGAAGAGCAAGCGATGGGGGGGCTAATGATCACAGAAAAAGCTTACGGTAGTGATGCTTTGAATATGAAAACATCATGTCGTGAAATTGATGGTGGATTTAAAATTCAGGGGGAGAAACATTGGCAAGGTTTGAGTGGCGCTGCAGACTTTTGGTTGGTAACCGCGCGTAAAGCCAATGAAAATGGTGATTTAGCTCGTGATATTGACTTTTTTGTCACAGACGATAGCAATCCGGCTCAACATATTCCGATGGTTGAGCGTTACAATAACTTGGGTTTGTATGCTATTCCATATGGCATCAATCAAATTGATATTACAGTTCCAGAAAATCAAAAGTTGCAACCAGAAAGTACAGGGTTGAAATTGATGTTGGATATGTTACATAGAAGTCGTTTGCAATTCCCTGGTATGGGATTAGGTTTTATCAAACGCCTTATGGATGAATCCTTAGCACATTGTCAAAATAGAATTGTAGGTGGTGCACCTTTAGCAAATTTAGATGCTGTTAAATATCAATTATCACGTATTCAAGCAGCTTACACGATTTGTTCGGGCATGTGTGCTTATAGCACCAGTAATAGCGGCATAGATAAAGATCTAGCCACAGCCTCAATAGAAGCAAATGCATTGAAATCTTTAATTACTGATTTAATGCAAGAATCAGCGCAGATAGCATTACAATTAGCCGGTGCAAATGGTTATAGATTGGATCATATCGCAGGTAGAGCAGTGGTTGATAGCAGACCATTCCAAATTTTTGAAGGATCTAACGAAATGTTATACGGTCAAATTGCAGATGCTGTCTTAAAATTAATGCGTAAAACTAAAGAAACAAGTTTAGCTAACTTTTTAGCAGGCTATTCAAATACACAAGAAAGTATAAAGTATTTCGCAAACTTATTAAACTTCACTATTGATCAAGCTGTTAGTCAGCGTGATGCAGTTACTTTAGGTCGTATCATTGCTCGTGTTATAAGCTTCCAATTTGTATTAAATATGAACGGTTTCAATACTGAATTAGTAGAATTAACTCGTCAGCACATGGTTTCCGATATTACGATGTTTGTTGGACAATATTTGTCTCAAAATACATCAAGTCCAATATTTGAATACCAAGATAATTCTGATTGGATGAATTTTGCATAATAAACATCCCAATAATATTTGGAAGGGTAGACATCATTTTCTACCCTTTCTTTTTTAAAGTAAAAATCGCAATCTCAGGTCTTACATTGAGTCTAACACGAATGGAATGACCAAGTCCCTTGTTGATATAAAGTGTCCTATCGTTGGACAGCTTTTTCAATCCTTCATCGTAATTTTTATTTTCGACAGGCAATCTTGAAGCTTTCTGAAAAGGAAAACGTACCTGACCTCCATGTGTATGTCCCGAAAGTATCCAACTATTATATCCTTTCCAAATATCTATATCACACACATCTGGATTGTGCACTAGAACGATGTTTGCTAATGAGTCCTTGAATTGTCGCATGGCTTTTAATGGATAAAAATTTGTACCCCAACAATCATCTATGCCAATTATATTTAAGCCTTTAATTTTTACATTTTCGTTTCGTAAGACTCTTATACCATGATTTTTTAAAATTTGCACTACTGAATCAGCACGAGCGGCATTGCGACCTAATATACCATAATCATGATTTCCTAAGATAGCTATGGTAGCTAATTGACCTTTTGCAGCATGTTGCAATGTTCTTTCAAGTTGTTCAAAAGGGGCTTGATCAATATTTATAGGACTAATAAAATCTCCTGTATAGACTACGATATCAGGTTTTAATTTATTTACTTGTTTAAATTGATTAATAATATAATCTTCATTTACAGTTTCACCGATGTGAATATCGGAGATCTGTACCAATTTTTTATTTATCAACCCTTCTGGTAAATGTTGAATTGGCATGTCAATTTTATTCCACCGTACCCAACGTGGTTCAATTCTCCAAACATATAATCCTAATAGAATTATTATGAAGATCATTGTTAATGATATATATTTTAATATGGTCAATTTAATATTGTCTTTTTTTTATAAATTTAGACAAATCCTCGATACTGTTCTAAAAAACAATTAACTTTTAATATGAATGTAGGGATTAAGCCATTTTCGCTGAACGCTTATCATATGAAAATGATAGCATTAATAACTATGTTCTTGGATCATTTTACGCGCGTTATTTACCCCGATATTTATGTTTTTAAGGTAGTAGGTCGATTGGCGTTTATTTTGTATTCTTTTCTCCTTGTCGAAGGTTTTGTACACAGTCGGCATACAGGTAAATATTTGCTCCGCTTATTGCTCTTTACTTTACTATCCGAGATACCGTATGATTTGGCTTTTGGAAATACTTTATTTGATCCGCAAAGGCAAAATGTGTTTTTCTCTTTGTCCGCAGGATTGGTTTCATTACTGATCATTGATTCCAAGAAAGTTGCAACAGACGCGAAGGTACTTTTAATTGCTGCTTTAGTTACTGTTGCGAATCTTTTTCATTTTGATTATTATTATCTTGGTGTATTGCAGATAATATGCTTTTATATATTTCGTTCTTCGTGGTGGAAGAAAGTACTTACAATTGGGATACTTAATGTTTTTTATATGTTTAAAATTGCAACACAGGCGGCAGCAATTTTGGCATTTATACCTTTATATTTTTATAATGGACAACGAGGAAAAAAAACTGGGCTTTTATATTATATTTTTTATCCTGCACATTTGCTTCTATTTTGGTTAATCAAACGAATTTTGATGTGATAACCGTTTGACTTTGCTTGGAAATCTTTCTACGTATTGCAAGACCAATGAATTCATGTAGTAATTACTTACACATTTATCATCCTCTTTTATCAGTTCGTAATAATTAGATAACCCCAAATCAATATCGAAATAGCCAAAAGCGTATAAGTTGTTGTTTTTGAATAGGATATAGGATTTTTCATCTAAGTTTCGTCCTTGGTCAAGAATCATGAATGATTGCGACTGTTGTTGAACTTTGTGCAATGCCAATTCAATTTTTTCGTTGTACGTAGACGCTGGATCCAGATTTGTGTAGTCTATTTTGGGTTTAGGATCGTTAGTGACACTATAGAAATAACATAATTTATTGCCCAATTCAAATTCATCCATTAGCTGTAGAAGCATTTGATTAGCTTCATATGGCCGTTCAAAATGTTGGATGGCATTAGCATGCTTGTCGTATGGTGATACTACCAATCTTATGTAATTATTTTGATCAGTGTATTGGATTAATGAGAATTTAGGTTCAAATTTCTTTAAGGCACGATTATGTATTGGCCAATGTTGCTTTATCAATTTACATTCTGTCAATAATGACATCAATTCCGTACCTGTTTCTAGGTAATCGATATGATGAATATCGTTTATGAAAGCCTGTCTTTTTTGTGTTCCATTAGATCCTGTAAAGTGGCTTAATACACGTTTTCGGATATTTACTGCCTTACCTACATATATAATTTTACCTGAAGCATTTTGAAATAAATACACACCTGTTGTTTCTGGTAATTTTAGAAAATCATCTTCATTAATATGTGTCGGAAGACGATGTTCTCTTGTTTTTTTTAAGGTAGATTCAATGAGGTTTTCTTTGTCTTCACGTATTAATTTTTCAAACAACGTGACTGTAGCCTCGACATCACCCATCGCACGGTGACGATCATGAATCTTGATGCCCAAATTTTGACACAGTTTTCCTAAACTATAGGAAGATTGATTTGGGATGATTTTTCTGGATAATCTTACTGTACAAAGTTTAGGTGCTCGCCAAGATATTCCTGCATGCTTAAGCTCTTCTACAATAAATGAGTAATCGAAATTAACATTATGTGCTACAAATATGCGCTTGTTTAATAATGCATAAATATCAGTTGCAAGATCTTTGAATGCAGGTGCAATTTCAACCATCTCCGAAGAAATTCCCGTCAATGCTTGGATATGAAAGGGGATAGGAACTAAAGGATTTACGAGTGATTGAAATTTTTCTAAAATATGTGTCCCATTATGGATGATAATAGCTATTTCTGTAATTCTATTTCCAGCCGCATATGAACCAGTCGTCTCTATATCCACTATCGCATATTCCATAGTGCAAAAGTACAAACAACTTTTTGTTTAAAGAACTATCAATAAAATAGAAGCTATAATTACTAGAGAAATAATGATATGTCGAAAGGTTTTTTCGGGTAGAATTTTAATGATTTTTATTCCTATGATACCACCTAGTAGTATGAATGGTATCGCCATTAAATTTAATATTATTCCACTCCAGCTTATGTTGTTCCAAACAAATACTTGCAAGGGAATTTTGCTGAGATTGAGAATAAAAATAAACCATGCTGATGTTGCTGCAAAAGTAATTTTATCCAAATGTTTGGAAAGCATATATACCGATAAGGCAGGCCCTGCAGCATTACCAATCATTGTTGAAAACCCCAGTATAAATCCAAATAGGGGTGAATACCATTTTTTATTGGTTAATGCTGTTTGTTTTTGCAAGGAAGATTTTTCCATCCATAGCATGATAAATACACCAACGATGATGCAGGCACCGATACATATTTTAAATGTTTTGTCATCAATGTAATTTCCTAATAATAAACCAGTGACAAGCCCTACAAAAGCTAAAGGCAAAAGATTTTTCACTTCATTCCACAAGAATTTTTTGCGGTAGTAAATCACGGCTATCAAGTCTGCAAAACACAGCAATATCAAAACTATACCTGTTGAATATTTAGCGCCAAATAGTAAGGCAAATATAGGTACAGTTAGTGTACCTATATTTTGTATACCAGTTTTTGAAATACCAATTAGCATGGCGCATGTGAAGTACAATACCCATCCATATGGACTTGAAATTAACTGTAGCGCCTCAGACATGTTACGATTTTATTATATCGAGTACTTTATTTGCCGATATTTCTGAATAATCTTGAATATAATACGAGCATTTCGGTAGCTGCTGTTTGGTATGCGAACTTAATACTGCAACAACTTTCATTCCTGCATTTAATCCTGCGGTGATCCCAGAGAAAGAATCTTCAAAAACTACACAATTTTGTGGATCAACACCTAATCGCTTTGCCGTATTTACGTATACTTCTGGATGTGGTTTATGTAAAACAACATCTTCACTACCCATCAAAGATTGCATTTGGTTGCGAATATCTAATTGATCAATTATCAAATCCATGTTTGCTCTAGGTGCAGAAGTACAGACAGCAGTCAAAAAATTAGTTGATTTAAGATCTGCTAAGAAAGATTTATAGTATGGAATAGTTTCTACTTTGTCTTTGTATATGTCTCTAAATAGTTGCTCTTTTTCGAATTCCAATTGAAGTAATTCTTCACTATGAATTGGTCTTTTGAAGAAATATGTCATAATATGACTGTTATGCTTGCCGTACATATGTTCTTCAAACTCCTGTTCAGTGTAAGCAATTTCGTGTTTGTCAAAAAAAATTTCGAATGCTTTGGCGTGATGCGGATTCGTATGACAGATCACACCATCCATGTCAAATAATACTGCGTATTGATTCATTGGGCAAATATAACCATTTCATAGAGGTAAAAAATATCTTTAGAGCCGTTGATGATTTTTTTGACAAATAAAAATTATTTATAATTTAGTAGGACATGAAATATTTAAACCTAATACTTGTAGCTCTTCTTTTGTTATCTTGTGATAATGATACCTATGAGACGCATACAAAAGAGCGAGAATTTACTATACGTGAAATCAAGCGTGGAGGCAAAAGACAGCATAGAGGTTTTTATGTTGAGGGATTTGAAAGTAAAGTCAGATATAGAAATATACGTGACGGTAAGTTAAAGACTGGTGATAAAATAATGTTGAAGTACGATTCTATAGTTAACAAGACAAAAGGAACTTTTGAGCTGAATTTACAACGTAGATATGAAGATTAACTGTTATTTTACTTTCCCATCATTTTATAGGCCTCATCAATAAACTTATAAAAATTTCCGTTTTTATTTATTTTCCCCTTCTTATCATGTTGGTGCCCTAGACGTACAATTATTACCTTATCCTCGGGTATTGAAATGATAAATTGACCTAGATGACCATCCATAATGACAGTTTTTTTATTCTTATATTCACCGAGCCACCAACTATATCCATATTCTGGAGAGTTTTCTGCAGCTGGTGTAGTTGAATTTTCAACATAAATGGAATCTAATAATTGTGTACCGTTCCATTTTCCTTTATTTGCATATAGTTTTCCAAAGCGTGCGAAGTCACGTGCATTGCTAGCGATACAACAATAAGTTTTTTCCATCCCATCTTCCGAAGATATTTGCCATAGTGCTTCGTTTTCTGCTCCCATTGGTTTCCAAAAATGTTGTGATAAAAACTCGGAAAGTGTCATGGGTAAAGCTTTCTTAAGAACCATACCTAGTAATTGTGTGTCACCACTTTGGTATTTAAATTTTTGATTCGGTAATTCAGCTATCGGTAATTCGAGCATAGCTTCACTAAGATTAATGTAGAAATATGCTTTTGTAGTAATAGATAGTGGTGAGCTATATTTTTCATCCCATTTTAAGCCAGAACGCATAGTGACTAAATCTCTAATGGTCAAATTATCTGCAAATTCACCTTTCAACTCGGGTAAATACGATTTTACTTTTTCGTCTATGCTATTGATATACCCCAATTCTATAGCTTTTCCAAGTATTGCACCAGTTATACTTTTTGCAACAGAGAAGGAGTTAGAAAGTGATTTTTCATTATAGCCATCATAATATTTTTCAAACCAAAGACTATCGTTTTTAATGATTAGATAGGCTACTGTTTTGTAATTTTTGTGTATAGAATCAAGTGTTGGAGTTAATTCTGCAGTATTGAACTGTGTAGATACAGGCCAAGGTTGAGGTTTACCAGTTTCAATTTTACGATTGTCAAAGTATGTATAATCTTCTAGAAAAGCAGAAGTATGACCAGTTAAATATACTGTACGGACAGCTTTAAGTAAATAGGAGTTTCCCGTAAATAATAATCCTAATGAAATTACTGAGATCAATACAATGATTGCTCCAATTAACCATTTTAAAACTTTAAGTATCATACGATTCTTTTATAATTGCTAAATATAAGTGAATGAAATAAATATTCATAGGAATATATTTTGAACTAATTAAAATATTTGATATATTTATGATATCAAAATGATATCAAATATAACAATTGTAATTATGGAAAAAATCGTTAAACCTACTTCTGGTTATTTGGCAATTGCTTTAGGGTTGCTATTATTAATATTAACAGGCTTTACTATTTATTTAGGCGCAATTAATCGTGCTCCAGTATATTTCTTTGGTGCATTTGTATTATTTATTGCAGCTATGTTTATTTTTAAAGGTATTTTAATTGTACACCCCAATCATTCACGTGTACTTAATTTTTTTGGTAAGTATGTTGGATCAATCAAGGATAATGGTTTGTTTTTCGTGAATCCATTGTTTACAGCATCAAAAATGTCTTTGCGTTCAGAAAATTTACAAGGTCAAACATTAAAAGTAAATGACAAGATGGGTAATCCTATTGAGATCGGAGCAGTAATTGTTTGGAAAATAGGAGACACGTATAAAGCAGCTTATGACGTAGAACGTATATTTGATTATGTCCGTGCACAATCTGAGGCAGCTGTCAGACATTTAGCCGTAAGTTTTGCTTACGATGATTTAGAAGATGACACTGCAGAGATTACATTACGTAATGGTGGAGATGAAGTTAATCATATCCTTGAAGCAGAGCTTACTGAGCGCTTGTCTAAAGCTGGAATTGTCGTTCAAGAAGCGCGAATTAGCCACTTGGCTTATGCCGCAGAGATAGCGGGAGCTATGCTGCAAAGACAACAAGCGGCTGCGATTGTCGCTGCACGTGCTAAAATTGTTGATGGCGCTGTAGGGATGGTAGATATGGCTTTGAAGAAATTATCAGCTGAAAATATCGTAGAATTGGATGATGAGCGTAAAGCAGCTATGGTAAGTAATTTGATGGTTGTATTGTGTGGTGAGAAAGCAGCACAACCTATTGTAAATGCAGGTTCATTATATTAATAAGCAGAGGTGTCAAAGTGATTTGATATGAAGAAAAAAAATTTTGTGGTACGAATAGATGAAGAAACTTTTAAGTTGCTGGAAAAATGGGCACAAGATGAGTTTCGTAGTGTTAATGGGCAAATTGAATTTTTACTTCATGAAGCGCTCGTAAAGAATAAGCGAAAAAAGAACTCAAAAGATTAATTAAAAAAAGTGTCATTTATTGACGCTTTTTTTAATTAATCCCTTCTCAGGAATTCTCTATCTTCATCAGACAATCCATCGTTTGGTTTGTATGGAGATTCTATATATTCACTTTGTTCAGTAGTAGCGATAGGAGGTTGATGTGTAGAGTTGTTGCTAATTCCATATTCTTTAGGATGTTTATTTTTACGTCTAAATAAAATACCTCCTGTAACAACTCCCAATATAAAGAAGATACCAAGTATTAATAACTTTGATGTGCGAATATCCCCAAATAGCCATAAAGAACTTTCTTCCTTATTATTAAAAAGTATGATTGCCACTAAGGCAAATAGTAACGCTATAATTATAGTTTTTGGTTTCATATTCTTCACTTAATAATTTGTAGCACAAACATAACAAAAAAGGAGATAACCATGAGTTATCTCCTTTATATTTTGAGTGAATAATAATTATTCAGCTACAACCTCGAAAGGAACTTGAACTTTCACTTCTTTGTGTAAGTTTAAGTTTGCGATGTATTCACCTACAGTTTTAGGCTCTACTTCGAAAGTGATGCGACGACGGTCTACGTCATAACCTTGAGCTTTCAATGCATCAGCAATTTGGATGCTATTTACTTTACCAAAGATTTTGCCAGACTCACCAGCTTTAGCGCCGATAGATAACTTAATGTTTTCTAATTTAGCAGCTAATTCAGTAGCATCTTTTTTAATTTTCTCTTGTTTGAACTGAGCTTGTTTGATGTTCTCAGCCAATACTTTTTTAGCAGATGAAGTTGCTAATGTAGCAAATCCTTGAGGAATTAAGTAGTTACGACCGTAACCTGGTTTTACTACTACGATATCGTCTTTCTCACCAAGGTGCTTAACATCTTGTTTTAATATAATTTCCATTTATCGTATCCTCCTTATTTTAATGAATCAGCTACGTAAGGTAATAAGCCTACGATACGCGCACGTTTCACAGCTTGAGCAACTTTACGTTGGAATTTCAATGATGTACCAGTAAGACGACGAGGTAAGATTTTACCTTGATCGTTAACGAATTTCATTAAGAAATTAGCATCTTTATAATCGATATATTTGATACCATTCTTTTTGAAACGACAGTATTTTTTACGGTTGTCCTCTACTTTAGGAGCAGTCACGTATTGGATGTTTTCCTTTGACATTAGTTTGCTACCTCCTCAGTTTTAGTTTCAGCTTTCTTGTTGAATGCACCGCTACGTTTTTTCTCGCTGTAAGCAATCGCATGCTTATCTAAAGCGATAGTCATAAAACGCATAACACGCTCATCACGCTTGTATTCAAGCTCTAATTTTTTAATTAATTCACCTGGAGCCTTGAATTCAGTTAAGTGATAAAATCCAGTAGATTTTTTCTGGATTGGATACGCTAATTTTTTCAAACCCCAATTATCTTCAGCGATAATTTCGGCTCCGCCTTCTGTCAAGATGTTTTTGAATTTAGCAATTGCCTCTTTCGCAGCATCTTCTGAAAGCAACGGGGTAAGAATGATTACAGATTCGTACTGTTGCATTGTTTTAAATAATTATGTTAATTTAAATTTTCCGTACTTACGGAAGTGCAAAAGTAGGTAAAAAATATTTTTTATCAAAAAATTATCTTATAAAAAAATGTAATAAGCGTGAACACTTGTAAGATATACTATCTAAACTTGTACTTTGTAATTATTTTTATACTTGTAGCATATAAACCGAGATTATATAATAACACTATCTACCTATTTTTATGACTATTACTTATTTTAATTCAATCATTCATCAATGCGTCCAGCATGATACCAATCTTAAAATGTATTTTGGATCACATTTCTCTTTTAGGTACTCTGTATGAGTATAAGCCTAATTAATAATAATCATAAACAATATACAGTTAAACTTTAATTAAATAGAGTTAATGTAGCATCCTAAAGTGATATCGAGCGTAATACTTTAGGATGTTTTGGTTATTAGATTTGGCGACTAAGACTTTTGAATATCAATCTTTGAAAAAACATAAAACATCTCCTTAGCTATTTCTAAACTTCGATCTGAATATACTTTATCTTGCAGTGAAGTATAATCTGATATTTTTGGATCTTCATATTGAACAGGTAGTCGGATTTCTGCGCCAGCGATAAATGGACAGCCATTATCTGCTTCAGAACAAGTCATAATAGCAGCAAAATTTCCAGCAGGGTTAAAGCTATGGTTATATTTTTTTGAAAAACTTATAATGGGCATCGTGTTTTTATCCATTTTTATGGCGTAAACTGTGTTATCATCTTTAGTTAGCGCAGACACCATAAAACCTTGGTTTTGAATAGTCTTTACTACCATTGGGAATAAAGATGTTTCCTCTGTGCCACCCGAATAACAATAAACAGACGGAATTATATAGTAGTATGCAGCACATTGCCCCCAAATTTGTGCTAAATGACTTCTACGGCTATTATGTGTACAAATGAAATTTAAATTAGTCGCTTGATTAACATGAATATTCAATTGTATATAATCAATTAAAGGCTGCAAAATAATTTTTCTTTCTGCTGAGATGACAGTGAAATCTTGGATTATAGCTATGGTATCTAGTAACTTTTCATACATGTCAATCTAATTTAACAACATCTTGAGCCTGGCGTACAAGAATTTTGACTTGATAAATTCACTAATTGGATCTTAGTTTTTTGAGAGGGGATACCACATTGATCTTCAGCCAAACATGCTGTCTGTTTATTCTTTAGTAAAAAGTGTGTGCCGTTAAAATCTAAATCGTATTTGCCAATAGTAGTGGATTGATACTCTACCTCAATTTCCGCATCCTCTATTCCTAATTTACTTTCAGATAGCTCGATAATACTAAGCAGTTTGCCAGGTTTCAATCGGTGCTCATAGTCATCAGCATTCCACAGTTGAAAATTAATAATTTTCTCAAGACGAATAACTCCTCCACAATCAATGAATTTTTTAGTGACCTCACCAACCTCAGTCACATGAAAATGCTCCGGAACAAAGCTTCCGTTTTCTAGTTGAAATTCAACATTATCTAAGGTAGGTAAAATGGATTTTATTTGTGATAGTTTCATATTCTTATTAATTTATTTTAGATTTCATTTAGCAACAGGTATTTAATTGAATAGTTTGATTTAAAAAAGTATTTATTATATCTTTTGCGTTCACCCAGACCTCTTCATCAATACAATAGCAAACAGATTTACCTTCGATGGTGCCCCTTATTAATCCAGCCTGTTTTAACTCTTTTAGATGTTGAGATATAGTAGCTTGCGCTAGCCCTATTTCATCTACTAAACTTGTACATATACATGAATTTTGTTGTTGAATGTACCCCAAAATAGCTAGCCGTGCTGGATGACCTAACACTTTGAATAGTACAGAAAGTCTATTCTGTTCTTCTGTAAATCTTTCCTTTTTTGTAATTCCCATTATTATTTAAATAACATCGCAATATTACGATATTAAATAGTGAGTTACAAATTCGTGTTAAAATAATCTCCAAAAGCACAGAAAATTATTACCTTTGCAATAGTTATATATATAACTATATGGATAAAAAAAATATTGCTATTGAACTAAATGGCGTGGATTTATTAAAACACGCGCTTTTTAAAGATTATAATTTTCCAAAAGAAATCGCTCATTTAAATCTTACACAAGAAAGGATTTTAATGACAGTAAAAAATTCAAGTAACCTAACCATGGTGACTATTGCTAGAGCTATCGGATTGGAAAAAGGACCATTTTCACAAACCGTAGATAAACTAGCAGAGATGCAACTATTGGAACGTGTGAGACAAGTATCAGACAAAAGAAAAGTTTTTCTGAAACTTACAGAAAAAGGAGAGGAGCTGGCCAAAATCGTAGAAGATAGTATGAGATTACATTTTAATGAAAAAATTAAAATGTTGACAACAGACGAGATTCGCGAGATTTTCCAGGCGTTAGACTCTATTCAAAAAATAGCTAAAATTTTAATTTCAAAATAAATTATATGAGTATGTTGCCAGTAAACAAAAAGGAAAATTTAGTTTACACATTTTTGATGGTAATTGTCATGGCTGCTGTCATGACAACTTACAATGTCACATGGAAGGAGGGGATCTCTGTCGAAAGTATAAGAAAAGCATGGTTGATTTTCCCATTAACTTTTGTGATAGCTTTTATTGTAGAATGGTTTTTCGTTAGTAAAACAGCTTTTGCACTAATTAATAAATTAATAAAACAGAATGATACATTGCCAAAAAAAATCTTTATTAGTGCTTTTTGCTTTGTGGCACAAATGGTAATTCTAATGTCTTTAATTGGATCATTACTGTTTAATGAATTTAATAAAAATTGGTTTTCAGAACTAATAATAACAATTTCGCGAAACTTTATTATGGCTTATCCATTACAAATATTAATAGCAGCGCCGTTAGTTGGATTCGTTTTCAGGAAACTGTTTCCGCTAGGAACAATAGTAAGTGAAAAATAATCATCACTATGATTAAGTTAACTAAGACGAGCTCAATATGATATTGGGCTCATCTTGTTATAAACAGTCATTTGTGCACATGCCATGTATTTGGCTTTTTCATTTATGTGAGTTGTTATAACATTTGATGAGAAAATAAAATTTATCTTTTACGCATGCATAAATTGTTTGGTAGACTTCCCTGTTTCGCAAACGCAATCTGAGCTTCTGTAAATTTCGATCTTTTCATCGTTTTCCTCCTAGTTTAAAATTAGTTAATCAATAGGATTTCTCTAATCTTAAATCGTCCGATTTTTAGGAGGGAGATCAGGGAGGTCAAAAAAAATGGAAAGGCTACACAAAAACCTCATTCATTTGATAAAAGTGAAAGAGGTTTGATGTGTTATAAAATGTTAATAATTAGCTTGTTGATTTGCGTTTTTAGAAAAATTTTATAATTTTAGTTTCTAATTATAAACTAACCAATCCTAATAAAAGAATGAGAGTATTAACCTTATTATTTCTATTTTTTTGTGTACAATTGCAAGCACAGGTCCCCAAATCACTTCATGGTTTTTGGCAATTTCATGTAGATAAACCCGGTAATTGGAATGCTTTTCATATAGGTGAAAATTATGTCGAATTATTCTATAAAATCTATAAAGTGCAAACTGTAGATCAACAAGGAAGTGAAATTCGAATCGTACTAGAAAATGAAGCCGAACCGATTTCTTTGACGGTTTTTGATTTAGCGGATACAAAAGGTAAATTCAAATTCAATGTCAGAAAGGATACGATTCAAGCTGTTCAGTTGAAGTCAGATCCCGATATCGAGCTCATGGCTCTAAATTCAATCGATTTGTTGAGGAATAATTGGAGACTTTCCCAGGAAGGTTTTCCTCGTCTATCTGTATCTAATAATTCTTTATCTATAGGTGAGGAGAATTGGAATGTAGATTGGATAGGGAAATATAAGCTAAATAATGAATATCGTGCATTAGTAAATCGTAATGGTGAACACAAAATGTTCTATATCAGCCCAAATGGTAGCCAACTAAAACTAGTTTATGATATGAAACCAAATTTCTATACCAAGGAGTCAAAATTTGATTTCGTGTATAGTTTCTTCGGAAATTGGTTTGATGAGACAACGAATAAGTGGAAGTATGGCTTCTTTGAGGATTTTGCCATCATCAACGGAAAAGTTTTTACTTACGATACGATGAAAAAAAAGGCTAATGATGTAGAAATTACTTTAATTGATGCAGGTACGAATAAAAAGTCTAAGCTGAAATTTAAAATTCAAGATGAGAAGGTCATTGTTGGTAAGGATTCTTACGCAAAGGTGAATAAGTTTCTTCCAGCTTATAAAGGTGAAGATTTGACAGTCTTCCATGATTCCAAATTTTCTAAAATGGATACGGCTATTATTAGCGGGTACCTGCGTAATAATACTTCGAAAGATCCTTTTACGGTTGGTGTTAACAATTGGATGACCGGTGAAGCAGAAAATTTCTACGGTGATATCGATGAGCAAGGTTTTTTTACCGTCAAGGTGCCCTTATATAATACTTCACAAGCTTTTATAGATTGGCGTCGAGCTAGTTTTATAGACGTATTGACTCCTGGCGAAAAATATTTTGTCTTTAAGGATTTAGCAACTGGGGAGACTTTGTTTTTAGGTGATAATGAAAGACTACATAATGAGGTTGTGAAATATAATGATTATACAAACAAGAATAATATTCGACCTAAAACAAATGCTGAATATCAAGCGCAATATCAATACGAACGTTCGCTAAAGGATACCGTATATCTAAACCTCAAATTAGCGCAACTAGATAGTTTGAAAAATATAGATCAGAATTTTCTAAAAGAATCAAATGTTTCAGCTCGTACAAAATATTTTATCAATAAGTTTACTGATTATAGTATTGCAAGCGATTTGATGCAGAAAAAATTTCAGTTAGATTATAATAAGAAAGAGAAATTTTCGGATAAGTATATGTCTGTTGTAAAACAAAAATTCTATGAGAATGGAGTAGCTCCGATAACGTTGGTTCGTGATAATAATACTTTTTTGAAAGATTATCTAGATTATCATAATAGCACAGTATTTCCTCAATTAAGTGAGGTTCTTTTGTCATTTAATGATTTAGGTTTGTTAAAATTGTCTGAAAGAGTAAAAGAATATGCCTTATTTCATAAAAATGCTATTCGGTCAGGTAATGGAATTAAAGCTGATGAGATAGAGAAAAAATATTCAGGTGTATCTAAAGAATTCAATGATGTTCTATCTGATAATAGATTATTGATAGAACCGTATATATATTTAAAGGCAAGAGTTTTAGATCCAATGAAATCTTATAAAAAATTTGGTAATACTACCATTGCAGAAGTTTTTCATACAAGAAATATGATGAATGAATTTAAAACTAATCCAAACCCTTTATCTAAGGTTTTTTTGGAACAGGTGTTAGGTAGTCTATCAAATGAGTTCTTGAAAGAATTTATCAATAAGGAAAATCATAAATTAGAAAAAATTAGTTCTGGTAAATTTAAATACGCTGATAATTTAAAAAATACTGATCACCTGAAAGAATCCAAAGATGCAGACAAGATTATCGCTGAAATTTTGACGCCACACAAAGGGAAAGTCGTTTATGTGGATTTTTGGGGTACCTGGTGTGGACCCTGTGTAGCGGAGATGGCTTATGCACCAGCAGCAAAGAAAGCGATGGAAGACAAAGATGTCGTGTTTATTTATTTAGCCAATGGAACTTCCAAATCAGCATGGGAGAATTTTATCAAAGCTAAGGCTTTAGAAGGTAAAAATGTTTATCACTATAATCTTCCAAACGAACAACAGTCTATGGTAGAGCGTAGGTTAGAGGTTCCACATTTCCCGACATATATGTTATTTGATAAACAAGGGAATTTAGTAAATAAGCAAGCACCAAGACCTAGTGACTTGGCTGCTTTGACTAAGGAAATAGATCAGTTATTAACTAAATAAATCGAAACATTAATAGTCTCAAAGCAAAAAGCGTCGGTAGAGGAACTCTACCGACGCTTTTTGCTTTGAATTAATTCAATCGCTTAAGATTGATTTTTTGAGTGGTTGGGACATTGAGCGGAACACGTTCCAAACCAAATCCTTTTTCTTCACTAAGCGAAAGTTTTTTCAGAACGCGATAAATTTCCATAATGATATGGTCGCTCCAACTTAGATCAGAGGTTTTGGTAAATACTTTTACTAATTCGACGAAAAAAAAAATCACTGGAATATTATGTTTTTTGTTAAGACCTAAAACGCTTATCGAAAATCATAAAAAATCCATATTTCAAAGAACGGCGCAATATCTACCCCTCATTGTGTCTTATAATTTATATTATGTTAAATAGATAATTTTACACTCTCCTTTATTCATTAGGTTCACCATCAAATTATCATGTTTAAAACTTTAATGGTATATTCCTATTATATTGGTTTACTTTTGCTACACAACTAAAAAAGTATGTCAACGCCGCAATCACAGAAAGCAAAAAAAACAATCTATTTTAGCATCCTTGGAAGTTTTGGATTAGCTACTATCAAATGGTTCGCTGGTTTTTTCGGAAATTCGTTTGCGCTAATTGCAGACGCTATAGAATCTACATCAGATATTTTTGCATCCATTTTGGTATTGCTAGGAATTAAATATTCTGAGCGACCAGCAGATAAAACACATCCATACGGGCATGGTCGTATTGAGCCTTTAATAACTTTTATAGTCGTTATTTTCTTAGTTATTTCAGCGACTATTATCGCTTATACAAGTTTAATTAATATCCAAACTCCTCATGAGCCACCTAAGTCATGGACTTTAATCGTATTAGGTTTAATAATTGTTTGGAAAGAAATTAGCTATCATGTAGTGATGAGTCGTGCAAAACAATTAAATAGCAGCTCCTTAAAAGCAGATGCTTGGCATCACCGAAGCGATGCGATCACCTCTATCGCAGCGTTTATTGGTATTTCAATGGCTCTTCTGTTGGGTGATGGCTACCAAAGTGCTGATGATTGGGCTGCCCTATTCGCTTCAGGATTTATTCTATATAATTGCTATCGTATTTTTAGGCCTGCTTTGGGTGAAATTATGGATGAAAATCTATATGACGACATAGTTGATTTAATAAAGCTTAAGTCTCTTGATGTAAAGAGAGTTATGGATACAGAAAAGTGTTTCGTTCGTAAAAATGGCATGTTCTTTTTAGTAGATATTCATGCTATTGTTCCAGGAGACCTTACCGTAAAAGAAGGCCACGATGTCGCACATCAATTGAAAGATTATTTGATGCAACAAATACCCGAAATTTCAAATGTTTTCGTCCATATTGAGCCATTTAATCCACAAGTTTATGAATCATTATCCAATCAATAATTTAAAAGTATTGTGGATAGGCAAATATACCGGGTATACCTCCGGTATGGATATATAGCACCTTCTCTCCTTTTTTGATTACATTATTTTGTATATCCATAATTACCCCTGTAAAAGCCTTTGATGTGTATACAGGATCTAAAAATATGCCTTCATTTTTTGCTAAAAATTTGATGGTATCAATATGATATTCTTCTGGAACACCATACGCTGCGCCAGAGTATTCATTCGATAGTACAATATTTTCAAGGGTTAGGTTGGGTTTTTCACCACATAGTGCTAATGCTTCATTGGCAATTTTAAGTGTGTGTCCTGCCAGCTGACCTTCATCAGGCTCAACATTATAGGCTTTAATTTTTGTTTTAGATGAAGACAATGCATTTCCAACTACTAGACCTCCGTGTGTTCCCCCTGAGCCTGAAGCAGATGTGATCAAATCAAAACGAATACCCAAGTCGTTAGCTTGTTGCAATATTTCGAAATAACAATCAACATAACCCAATGTACCCAAAGCATTCGAGCCCCCCACGGGGATGACGTATGGCCTCGCTCCTTCTTTTTCCAACAGTATAGTTCGTTCAGCTATAGCTTGATATGCACTGTTGTTGTCTTGAACTTGGTGAATCGTTGCGTCGATAATATTGTTTAGTATTTTATTTCCATTACTAAAATAAGCTTGCTCAGTCACAGGAACGGATTTTTTTAAGAATAATTCAATTTCGAATCCATGCATTTTGGATGCTATAGCAGTCATGCGTGCGTGATTGGATTGTAGCGCACCTATGGTGAATATATGCGTAGCATTCTTCTTTTGAGCCTCACCTAATAGATACTCTAATTTTCGAAGTTTATTTCCTCCAAAGCCTAAGGAAAACAAATCATCACGCTTGATGTATAAGTCTACACCTAAAAGATTACTTATGTTACGCAAAAAATATATAGCTGATGGATATTCTATTAGCTTTAATTTAGGGTGCTTTTTCAAACTTATTCTTGTCATACAATGTCCTTTATAGTAAAATATTGATTTATCTAATATTTCCAATTTTTTATCAAAATACGTGTTTTCGCTAATGTAAATTAGATTTTTAAACAAAAATACTAGAATAAAACCTGTGATTAAGGGAAAAAATTTTATATTTGTTAAAATTTATGTCAAAACAATACAATTCTGTTAATAGAAAATGCTAAATCTTAAAAACTTTATTGATTACGTAGAGAAACAAAATCCTAATGAGCCGGAGTTTTTACAAGCGGTCACGGAAGTCGTAGAAGACTTAATTCCATATATCAACGAGCATCATCCTGAATATGCCTATCTTAAAATTTTAGAAAGATTGGTAGAACCTGAGCGTGTGGTGTCCTTTCGTGTAGCGTGGTTAGATGACCAGAATAATATTCAGGTAAATAGAGGCTATAGGGTGCAAATGAATAGTGCAATTGGTCCTTACAAAGGTGGATTACGCTTCTCTCCCACTGTGAATCTTAGTATTTTGAAATTTTTAGCATTTGAACAAGTTTTCAAGAATGCATTAACAAGTTTACCTATTGGCGGCGGTAAAGGTGGATCAAATTTTGATCCTAAAGGCAAATCTGACAACGAGATCATGCGTTTTTGTCAAGCTTTTATGACCGAATTGTATCGTCACATTGGTTCCGAAACAGACGTTCCTGCGGGAGATATTGGTGTTGGCGGGCGTGAAATAGGCTATTTATTTGGGCAATACAAAAGAATTCAAAATAACTTTACGGGTGTATTAACGGGTAAAGGTGTGCAATGGGGCGGTTCATACATACGTCCTGAAGCAACAGGATACGGCTTATTATACTTTGTTCAAAATATTTTTGAGCACAATGAAGATACACTTGCAGGCAAGGTAATAACAGTTTCTGGAGCTGGTAATGTTGCATTTTATGCAGCTGAAAAGGCTATTAACTTTGGTGCGAAAGTTATCACGTTATCAAATAGCACAGGGACTATCTACGATAAAGACGGTTTTACACATGAGAAGTTGGCTCATATAGCAAAATTAGGTAGAAATCTAGCGGATTATTGTGTTAAATTTCCATCTTCGACTTTTCATGCTGGTGAAAAACCATGGCAATTTGCTTGTGATATAGCGCTACCATGTGCGACGCAGAATGAATTGGATGAAAGCGATGCTACGACATTAATACAAAATGGTTGCATATGTGTTGCTGAAGGAGCAAATATGCCTTCTACTGCAGAGGCCGTAAAAGTCTTTCATAATGCTAAAATTGCATATGCTCCTGGTAAAGCGGCAAATGCAGGCGGCGTAGCTGTTTCTGGATTAGAAATGTCTCAAAATTCAATCGGTCAACAATGGTCATCTTCTAAAGTAGATGATAGATTAAAACTAATTATGCAAAATATCTACAAGACATGTTTGCGTTATGGAAAAGAATCTGATGGTTATATTAACTACTTAAAAGGTGCAAACTTAGGAGGCTTTATCAAGGTTGCTGAATCAATGAAAGCACAAGGTGTATTATAAGGAAAAACAAAGATTTAAAAATTCATATAAGGGAACAATAGCAAATAGCTATTGTTCTTTTTTTATACAATAAAGTATCTTTGGCCAATACTTACTTATAAGGATAAATTACTTATTTTGCGTCATTAAAATACGTGTTATACAATATATGAGAACATTAGCAGAATTACCACATCCAGAATGCAAGATTACTATTTTTGGAATGAATCAGAAGTATATAATAAAGTTTGAACAAGGCAATTTGGAGCAAACCTATAAGATAGCGAAGGCTGATATTTTGAATGGTGTGAATGGTGTTTTCGAACTATTGGATGAAGAGTTTATTAACAAGGTTCTTAATGTTTTTAGCGATATGCGTACTTGCTTTATCAATACGTACAATAATTATAATTAAACTTTTCATTCACCTATTTTTATTAAACACTTGTAAATTAATTATTTATATATTAAAAATAAAGGTAACCGAATTATATTTGGCTACCTTTGTTTTTTTTTTACCTAAAACTAGTTTATTTTAAACTTTTTATTTAAATAAAACATATATATCATTGATATATAATTAAATGCATTTTCTTTCAGAATATTATTCGGCGTATCTTTTAATCCATTTAGGAAGCTCTGTAGCAGCTTTACCAGTAATCTGCTCTATATTACCACTTATTGGTAAAGAATTCGAATTAGGGTCTATTAAAACTATTTTACATAAGGGAGAGACATCATGGAGTAAATTTGCAGCTGGGTAAACTTGCAATGAGGTGCCAACAATTAAAAGCACATCGGCAGACTTAACAATCCTACTAGCTATCGACATATTTGGTACTGCCTCACCGAACCAAACCACATGAGGTCTTAAAGGTGAACCTATTTCACATTTCTCATCTATTTTGATTTCGTCCCCCTCTATTGGGTACACCAATTCTGGATTTTTTGACGACTGTGATTTCATTATTTCACCATGAAGGTGCAAAACACTCTTGCTGCCAGCGCGCTCATGTAAATCGTCTATATTTTGAGTTATAATTTGTACATCAGCATATTTTTCTAATTCTACTAAGGCCAAATGCCCAGTGTTAGGTGACGCATTGCGGCATGTAGCCCGGCGAATATTGTAAAAACGCTGAACAGTCTTTGGGTCTTTTGCCCATGCTTCAGGAGTAGCGACGTCTTCTATCCGATGCCCTTCCCATAATCCATCGGTACCTCTAAAAGTTTGCAAACCACTTTCGGCTGATATACCAGCACCTGTAAATACCACTATTTTTTGTCTCTTCATACCCGTAAATAATAATGGTCGAAAATTAGAAATTTCCGACCATTATCCAATAAGAATTGATTATTAACCTATTTAACAAAATAGCGATGTTCAATTACTGTTACTTCGTCCTTTTCTTTTGAAATTTGCTCTACAGCTGCTTTAATTGTACACTTGCCCGTTATACCTCGGTATACTAAAGCGCCTCCCAGCCCTACACCAGATATAGCTGTAATAGGATGTTTTACGAGCTGTTTAATCCCCACGCTAAGAATGAGACCACCTGCGATTACGGAAAGTATACGTTCGGATGTACCTACATTACCATCTTTACAGTCTTCATCAACATTCCTTTTAATTTTATCTATAGCATAATTTACGAGTGTGTTCATAGTAATATATTTTATACAGAATAAAACAGTTGATTTTATATTTTGTTTTTAATAGCAAATAATTATTTTGATATTTAAAGACTATACATTTGTTTTAATGTCTATTCGATACAACATGAGAGTTAAAAAGCATTCAGGAGAATTAGTTGATTTCAATCCAGCAAGTTTACGTCATTCATTATCGCGTTCTGGGGCCTCTAGTGATGAGGTAGATAAAGTATTTAATTCTATACAACCATCATTATACGACGGTATTTCAACACGCGAACTGTACCAAGTTGCGTTTGATGAATTAAAATTAGTTCGAAATACATACGCAGCACGCTATAGTCTTAAAAAAGCTTTAAGAGATTTAGGTCCTGAAGGTTTCTATTTTGAAAAATGGATAGCTCGAATTTTTCAGGAAGATGGATACAAAGCGATAACTAGCCAGACTATACAGGGGCATGCTGTCACCCACGAAATTGATGTCATTGCTGCTAAAGGGAATGAACTTTTAGCTATTGAATGTAAATTCAGAAATGATATAGATGCTAAAATATCAGTTACTACACCAATGTATTTTATGTCTAGAGTGAGAGATATTAGTAACAAGCCTTTTACTTTTTTCAATAAAACACTTCATGTTACTCAAGGATGGTTGGTGACCAATGCTTATTTAACATCAGACTCCAAAACTTTTGGTGAACATTATAAAATGAACTTATTAGCGTGGGATTATCCAAAAGATAAAAGCATTAAAGTAATTGTAGATAATAACGGAGAGTATCCTATCACTTGCTTGACGACCTTAAATTCAGATGACAAAGCTAGATTGTTGAAAGCACAATGTATATTGGTTAAAGATATACTACGTGATCCTAAATTTTTATTATCTATTCAAACTGACGCTACCAAACAAAAGAAAATTTTGCAAGAAGCGGAGGAATTAATAGCGAGCCCCTTGGAGCATACCGAATTGTAGATTTTCATAATTAAACCAATTCCAATGAAACTTATTACTTTCAAAACTTTTGATAATCCCATTGAAGCGCATAATTTTAGAAATAGATTAGAAGCTGAAGATATTGAAGCCTATATTTATGATGAGCATATCATTGGTTTGAATCCGTTGTATAGTAATGCAATTGGTGGTATTAAGGTTAAAATTGCAGAAAATGATTTGGATCAGGCGAATTTGGTTTTGCAAGCTATAAATTCAAATCAATATTATAGTGATACTCGCGATATTCTAAAATGTCTTAGCTGTGATTCAGAGGATGTAAATACTAACTATAGGGATTTCAAAAATTTATCAGGTATAGTGTCGTTTTTTGCATCGATAGTCTTTATGGTTTATCCCATATACTTCGCGCGCAAATGTAAGTGTAATGCGTGCGATTTGGAATTTAATAGAACTGATATTGAATATTAATATTGTAGCTAAAAACCTAAGAATGCTATAAGTGATGGCTTTTTTAGTTTCCTATATTAAAGAATAATTGTGTAATTTTGCAACATATGGAAACTGTTGTTAGCGGTATCAGAAGTACCGGAAAATTACATTTAGGAAACTATTACGGAGCATTGAGTAATTTTGTGAAAATGCAAAATGAATACAATTGCTACTTTTTTATAGCGGATTTGCATTCACTGACTACTCACCCTAATCCACACGATCTACAGGCTACTGTACGTAATGTAGTTGTAGAATATTTGGCAGCTGGTATCGATCCTGAGAAATCAACTATATACATTCAGTCAGATGTTCCAGAAGTTGCGGAGCTATATCTGTATATGAATATGAATGCTTACTTGGGTGAGCTAGAGCGCTCCACATCATTCAAAGATAAAATACGTTCAAATCCAAACAATGTAAACGCTGGATTATTAACTTATCCAGTTTTGATGGCTTGTGATATTTTACTTCATCACGGAACTAAAGTTCCAGTTGGTAAGGATCAAGAGCAGCATTTGGAAATGACACGTACGTTTGGAAACCGTTTCAATCACTTATACCAAACAGAATATTTTAAAGAAGCTTTTGCATTCAGTTATTCAGATAAATTAGTAAAAGTTCCAGGATTAAGTGGTCAAGGAAAAATGGGTAAATCCAATGGTGAAGCCGATTGTATCTATTTATCAGATGCGCCAGAAGTAATTCGTAAAAAGATCATGCGTGCCGTCTCAGATTCAGGACCGACAGAACCAAATCAAGAAAAACCCGAGTCTATTCAGAATTTATTTGATTTGATGAATGTTGTCTCCACTCCTGATACATTATCACATTTTGATGAATTATATAATAAGTGCGAGATTCGTTATGGTGACTTTAAAAAGCAATTAGCGGAAGATATGGTGCTAGCTACAGAGCCTGTTCGTTCACGTATTGCATCAATCGAAAACGATGAGGAATACATAAAAAAAGTCATCAAAATGGGAGCTGAAAAGGCACAAGCTAGTGCACAAAAAACAATTAAAGAAGTAAGAGAGATAATAGGACTTAAAAAACTATATTAGAATTAGATATGCATATTGCAATTGTAGGGAATATAGGAGCTGGTAAAACCACTTTGACAAAATTATTGGCACAACATTTAAATTTTGAACCGCAATTCGAAGCGGTAGACAATAATCCATATTTAGAGGATTTTTACAGCGATATGAAGAGATGGGCTTTCAATCTGCAAATATTCTTTTTGAATAGTCGCTTTAGACATATTGTAGAGCAACAAAAATTGGGTACTAATATGATTCAAGATCGTACAATATATGAAGACGCTTACATTTTTGCAGAAAACTTGTACGATATGGGATTAATGAGTGCACGTGATTTCGATAATTATAGCAATATTTTTCAAAGTATTATTCACTATATCAAACCGCCGGATTTGTTGATTTACTTGAAAGCTTCAGTACCGACGTTAGTAAACAATATCCAAAAACGTGGTCGTGATTATGAATCAGCTATTCGCCTGGACTATTTATCAAAATTAAACGATAAGTATGACAAATGGATTAACAATTATACAGATGGTAAATTGTTGATTTTGGACAAGGATAATCTTGATTTTGCTAATAATCCTGAAGATTTGGGTTTTATAAAAGAAAAAATTGATGCCGAATTATACGGATTGTTTAAATAACAAAAAATGCTCATTCAGTTGAGCATTTTTTGTTTAAATTAGTTTTTACGTATTGAAAAGCTATGGATAAAATAGATAAAGCCTTTGAATCTATGATTGAGAATCTGTATAAGATTACGGGCAAAACATTAGATGAATGGATAACGATTGTAAAGAATGAAAATTTCAATAAGCATGGTGAAATAGTTAAATTTTTGAAAGAACAGCATCAACTTACACATGGCTATGCAAATTTAATTGGTCATCGAAGTAAATCATCTGACGCTGCTTCAGCACCTGATAAAGACGATTTGATAGCGCAACAATATAAAGGAAAAGAAGCATTAAGGCCTATTTACGAAGCGCTGAAAGTAAAGGTTTTAGGTTTAGGAAATGATATTGAAATTGCTCCCAAGAAAGCGAATGTTAGTTTTCGACGAGCTAAACAATTTGTTCTTATAGGGCCTGCTACGAAGACTAGATTTGAAGTTGGTTTATTCTTGAAAAATTTTCCAGCAACAGAACGATTAATTGCGGAGAAGGAAGATGCAATGTGTACGCATAAAGTTAATTTGTCAAAAATTGAAGATATTGATGAAGAGTTGTTGACTTGGATTACAATGTCTTATAGTAACGCATTTAAATGATGTCTCAAGATTAATGTTGAGACATCATTTGCTTTTTTATTCTATAATTTGAATAGAAAATTTGACAGGAGAAGTTGGATAATCAGCTTTGTCAGTCTTGAATCGACTAATTGCGTTAATGATCTCTAAACCTTCATAAATTTCTCCAAATACTGTATAGTCGCCATCCAAACGAGGAAGACCGCCATTTTTCAAATATTCTTTACGTTGTTCTGGAGTAAACTTAATTCCTTTCTTGATTTCTAAAGCTTCTAAATCCTGTTCTGTAACTTTCTTTCCAGCAACAAAATAGATTTGGTTCAAAAAAGAAGCCTTGTCAGGATTATCATCACGTCCTTGACCTAATGCGCCAATTTTATGAAATGCGCGCGAATCAAATTCTCCTTTTAATCTTGGTTTCTTCCCTGTCGGATCAGTAGCTTCTCGCCTTTCAATATCGACGTCATGTTCACCTCCTTGCACGACAAAGTTCTCAATAATACGATTGAATAAAGCTCCTTGATATGTCGAATCCTCTATGGATCTCAACATCAAGTCCCGGTGCTTTGGTGTGAAATCATAAAGCAAAACTTTAAATATTCCATAATCTGTTTTAAAGGCTATTTTGTGTGTTTGAGCATTTGAAAATTGACAAGTAATAACGAAGATAGTAAATAGATAAATTAGTCGCATATATAGTGTTTAGACTGTTCTAAGATAGAAATTTATATTCGTAAAAATGTGTCGCTGAAAGTATAAATCATTAGTTCTTAAGGAAATGTGGAAATCTCTAAAAATGTGCAAAAACTCACCCGTACAATCTCTTTTTTTATCCTTATTTTCGTACGTTATAACAAAAGCTAAGTGAATGGAACTAACTAAACTTGAGATCAAAGGATTTAAAAGTTTTGGTGATAAAATCACAATAAATTTTAATGAAGGTGTTACTGCTATTGTAGGGCCAAATGGCTGTGGTAAATCCAATGTGGTGGATGCAATTCGGTGGGTATTGGGTGAACAAAGCACAAAAAATCTTCGTTCGGAAAAGATGGAAAACATTATTTTCAACGGAACGAAAACACGTAAACCAGCCAATCTTGCTGAAGTTTCTTTAACATTCAACAACAATAAAAATATCTTACCTACAGAATTTACGACTGTATCGATTACACGCAAACTGTATCGTACAGGTGAGTCTGAATATCGTTTAAATGATGTGAAATGTCGTCTAAAGGATATTACTGATTTATTCTTGGATACAGGTATTGGTGCGGACACCTACTCTATTATTGAGCTCAAGATGATTGACGAGATTATTGCGAACAAGGATAATTCTCGACGTGCATTATTTGAGGAAGCATCTGGTATTTCAAAATATAAAGTCCGTAAAAAACAAACACTTAGCAAGTTAAAAGATACCGAAGCAGATTTATCACGTGTTGATGATTTGTTATTCGAGATTACGAAAAACCTTAAATCTTTAGAAAATCAAGCCAAGAAAGCAGATAAATATTTCCAATTAAAAGAAGAATACAAACAATCTAGTATTGGATTGGCTTATTATCGTTTGGATAGCTTTAGCTCTGATTTAGGAGCCTTAGCGGATAAGGAGAAGGATTTACAGCAATCGTTAGGAACTACACTCGAACAAATAGATATTAAAGAGAAAGAACTTCGTGCTGGTCGTGAAGAGATTCTTTCCAAAGAAAAGAGCTTAGGCGCGCAACAAAAAACTACGAATGAGTTTAATAATAAAATTCGTGCATACGAGTCTGAAAAGAAAATTAAAAACGAACGTCTACACCATCTTAAAGAGCGTGAGTCACGTATTACAGCCGAATTTAATTTAGATAAACAGCAGTTAACTAATGTTGAGTATACCATCAAAAGGCTTAATGAAGAAATTTATGAAGAGCAAGCTAAACTAGATGTAGCTCAGGATGATATACAAAAAAACAAAACTGAGGTCGAAGAGCTTAAAGGGCAGCAGCAGACCGCGAAAAACAAATTGGATAGATTTGTTCAGGATAACAATGAGCTTCAAAACAAAATTTATAAAGTAGAAAAAGATATCGCTGTTCTAAATATTCAGAAGGAATCATTAGAACAGGAGTCACTTCGCAATGCTTCAGATGCTTCATCCAAAGCAGAAGAATTGTCTCAATTTAATATTGCGGTTGCAGAATTGCAAGGTAAATTAGACACTCAACAACAACATTACGATGAAGCTATTGGAATTGAAAATGATTTGAATCGTCAAATCGATCAATCAGAATCTCAATTGCAAGAGACTCGTGCTTTATTGAGTAAAGAATCTCGTTTGGTGGATGCCAAACAAAACGAGTACAACTTGACTAAATCGCTGGTGGATAACTTAGAAGGTTTCCCTGAATCTATTAAATTCTTACGTAAGAATGCTGGTTGGCCGAAATCCTACCCTTTATTCTCTGATATTTTATTTTGTCAAGAAGAATATCGTGTAGCTATTGAAAACTACCTGGAATCAGTTATGAATCATTATGTGGTCGATACTAAGCAAGATGCTGTACAGGCTATTCAGTTATTAAGTGATTCTTCAAGAGGGCGTGCTAATTTCTTTGTTTTAGAATCTGTTATAGATAATAAAAGTAATAATTTTATAGTTCCTGAAAATATGGTACCTGCGATGCAGGTTATCAAAGTAGATAAAAAATATGAGAAGCTATGTCTTCAATTATTAAGTAATGTTTATTTATTAAAATCAGACGATGCGAAGGCTTTAGATATTGAACTACCTCATGAAGATATGATTATACTTCATCATGAAGGAAAATTCAGTAAGCATAAATTGGGTATTAGTGGTGGTTCTGTAGGTCTGTTTGAGGGCAAGCGCATTGGTCGCGCTAAAAATTTAGAAAGCTTAGCTAAAGAGATCAAAGATTTAAATGAGCGAATCGCTGAATTACAGCACACAGAAGCTGAATTAGTCGATAAAATCACTTCTTTGAAATTGCAGTCACAGAAAGAAATCATTGATGAAATACGTATTCAATTGGCACGTATTCAGAATGAATGGACTTCTGTAAAAACAAAGCAAGAACAATATCAAGCTTTCATCTCTAACTCACAAAATCGAAAACAAGATATTGAAAGACGTCTTAATGAAATCTCAGATGAGCTCACGAAAGCAGAGCCAGAACTGAAGATCTTAAAAGTTGAAGTTGATGAACGTCAAAAACAATTAGCGGACTTACAATCTGCTTATCAAGAATTGAATGAGATTGTACAAGAGAAATCAACAACGTACAATCAAGAAAATATTCGTCTTCATCAACAACAAAATAAAGTTTCGGGTATTCAGAAAGATTTGGAATACCGCGAAAGTCAAAAAGAGGCTTTAGAGTTACGTACCTCTAAAAATAACGCTGAGATGGAACAAATCAAGGTGGATATGAAAGATGCGTTGACTTTTACGGATAGTAATGATAACGATTTGAAAGAACTTTACGAACAACGTGAAGCCTTAGATAAGGCACTTCATGATATGGAAGAAGAATTCTATGCATTTCGTAAGCGTTTGAATGATTTGGAAGAAGAGGTTGCTACTTTGCGTAAATCGAAAGACCAACTCGATTTCTTAATCACTGAAGTAAAAGATAAAAAGACAACTTTGCAAATCGATTTAAACTCATTGAAAGAGCGTCTTTCTGTAGAATTTAATATTGATATTAAAGAGTTATTGGAAGGTGACCTTCCAGAAATTGAGCAAACACAAGAGGAATTAGGCTCGTTGTGTACACGTCTTAAAAAGCAATTGGATGAATATGGTACAATAAATCCGATGGCCAAAGAAGCGTATGATGAGATTACGCAACGCTACGATTTTATCAACAAAGAGAAAAATGACTTATTAGAAGCCAAGGCTACGTTGATGTCAACTATTGAAGAAATTGACGGCAGCGCTAATGAAAAATTTATGCATGCCTTTAATACTGTTCGAGAGAATTTTATTAAAGTATTCCGCTCTTTATTTAATGAAGAAGATAGTTGTGATTTGATCTTATCAGATCCAAGTCATCCATTAGAGTCAGATATTGATATTATCGCTAGACCAAAAGGTAAACGTCCGTTGTCTATCAATCAGCTATCAGGTGGTGAGAAAACATTGACTTCTACTGCCCTATTATTCTCGTTATACTTACTTAAGCCAGCTCCATTCTGTATCTTCGATGAGGTAGATGCACCGTTGGATGATACAAATATTGATAAGTTTAATAACATCATTAAACAGTTTTCTAATCAGTCTCAGTTTATAGTAGTGTCACACAATAAACGTACGATCGCAAGTACGGATATAATTTATGGCGTGACTATGGTCGAACAAGGTATTTCACGTGTAGTACCTGTTGATTTGCGGGAAGTTGCTTAGTATTAATTGATTATAAATTCATATAAAAGCCTTTGTTTACTTAAACAAAGGCTTTTGTGTTTTTGATGGAGGGTTAAATAATGTTAAAGGATAAACAATATCCATGCCGGCTTGTTGTTTTAATATCACTAACATATAAGAACTATGGATAAATTGAAAAAATTTGAATTGATGGCTAAGATTACTCGAGAACTTGAAGATGTTAGAAACAGCCAACAAGCTGTTTTGGAAAAAATAGGTAAAATAGAAGTAGATAATATTGAATTGGGAGATAAATTAATAGAAAGTGAAATTCCAGAAATTTATTCCCGAACAGCTCAAAATGCGGATGCAATAAAATCTATTCTTGATGACTTCCAAAACAAAACTGAAGAGTTTGGTGAGAAAAATAATGTTGAGAAATTAAAAGAGCAACGAGACATCAATAGTCTTAAATAAAAAAGGCGATCTTAATTGGACTGCCCCCAAAAAGTTAGACGAATTTATGCAATCTTTTTGAAATAATGAGCTCGGTATTCTATCGGGCTCATTCCTTTTAAATTTGATTTAATTCTAACCTTATTATAGTAATTGATATAACTTATTATTTCCTTT
>NZ_JADEYP010000034.1 GCF_020295405.1 Sphingobacterium bovistauri
AACTCTTTGTCGTTTAATAATGATTCTCTGTCAATCATAATAATAAAGTTATGTAAATAAAAATGTGGAATCCAATTATTTATGAACTCCACATTTTATTATTTACACACTTTATAAGACAGTGTCTAAGTAGTCATTTATTAATATTATTACGACAATTCAAATTTATCACTATCCTCTAGAAAAGGGAACATATCCCGTGACTTTTGAATATCTTGGGGATTTAAAGTAAAAGTATATAAATCCTCATCCTCAGGCTTGTAATATACGACATCCCCCATTGGTGAGATGCACATTGAACCGCCTGAATAATAAACTTCATTTCCATCATGACCTACCCTATTCACACCGATGACATAAGCTTGATTTTCAATAGCACGTGCTGGAATTAAAGCTCTCCAATGTGCAGAACGTTTGTCTGGCCAACTTGCGGTATACACCAATAAATCATAACCATTAACAACATTTCTGGACCATACTGGAAAACGTAAATCATAACAAATCATTGGGCATATTTTCCATCCCTTCAATTGCAAAATGATACGTGAATTTCCTGCTGTAAAATAATCCTTCTCACTAGGATTACCTTCCTTCGCTAAACCAAAAAGATGTCTTTTGTCATAATGTACATAACTACCATCTGGCGACATCCATACAAATCGATTGAAATAATTATTATCCTCAACTATGATTAACGATCCTGCAACGACACAATCATACTTCTTTGCTGTCTCATACAGCCATCGCATAGTTAGGCCATCCATCTTTTCTGCACATTTCTCTACATTAGTAGTGAACCCTGTATTAAACATTTCAGGCAGAATAATTAAATCTGTCTTTTCTCGTAATGAAGACAATCTTAAGCTTAAATTTTGAAGGTTTTTTTCAATATTTTCCCAAAAAATATAAGCTTGAAATATAGTGATTTTTATAGGTTCCATTATTGGTTTATTCCCTCTTTGAAATATTTTTAATCTAATATACCAATTTTCAGTAAAAAATTTACAACAAACTCATTTCTATTTATTACGATTCAACAAAGTATTTGATAAAACGATCAAATCTTGTTTATTTTCGTCTTTAACTTCAATAGAATTCAAGCTAATTAATGACCTGCTAGAATACTCTTCTTTTAACGTATTAGCTTGTTCAAATATTTTGTATTTATTATACATTTTTTTCATTAACTCCACTTTTTCTTTACCAGCAGATTCGTCTAATGCTAAAATAGAATTGAATTCTTCCAGATCCTCAGCTCCCAAAGCTCTTCTCAACAGTATATATAGAATTGTCTTTTTATTCACAATAATATCACCGCCTACCTGCTTGCCAAATGTTTCTGGATTACCAAATGTATCTAAAATATCATCTTGCAACTGAAAAGCTATTCCAAGATTGACACCAAACTCATAAAGTTTAATTCTATCTTGTTTATTAGCACCTGCAATAATCGCTCCCATTTCTAATGCTCCCCCTAATAATACAGAAGTCTTTAGACGAATCATATTAATGTATTCATCCTGAGTTACATCATTACGTTGCTCAAAATCCATATCAAACTGTTGCCCCTCACATACTTCTAACGCAACCCGATTGAATGTTTTAAGTAAATCTGGAACTGATACAATGGGACATTTGGATAATTCTTCATAAGATTTTACCAAAAGTGCATCTCCCGATAGAATTGCCACGTTGTCATTCCATTTTTGATGTACTGTTTGTTTACCACGACGAAGTGGAGCTTTGTCCATTATATCGTCGTGCATCAAAGAAAAATTATGAAAGTACTCAATAGCTATTGAAGCGGGAAGAACCGTTTCAAGATTTCTATACCCAAACAAACTGGCACCCATAAAAACTAATTGGGGACGAATTCGCTTTCCCGATAGAGATAATATATAATGAATAGGTTCGTAAAGATTATTCGGTGATTCAGGTAATTGTATATTTTCTAAAGCATCACTGATTTTCTCAGCGTAGTACGGATTTCCAAACATATGTAGTACGTGAATATTCTCACGAAGATACATATATATTTTAATACGGTTTTACATTTCCTTGTAATTTGCCTCTGCAATTAATAGTATATTTGTAGAAAAAGTATTGATGCGAATTTTAATTGTCCATAATTATTATCAACACAAAGGAGGTGAAGACGTCTTGTTTCAACAGGAAGTTGAAGCATTACGAAAACATCACCAAGTGGAGACAATAACTTTTCAAAATCTAAAAGGTTTTGAAGGATTAAAACAGTTTGCACTATATCCATGGAATATTTTTGCAGCAAATAGAATTTTGCAAAAAGCGAAAGGTTTCAACGCTGAAATTATACATTTCCACAATATCCATTATGCGATAGGTCCATTTGCAATCAGAAAATTGTATAACGCAGGATTCAAAATCGTGATGACTTTGCATAATTACAGATTGATTTGCCCATCAGCGACTTTATTTTTTGATGGTAAATTATTTACCGCAAGTCTTGATGAAGATTTCCCGATAACAGCTGTAAAAAAGAAGGTCTTAGATCGATCTTGGGTGAAAACATTGATAACAGCTTGTGTATATTACTTTCATCGTAAGATGAAAACATGGGATATGGTACACAAATACATTGTATTATCCAATTTCGCAAAAGAAACATTCCGTGTTAGTCCATTTGGAGTTGAACAATCTAAGCTAGAGGTGAAACCTAATTTTGTCCCTACACCAACTATTTTAGAAAAAAATCCACAACCCAACTTTATATACATTGGTAGATTATCAGAAGAAAAAGGTATTATTCCTTTACTAGAAGCTATAAAAAACACCGAATATCATATCAAAATATTGGGAACAGGACCACAACTCGAAGAGGTTCTTACTATAGTCAACAACAGTTCAAATATCGAATACCTAGGCTTTCTATCCCAAGAAGATGTTACTAAAGAGTTAAACAATAGCTCAGCACTAGTTTTTCCATCAATATGTTATGAAGGTATGCCAATGACAATTATTGAGTCTTTCGCTTTAGGTATACCTGTACTATGCAGCAATATTGGAATTTTAGAGCAGATGGTAACGCCTAACTATACAGGTTTACATTTTGATATTCATAATAAAAAAAGCATATTAGATACTTTAGATTTGTACACTAAATTATCTGAAGACGATAAGAAACGAATTAGTATAAATTGCAAAAATGAATACAGTAGCAACTATACAGAACAAAAGAACATACAGTTTTTGAACTCTTTGTACTCAAAGGCTATAGAAGAAAATAATATATGAGTAATATAATAGTAATCGATCATTTGGGAATTGCTCCTAAAATCAAGGAGGTGTTAGAGTCAATCTATGATCCAGAGCTTAAACCTGCAAATATTGTAGATTTAGGTCTTATCTATGAAATCATCACAAAAGAGGGAGGCATTGCAAAGATCGTTATGACATTAACTGCACCTGGCTGCCCTGTCGCAGGAGAGATCATGGATGAAGTACAGCGCAAAGTAGCAGCTATCGAAGGTGTTAACGAATCATTAGTAGAGCTTACGTTTGACCCACCATGGAACAGAGATATGATGTCTGAAGAAGCAAAATTAGAATTAGGATTTCTCTAGTCTTCCTTCTTAACAGAAGCTTCCAAATCTGCCAAGGTCTTTTTAGATTTGGAGGCTTTTTTATCATCCCCAAATAAACCCGTCCATATATTTCTTGATTCTTTAGTTAATAATGGTGAGACTATCGAAAGAATCAACACATATACCACCACGAAAGATTGTAAGACTGGCAACAATCCTCCTGCTTTACCTATGTTTGCCATAATAATGGAGAATTCACCACGAGCAGAAAGGGTAAATCCTATATCAAAAGATGTCTTTGGCTTCATACCCGAGAAATGTGCCGCAAAGTAACCTGAAGCTACATTACAGATAACAGTAATCACAGCCGCTACAGCTGCCCAACCTACCGCTCCACCTAGCGAATAAATATCAATAGACAATCCAAAGCTAAAAAAGAACATTGCACCAAAGAAGTCCTTATAAGGCAACACCATAGCTTCAATTTTCTTTATATATTTCGAATCGGCAAAAACTAAGCCTGCCATCAAAGCACCAATAGCTTCTGCTACATGTATCGTTTCAGAAAAACCTGCTATTACGAATAATAAACTGAAGATAATAAGAATGAAGAGCTCGGATGACTTATCTTGCAATATCTTATCAATAAAAGGAACGAGTTTTCGTCCCAAGATAAGAAAAGTAAGAATAAATCCTAGTGCCAGCAACGAAGTACCAATCACAGACCAGGCAGAAGACCCTCCTGTTAATATTAATCCTGACAAGAATGATATATGCATCGCAATGAACAAATCATCAAACATAATCATACCCATGATTACCTCCGTCTCTGCATTAGCAGTCCGTTTCAAATCCGTCAAAACCTTAGCTACTATCGCAGTAGATGAACTTGTCATCAACCCACATAGCACCATAAGCTCTTTAAAAGGTAAATCCATCAACCAGCCTATGAGTAATCCTGAAACAAAGTTGAGGATCACGTATAACGTACCACCTGTTACGATAGATTTGCCTGATTTGATCAGCCTGCTTACAGAAAATTCCAACCCTAGATAAAAGAGTAAGAATAGCACACCCAATCTCCCCATGAAATCAATAAACGGTTTACTCTCACTGAATGTAAAGAAAGACCAAAGAGAATCTACTTTAGATGTAAGGTTTGGGTTGTTAATCTGTGCTAAAAAATCGGCAATAAATCCGGGGTATTCTTTATTGCCTAACAACATACCTATAATAATAAAAAAAGGAATGACAGAGAAGCGTAATCTATTAGCCAACAATCCAACAGATGCAACTAACAAAACGGCAATTCCTATTTCTAATATTATGATATGCGACATATATTACACTAATAATTCTTTAAGAAGTTTGATATTTTTAGCTTTACCTGCGATGACCAAAGTATCCCCTGGCTCAATGATATAATCAGGTCCCGGATTGATTTTGGTTTCTGAGTCTTTGATAGCAGCAATAATAGATGCTCCTGTTTTCTGACGAACGCCCAATTCACCTATGCTCTTATTCACACCGTCATTTGACGCTTCTACTTTGTACCATTCGATACGCAAATCGTCTAATGCGACTTCGATAGTTTCCAAAGCCTTTGGCTTATAAGATAATCCACCAATTATTCCTGCCACTTGACGCGATTCTTCATCCGACAATGTCATTACACAATGTGTTTCATTATCCTCTTCGTCATGACGATACAATTCACGACGACCGTCATCATGAATCACTACGACCATATTGTCACCAGCTTCCGTTTCAATCTGAAACTTCTTGCCTATACCAATAAGATCACTTTCTCTAACTATTGACATAATACTATGTTATTAGTTTTATAAAAACTGATTTATTCAAATATAATAAAAATGAGGCTATTTGTTAGGATCAACTAACATATAACTGCCATCGTCTTTCAATTTAGGTATTCCCATCGCCAAAGATTTGCCATGGTAAAATAAATAAATCCAGCCTTCTGGAGCTCCTTGCTGCCAATATTCTTTACGTTTGTCGCGGGCTGCTCTTCCATCAAAATCATACTTTGCAATGAAGTTTTTGAATAACTCTTCTGGTTCTGGTAAAACATCTCCACCAAAGAAAAAATGTTCCCCACCTGTCTTGATATGAAAAGCTTGGTGACATTCGGTATGCCCTCCATTTACTTCATAACTTATTTCATAATTCACCACACCATCTCCCTCGACCAAATTAAGATTTCCGCTACGTTGGATCACATCAAACACTTCTGTACGATATGAAGGAGATTCTGATGCGTAAGCGTTCTCCCATTCTCCTCGTTGAATAATATATTCTGCTTCAGGAAATGCTACACGCCCTACTCCATTTTTAAAGTCTACCAATCCCCCTGTATGATCTTTATGCAAATGCGACATCAAGACATACTTCACGTCTTCGGGCTCAAATCCCAATTTACGAATACTATGATGAATCAACAACTCATCATCTTCCGTTCGAAATCCTAAACCAGCATCGCAAAGAATCAAACCATTCGTAGATTCTATTAAAAAAGGATGAACATGAACAAATAAAGATCCTGGACGGCTTTTTGGATCATCTTTTAAGGGGTCAAATGGCACGAATTTTTTAGTGGCATCTACAGAGAAGGAACCTTCAAATAAAGAATATGCTTGAATCATTCTTTTATATTATTGTATAATATTGTAAATATGATAGTTAGGAAATCCTAAATTAATTATCAACTGAGAGTATTAGGTTACTACACCTATAAAATGTATATTTACATACAAATATTGTGCAAAGATATGCAAAAAAGGTGGGTCCTAAAACCAAAAAGTAATAGCAATAAAGTCATTCATTTAAAATCAGAACTAGGTGTCAATGACATCGTTGCAAATCTTTTGGTAAGTCGGGAAATTGAAACCTTCGAGCAAGCAAAGTATTTTTTCAGACCTTCCTTGGATCATTTGCATGATCCTTTTTTGATGAAGGACATGAGCGTTGCAATATCTCGTATTGAAAAAGCTATAGGTAACAAAGAAAAAATTCTAATCTATGGTGATTACGACGTAGATGGTACCACAGCCGTATCCGTTGTTTATAGTTTTTTTCGCACTTTCCATTCCCGAATTGAGTTTTATATTCCAGATCGGTACGCTGAAGGTTATGGCATATCCACTCAAGGTATAGATTACGCTGCAGAAAATGGATTCTCTCTAATAATTGCACTAGACTGTGGTATCAAAGCTATTGACAAAATAGGCTATGCAAATACGAAAGGGATAGATTTTATAATTGGAGACCACCATTTACCTGGTGAAACAATTCCAAATGCTGTGGCTGTGTTGGATCCAAAGCGAGTAGATTGCGAATACCCCTATAAAGAATTATCTGGATGCGGAATTGGTTTTAAAATTATTCAGGCATTTGTCCTCAAGAATAATATGGATCTGGAAACTGCCTACCAATATTTGGATTTAGTAGCGGTAAGTATTGCATCAGATATAGTTCCTATCACCGGTGAAAACCGAACATTGACGCATTTTGGTTTAAAAAAATTAAACACCAATCCATCCGTTGGATTTAGAGCTTTAATTGACTTATCTTCAAACCGCACACGTACGTTCACAGTAAACGATATTGTATTTCAAATTGGTCCCCGTATCAATGCTGCTGGTCGAATAGAGCATGCGAAAGACGCGGTGAGATTATTGATTTCAAAATCAGAAGAAGAAGCTAAAAACTTTTCTAGTGCAGTAGATGATCAAAATAATGTGCGCAAAGATTTTGATTTGACAATAACAAAGGAAGCACTATCAATCATTGAATCATCCTCTGAAAACCAACGTCGTAAATCAACTGTTCTATACAAATCAGATTGGCACAAAGGAGTAATCGGAATTGTAGCCTCGAGACTGACCGAAAAATATTACAGACCAACTGTAATTCTTACGCAAACTAACGGTCACATAGCGGGTTCAGCTCGTTCAGTAATTGGATTTGACTTATATGAAGCCTTAAGTGAGTGTAGCGATTTGTTAGATCAATTTGGCGGACACAAATACGCTGCAGGTCTGACTATGCGTGAGGAAAACATAAGTCTTTTTCAGCAGAAATTTGAGGATGTGGTTCAAAAAACCATAAAACCAGAAATGCTACAACAAGAAGTTAGCATAGATCTCGAAATACAATTTAAAGATATAGACAGCAAACTATACCGTATATTAAAACAATTTGAACCCTTCGGGCCTCAGAATGAAGCTCCAGTATTTATGTCTAAAGATGTACGTATTATCGGATCTGCGTATATTGTAGGCAACAATCATTTAAAATTAACTGCTGTACAAGATGGTTCGCCTGCTTTTGAATGCATTGCGTTCGGTTTAGCGGAACATTTTGACCATATTCAAAGACAACTCCCCTTTGATATCTGTTATACGGTAGAAGAAAATAATTGGAGGGGTAAAAAGAATTTACAATTAAATATTAAAGCAATCCGATATTAAAATATATTTGCAATAGCTGAAATATTGATTCATGATACTTAGAGCAGAAAATCTCATCAAGAAATATAAACAACGGACTGTTGTTAATGATGTTTCATTTCACGTGGAGCAAGGAGAAATTGTAGGTCTACTTGGTCCTAATGGTGCTGGTAAAACTACATCCTTTTATATGATTGTAGGGCTTATTAAGCCAAATGATGGTCACGTATTCTTAAATGATGAAGAAATAACAAAAGACGCTATGTTTCAACGTGCGCAGAAAGGTATTGGATATTTAGCCCAAGAGGCATCAGTATTCCGAAAACTATCTGTCGAAAACAATATATTAGCTGTCTTAGAAATCCACTACCCTAACAAGGAAGAGCGCATGGCAAAACTGGAAGAGCTATTAAGCGAATTTAGTTTACATCGTGTTCGCAAAAATCGTGGTGATCTATTATCTGGTGGTGAACGTCGTCGTACTGAAATAGCTAGAGCATTAGCCGCAAATCCAAATTTCATACTCTTGGATGAGCCATTTGCAGGGGTTGACCCCATAGCGGTGGAAGAAATCCAGTCAATCGTTTCTAAATTAAAAGCAAAAAACATAGGTGTACTTATCACGGACCATAATGTACAAGAAACTCTATCAATCACAGATAGAGCTTATCTATTGACAGAAGGAAAGATTATGCTGACAGGTAAACCTGAGGAGATTGCAGAAAATGAAATGGCAAGGAAATTCTATTTAGGACAGAATTTTGTATTACGAAGAAAAAAACTCTAACTTCCAATACTAATCATACTAAATTATGGCCATTCTTAATTCTATTTTCTCATGGATAATGCAAAAAAGAATTCATCAAATTGAACTCTTTATCAAATATCCACATGATGTTCAAGAAGAATGGTTTCAAAATCTTGTCTCTGCTGCTGAAGCAACAGAATGGGGTAAAAAATATGATTACAAAAGCATACTTACCCCTGAAGAATTCAAAAATAGAGTACCCATAAGTGATTATGATGATCTAAAAGAATACATAGACCGTATGATCAAAGGTGAACAGAACATTTTATGGCCATCAGACATAAAATGGTTTGCAAAATCTTCTGGTACAACAGCTGACCGCAGCAAATTTATCCCTGTTAGTTTGGAAGCGTTAGAGGAATGTCATTACCAAGGAGGTAAAGACATGTTGACAATTTTTTGCCACAACAAACCAAACAACAAAGTTTTTACAGGTAAATCTGTCGTGATAGGAGGCTCCTCACAGATAAATAATTTTAGTCCAGACTCTTATTATGGTGATTTGTCGTCCATTTTATTGCGTAATCTTCCTTTTTGGGCTGAATTTTTACGTACACCAAATTTAGAAATCACATTAAACCCAAATTTCGAGGAAAAAATAGAGCAAATTGCAAAGCTTACTATAAAAGAAAATGTAACGAGCCTAGCTGGTGTTCCTACTTGGAATATTGTGATGGCGAAGCGTATTCTCGAAATCACAGGCAAAGATAACTTATTGGAAGTATGGCCTAACCTAGAATTCTACGGACATGGGGGAGTAAGTTTCACGCCATATCGCGAACAATTCAAACAGCTAATTCCTTCTGATAATATGTATTATTTGGAGAATTATAATGCTTCTGAAGGTTATTTTGGAATTCAAGATCAGTCAGATTCTGACGATTTGTTGTTAATGCTCGATTACGGAATTTATTACGAATTCCTACCAATGGAAAATTTGGAAGATGAACATCCAAAAACATTAGGCCTTCACGAAGTCGAAATCGGAAAGAACTATGCACTCATTATATCAACGAATGCAGGTCTTTGGCGTTATAAAATAGGTGATACAATTAAATTTACTTCTCTATCCCCTTACCGTTTCCAAATCTCTGGTAGAACAAAACAATATATTAATACATTCGGAGAAGAAGTAATTGTAGATAATGCAGATCAAGCGTTGAAAATGGCATGTCAAGTTACAGATGCTATCATAAAAGATTATACAGCTGGACCTGTCTATTTCAGCAACAACGATGCTGGAGCTCATGAATGGATAATTGAATTTGATAAGCAACCTTCTGATTTCAACACCTTCTGCGAAACATTAGACAATAGATTACGAGAGATTAATTCAGATTATGACGCCAAAAGATTCAAAAATTTGGCTTTGGGTCAACCCATTGTTCACAATGCCCCAAATAATACGTTTTACTCTTGGATGAAATCTCGTGATAAACTTGGTGGTCAAAATAAAGTTCCTCGTCTTGCCAATAATCGAGATTATTTAGACCCTTTACTGAAGTTAATCCATCGAAATTAATTCATCTTCTTTAATAATTTCTCTGCCTTTTTGCCCAAGTCTCCTTGACTAGGGATCATTTTAAGCAAAGCAATTGCATCTGAGGTTTTACCCTGTTTGTCCAAGCTTACAGCAAGATAATATTTTGCTTCGTCTTTGAAAATAGATTGACCTTCAGCAATTGTGGTTAATTTCTCACTAGCTTCAAGCCATTTTTGCTCACCTAAGTAACTTAGCCCCACATAATATTGATACTGGATTACATCCGGCTCTTTTTCGATTAAAATATTAAGTATAGCACGTGATTCTGCATATGATTGTTTATTGTACAATTGCACAGCCTCTTCATATTGTTCATTTGATTCTTGACCTCGCACAATTTCTGACTGCATTGATGGTAATTCATACAAATTATCGCTAGGACTGAACAAGAAGAGATATCCCGCGAACAATAAACATGCAGCACTTGCTACAGCCATCAATGGCTGTAGACGTTGAAAAATCCCTTTTTTACGATATTTCATCTTATTCTCTGCAAGAAATAATGATTCTCGTAAATCTGATTCTCCAGAAGTCAATCTTTTGTTCAAAATTCCATGCACCTCCTTTTGCAGCTTGACCAAATTTCTGAATTCGATATCTTGATTAAGATGATTCTCAAATTCTATCAAGTCCTGCCCTTCCAAATGTCCTTCTATGTAATCTTGAATTTTGTCTGCTAAATGTTCCATTGCAATAATCAATTTTTAAAATAAACCACATTCTTTCACCTTTTTAACAAGTGAAGCCATACATTCACTCTTTTTTTTACGAAGATATGCATAGGAAATACCCATAGATTCAGCTATTTTCTCTTGATGCTTTTCCAGCATACATCTTTTGATAATTTGCTGGCAACTTTCGCCCAAAGTATCTAACAGAGCCATTACTGTATTCTCTCGGTTTACTGTTTCCAACATTTCATCCCAAGCTTGTGATGAATCATCTTCAACATATAATACACTTTTCTCAAGATTTGTTACTGGCATTCGTTGATTTTTTTTCAAGACGTTCAACCATTTCCGTTTACATACTAGCCCCAAAAAAGCTCCAAAGCTCGTCGTCAGCTCAAAATCTTTTTCAATTGACATATGGTAGATATCTACTAATGATTCTTGCAAAATATCATAACCATCATCTTCAGAACCGCTATTCTGCTGTATAAGGGTAACAATCTGCTTAGAATATTTATTATATATTAATTGAATGCCCTCACTGTTATTATCCTTGAGGTATTTAATATAAATTTGGTCAATATGCATTTAATTGGCTATTACTTAGTAAATTTAATAATATTTCTACATAATCATTATTTTATATAACCTAAAATTATGGGATTGAAATTACTACCAATATTTTTTCTATTGATTGTAAATTTTTGTTTTGCACAAAGCGATACATCATTGACTCCTATCGATACTTTCGAAAGTAATATTGATATTTATGAAGAGAATGGGGTATTTCATTTTAAACCGGTTTTAAGGCCATTGGTTCAAATACCTGGAGGTAGAGCTCCTTATTATAAGTATTTATGGGATTTCGGTGATGGACACTTCAGTACGCAGCCAGAGCCCAGTCATCAATACGCCAAACCTGGCCAATATGAAGTCTCTGTATATGCTGTGAACAATTATGATTATGGACCGAAACCCAAAAGGCCTAAAAAACCTGTGAATAATAAACACAGCAATACGGCAATTGCTAGTATTCATCCTAATAACTTTGAACAGAATTTCTTTAACTCAAATGGAATATTTCAGATTTATAAGCTATCCGATGCCAAACCTGGTGAAGACATGCAGCTGGTATTAGGTGTAAATACAGGAGGTCAAAAGGGAAAAGTATATATTCTATCTAATGAAAAAATAGCCGGTTTAAATGGGTTCAAATTAGCGCATCAAAGCAAGTACTACCAAGAGAAGATAGATACCATTTTAAAAAATGACCATTTACAAAGTATGTGGGCTACTATCAAACAATCAACTTTCACTAAAACGGGGAGTCCAGATTATGGAATAAAAGAGATATCTGAGTTTAGCTCAAGCCAGCAAGCTGTAGATTATTTCAAAAATCTATACGGTGCTTACAACTCGCTTTCGGCATATGATATTGACCCACAGGTTTCTGATCACCAATTTTCATTATTAAATTTGGATGTCACGGAAGATATGCTTGTTGACACAAATGCTATAGTCACGATTACTGGCGTGTTTATTCCTGAAAATGGATTAGCAAATGTACATCAAGTTGACATACCCGTTGTGAAATCTCATGATCCAAACAAAATGTCGGTCAGACCTGCCCGAATGAGTTACCGCTTTCAGTCTAAAAACAAAACACTTACCTATAAAGTACAATTCCAAAACGATGGAGAGGGTGATGCCCGTCAAGTTCGTTTAGAGATGTTTTTACCACCCGAAGTCCGCAAAGAAACATTCCGTCTCAAATCCCTGTATCCACAATGTGATACTTGCGCTACCCCTTCTTCTATGGGTTGTTACCAATATTACATCAAAGATAACGGAGCCTTGGTTTTTCATTTTAAAGACATTGCACTTCCTGGTACAGCTTCAAAAACATTAACCGACCCTGATAGCTCAAAAGGATTTATTCTTTTTGAAGTAGATATGGAAAAGAAAAAGTTCCGGAATAAATCTTTCCAATCTTATACTGATATTTATTTTGACAAAAACCCTGCTATCACAACCAATATTTCTACCTCTAGATTTAGACAGATATGGTCTCCTATTGTGACTATTGGAACCGCCGCTACTTTTGGTACTCCTAAAGAAAATACGCTACAGCATCAATTCAAACCAGGAATCCAACTTGGCTTTGGATTAGCTCCAATGGCACCGTACAAAAAACCATTCTGGCAAGTTGAGATCTACACGTCCTATTACAGTCGTACTAGTACTACTGGTAGACAAGATGATAAAGGAGTGATAAGTTTCCAAGAAAACGGTCGAGATGTAAAATATGAATATCAAGCATCTGATAGTACTATAAATCGAGATTTTCTATCTGTACAATTACCAGTACAAATTCGCTATAATATTTCATCATTACTTTCTATTGGCGCTGGAGTAGCTTTACGCAAAGACTACAACGTAAAATACAGCAACACAAAAAACTTCTATTATGCATCTGCACAGGGTACTGAAGAGAATGTATACACTCAGGAGAATATAAATATGGAAAAAGAAAATAGCCCAATTAAATACAATCCCTTTTTAGATATCAATATAGGTCGCGTATATATGGGACCAGCAATAGGCTTTAGATTATCATACGATAAAAATCAAAAATCGTATAGCGGCATATATGGAATTTGGCGATTTTAGAACATAATGGAGCAATACATTAAATACTCATTATTCTATTTCTGTCTTATAATCATCCTTTGGAGCTGTCGGGAAACCAACAAAAACCAACCTATAGCTCTACAACAATTTCCTTCTATCACCTTTGAAGATTTTGGAGAAATAACGGACAATCATCCTGATAGATATATTAGTAATCCTGACTCTTTTCTCAATACCACACATCTAACTCCAAAAGATGACTATGAAAATGCTGTGTACGCATATGGTTTGGTGATGATGGCGTACAATCTTCGTGAAAACGGAAGGATATTCAAAAGTATTCAATACTATGAAAGAGCTCTAAATTTTGCAAAGATCCATACTATAGCAGATTTTGATATAGGTTTATATATTCTAAAACCCCTATCTGCATTATACATCAACGTTGATGATAATCAAAAAGCAATTGGTATACTTGAGGATTTGGTTCAATCTCAGCCAATACAAGAGAATACCTCAGGGCTTATTAATAATCTCGCAAACGCATATATCTATAATCACGAATCGAATAGGGCAATTAAACTCTTATCGAAACATATTATAGAAAAAAAAACTTCCGTACATAAAGCCTTATCTTTTAATTCACTGGCAACTGCCTATGCTAAGTCACAAGACACCATCAACAGTATACGATATAATGAATATGCTATTGCTGAATTTGAGAAATTTGAATTACGACGGGATACATTAATTTGGTATTGTTCAGCACTCACACAATATGCAGAACTTCATCATTCATCTAAACAAGCTGTTAAGGCTATTGAAATTCTTAATCATAATTTCGCGGGGACTCAATACAGAAATAAAGCAAATGCCCATTTAAGTTTAGCCTCAATTTATTTTGAAGATGAAAATTATGATGCAGCTCTAAAGAGTTACACCAAAGCCTTCGAGAACTTCAGGCAAGGCAATAGTAAATATTTTTTGGACTATAAATATACGTACACGCTATTGGGATTAGCCCGCTCTTATAAAGCCCAAAATCAAAGTGACTCTGCTTTATACTATTACGAATGGGCGGTAGAAAATGATTTCCGAACTCAACAATTAATCACAAGTGAGGCTAATCAATTAATAAATAATGTCTGGAATAAAAGTATCATAGAGGAACTGATTGAACTTTATTCAAATAATCCAACTATTCATTCCTCGGACAACAGAAAGACTTTGCTTTGGTGTATAGAATTAAGTAAAGCACGTCTTCTGATCAATGAAATCAATCGATCTGACAATTGGACCTCTGCATCAAATCAGGTCAAATCGGGTGTACAACAGATTCGACAATTTTACCAAAGATTAGACGCTTCTGAATCAGAAGAGGATAAAAAAAATATACTTGAACATATTGCAAAACTCAAAATTGAATTTGATTTATCTGAACGATACTTTGAAAACATAAATTTCAATCCCTCAAAAGATAAATTTTTAAATCGAATATTGAATAACAATAATGCTTACTATAGTTATTACATACATACAGACAAGTCTTTAAGTATTCTTTACAATATAAAAAATGACATTTCTTTAAAAAGGATTAACGATAAGTCCATTATTGACAGTTTAAACAATTTCAAAACCACATATTTTAATAATTCTCCAAAAAATTTCAATAACAATCCTGATCGCTATAAGGACTTGGCAAAACACTATTCTCAAATATTACTACCTCAATTGGACAAAAAACAAAGTGACGTATTTCTTTCTTTAGATGGCAGTTTATATGGAATACCCTTTGATGCATTGTACCGAGAAGACTTCTTGGTTAAGAATCACAATTTTGCTTACCTAAATTCGTTTTTACTATTTGACTTCATCACAAATAATACGTCTACACATGATGCCGAAATATCCCTATTGTATCGCTCCGAATATCCAAAGCCATTGCCACATTTGGAATTCGTAAAAGAAGAAGTAAATAACCTCACCACAAAATTCAAAACATTAGCGATTCCTCCCCCCCTGCAAAACGATTCCACGATTCGAGAAGCTTTTACTAAAATCAATATTATTCATATTGCAGCACATACCATTTTGGATAGTATTGAAGCCCCCAATTTATACTTACACCAAGCGATTTCGACTAATCAGCTTCGTTTTTTTGATATTAATACTCCATTGGTTTTTCTTTCAGCGTGTAATACAGGCAGTGGTCGTCCTCTTCCATCAGAAGGAACCGAGAGTATACAGAGAGTCTTTATGAGTAAAAATGTACCTTCCGTAATTTCAACATATTGGTTTGCAAATGACGAAGTAATGTTGAATTTAACATCTAATTTCTATAATCAATTACAGGAATCAAAAAATCCTATGGTTGCATTGGCAGATGCAAAGCGAAATTTCTTGAAACAAGCCTCTGCACAGCGACAAAATCCATGGTACTGGGCTAATATCAATTATACAGGTATTGGTAACAAAGTAGGCTTGAAAAAATCTTCAAACCTACCGATTGTAATTATGGGGTTAACCATTTTTGCTTTGATTGGATTTTTTACTTTTAAACGCCTCTCAAGGTCTAATAAAATTTCTATATAAATAGATTATGTACCCCTTAAGAAACTCCATTAGGCTCATGTCTTTCAGATCTTCGTCTTCCATATCCGAAGAAAATTTTGGTGATGTTTTCATAAAATATTAAATGTTAGTTGTATTCCAATACCTTTATTTCTGTTCTTCGATTTTCTTGATGTTGCTCTTCTGAACAATCAACATCATTTCCACAATTGTTTACTAATCTACTTTCACCATATCCTTTAGCAACTAATCTCGCTCTACTAATTCCCTTTGAAACGATATATGCAACTGCTGCATCGGCTCTGCGTTGGGACAATTTCAAGTTGTACTCATCATTACCTCTACTGTCTGTATGTGAAGACAATTCAATTTTCAACGAAGGATTTTGTTTCATAATGGATACAACATTGTCTAAAACTAAAGCCGCGTCTGAACGAATATTACTTTTATCAAAATCATACAAAATGTTCTTCAACACAAAAGCTGCATTATTTTGTAAATCGCAAACTCCTAACTTTAACGTAACATATAGCGTTTTGCTACGATCAAGTCCATTTGTAGATACAATTTCTGTCTGGGAATAACGACCTTGCTGATTTGCGACTACAGTAAAATCACTTTGAGCATTCAACTGATATATAAATTTCCCTTCTGCATCCGAAATTTGACTCATATTTTCTTTATTTATCATATTCGTTAATACTGTGTTGATATTTGGAAGATTACGTTCCACATTACAGTCAAATGTTTCGCCTATCAATGTGAAACGTGGATCATCATGATATATTTCTTTGAAAATAACTTTTGAATTCCCTTTGAAATCGGCTTCACTTAAGTGAAGAGTCGGAGTCTTGATACCATTCTTCTCACCTGTAATTTCATAAGTTCCTGGTTTAATAGAGAGAATTTTAGAAGCTTGACCATTCGCATCTGATACCGACCGCTCATCAAAATTAGCTCCCATCACACTTACCGTTACGCCTCCAAGTGCAATATTTGTTTGCTTATCCTTTACCACAATTTGAAGTTCTTTTTCCACAGCTACAGATTTAGGTACTTCACTGTATTGAACTACAGTAGGTTTAGCAACTGGCTTCCTAGTATTTTTGAATACATATTTTATCCCCAAACCAGCATTCAGGGTTTGATGAACAGTATATTCTATCGTCTTAGCATCTGACTGATAATGATCTACGTAATCTTTGACAAATGTCGTCGCTACTATTGCGTTAGCAGCAAGAGGTTCTAACCTTTCAGAAATAAATCGGCTTGGCTTACCACCAAACTCTGTGCCGAAGGATTGTACATAATCTATATGAGCAAAGGCACCAAAATTAGGTGTAAACATATAATTGAAACGTAAACCTCCTAATCCAACCCACGAATTCGCCTTATTGGAAGGATCATTCACCGTTTTTTCTATTTCCTGTGTAAATATTGTTCCCCTTGCATCCGCATAGGTAATAGATGAAACAAATTCTGGAAATGATTGCAACATTACCCCTCCACGTAAATATGCCTCCAATTGAAACTTATTATTTGTGAATTTATAAGAAGGACCCAATGTGAATACCAAATCTTGAAATCTTTTTTTGTTCAAATAATTCGATGATAGAAATCCATTTTCAAAAAGAAAAGAATCTATTGGAGCAATAGAATTGTATATATATCTTGCATCTACACCAATCCCCCATCTATTTTGAGAAAAATATTTATCCATAAAAATTCCACCATGATACCCTATTTTAGTATCTACCATGTTTTTATATTTATTTAATGGCGAACTAGCTCCTCCGAAAATTCCAATCTGAAAATCTCCCTTTTCTTTTTGTTGTGCCTGTGCTAGAAATGCCAATCCGATTAACATTAATGCGAGTAAAAGTTTTTTCATAATCTGATTATTTAATTTTATACTTAATTCTGCTGCTTTTCCTTTATATCAGTAAAAAACTCACATTGTTACCCCTATATTTAAAATTTAAGTAAGTAGCTCTAAATATTTTTTTTAACTTGCAATCCAATTAAAATATATAAGAGAAATGAGCGCGACAGAACAAATTTCATTTCGCGTAGAGCCAACAAAAACATCAAGACTCTCGCAAGTAGACTTCAATAATCTTAAGTTTGGACAAAACATGTCGGACCACATGCTGGTCGCTGAATACAATAACGGTAAGTGGGAAGATGTCAGTATCGTCCCTTATGGTGATTTAAGTATTAGTCCATCTATGTCTGCTTTGCATTATGGTCAAGCAATATTTGAGGGAATAAAAGCTTACAAATTTGAGGATGGTACAGTAAGCATTTTTAGACCTGATAAAAACTGGGAAAGATTCAATAAATCTGCTTCACGTTTGCAGATGCCAGAGGTTCCAGAAGAAATTTTCTTAGGCGGACTTAAACAACTTTTGGATATAGATCGTGGTTGGGTACCTTCTATTGAAGGAACATCATTGTATATTCGTCCGTTTATGTTTGCTACAGAATCAGCATTGGGCGTTCATCCTTCGATTTCATATAAATTTGTGATTATCACTTGTCCTGTAGGTGCGTATTATAGCAAACCAATCTCCTTGAAAGTAGAAACGCATTATACGCGTGCAGCTGAAGGTGGTGTTGGTTTTTCTAAAAACGCAGGTAACTATGCCTTGTCTTTATACCCAACACAATTGGCAAATGATGAAGGGTATGATCAAATCATGTGGACTGATGCTCTAGAGCATAAATATATTGAAGAAGCAGGAACTGCAAATTTAATTTTTCGTATTGGCGATACTATTATTACGCCACATGGAGATACGATCTTACACGGTGTAACTAGACGTACAATCATGCAATTGGCTGAAGAATGGGGATATAAAGCAGAACAACGCAAAGTATCTGTTCAAGAACTTATCGAAGGTATCAAATCGGGTAAAGTTTCTGAAGCATTCGCTGCTGGAACAGCTGCTACGATCACCCACATTGATAGGATTGGTTTCCAAGGAACAGATTACAACTTACCTCCGATAGAAGGTCGTGATTTCTCAAATAAAGTGTTAAATTATTTGAATCAATTGCGTTACGGTAAAATTGTTGATCCATTTGGATGGAACTTTATCATCTAATTGCTGATTCGAACGATAATTAAAAGGTCTAAACGAAAAGTTTAGACCTTTTTTTATTACTCATTCGAACCGAACAAAGACTCCTTTCAATTAAACTAATTGTTCGTTTTGTTAATAACAATTTGAGTAGGAACTGGCCCGTCAATATCTTCTTTGTCAAATGCCTTTTTTACTAACTCTTGTACACCAAAATAGACATCCCAGTAATCAGCTTGTGTCGTATATGGACGGATTGCCAATGTTGTCATTCCGTTTCCAACCTCTAGAACACTTACCTCTGGAGCCGGAGACTGTAATACTTTTGAATGGCTAAGCATAGCTTGCGTAGCTACTACCCTAGCTCTATCTATATCAGTAGTCAATGCTATCCCCATTTTTAGGTCCACACGTAGATTGCCATGCGTATTAAAATTGGTAATAACTCCTGTTGACAAAGAACCATTAGGCAGAATAATAGTTTTATTCTCTGGAGAAAGAATAGTAGTACAAAAAATACCAATCTCCGTCACAACTCCCGATACTCCCTGTGCCTCGATAATATCCCCTACCTTAAATGGTTTGAATATCATCAACATCACACCTCCTGCAAGATTACCCAATGAGCCATTCAACGCTGCACCAATGGCAAGACCCGCACCGGCTAAAAGTGCCGCGAAGCTAGTAATATTTACACCCAACATTCCTACAATTGCTAGGAACATCATAATAGTCAATGAAACTTTAATTAGGGAGCCTAAAAAAGTCTGTAGAGATACATCAAATTTTTTGCGCAACATAACTGCTCGAGCTACATTCGCAATACGACTGATAATCCAACTTCCGATAAGATAAACTAAAATAGCACCCAAAATCTTTGGTACATAATCCAATGCCATATCTTTAATTTTCATAACCCAGATCTGGCCACTATCCATGAATTGCGATGCATCAGGAATCGTTGATTCAATTTGTAATAATTTCATATTTATATTATTTAGATTAATAATCAAATATCAAATTCTAAACCAATCTAAATAGGAATTGTCCACAAACTATAAGGGAGTAAATTTTATTCTACAAGAGAACGCTGTTAGTTACAATAAAGTCGCTTTCGTGAAGCTAATTATTGCATCAATATCATTAGGCTGAAACCAAGTGGTATTACCATATTTTTTGAACCAAGTAATTTGACGCTTGGCGTAACGGCGAGAATTTTGTTTGATTTTGTCAATAGCTTCTTCAAAGGTAAGTTTACCATCAAAATAATCGAACACCTCAGAATAACCAACAGTAAGCATCGCTGGTTTGTGACGATAAGCTGCTAAAGATTTTACTTCGTCTAATAATCCTGCTCCGATCATCTTATCCACACGAAGGTTAATACGTTCGTATAGTTTATCTCTGTCCATATTCAGACCAATAGTTACAATATCAAATGGTCTTTTAGATAAATCTTTCTTTTGATAGAAAGACATGGGATTACCCGTAGCTTCGTATACTTCTAAGGCACGAATTACACGTTGAGGATTATCAATATCTGCAATAGCATAATAAGCAGGATCAATATCTTTTAACCTTTGCTTCAATGGTTCTAAACCAGTTTCCTCGAAAGATTTGTTTAATGCCTCTCGTATTCCCTCAGTAGCCTTAGGCAAATCATCCAACCCCTCGCAGACTGCTCGAACGAATAATCCTGAGCCGCCAACCATGATAACCACATCTTTAGCCAAAAACAATTCATCCAATAATTTCATTGCATCGCGCTCAAAATCACCCGCTGAATATTCCTCTTGAATAGAATGAGAGTTAATAAAATGATGAGGGGCTGCAGCTAATTCCTGTGTATCTGGCTTAGCAGTACCTATAGTCATCTCACGATAAAACTGACGGGAGTCAGCCGAAATAATTTCAGTATCGAAATGTTGTGCTAATAAAATAGCCGTAGCTGTTTTACCTACTGCTGTAGGACCAACCACTACGACCAACGTTTTTTTATGTTTTACTTGTGAAGACATTAATTAATAGTTGTCTTCGCCTGAACCGAATTCTTGCTTTTCTTCTCCTTCTTCTTCATCACCATCCATCAAATCATAATCATCTTCCTCATCTACACCATATTCTTCAGTTGAAGACTCTTCAATCAGATCATCGTCATCATCATCCAAATCTGTTGCCACTGGAAAATTAGCTGCTGCCGCCATTTTTGGAGCTAAACCTACAGATTTGAATAAAGAGGGATACTCTTTACCATCTTCTTCTTTCATGATTTTCACTAACTCCACATGAAAATCGTAAGGTCTATCAAAATTATAGATATAGTAAAATTTTTGATGTGGATCATCAATAAACTTACTTAAACGAACATCTTCCATGATTAATACTCCTGTATCTTTCTTACGCGGATTCGGAAGATGTGCTATTTCTGTACCTTTTTTCCATTGATCATTACTCACATAAAATGAGGACGGGACATCTTGATGATATCCTGTTGTTTTATGAACTTCTTGATGTAACTCTAAAAAAGTACCCTTTGAAGGCATATCGATATCACGATATACATCTTCATAATCTTCGAATGTAACTCTAAATCTGTAAACTGCCATATCTAATTATATCGACTAAGTGAAGCTTAGTTTCTAACTATAAAATTATAAATTATTTTGTTGTCTCTAAAGACAATATTTGCTTTGGATCTAAATTTAGCTCTTTTGCTTTATGTAACATGAATTCATAAGCTGCTATTTTTTCATTGGGGATCTCACCATCTAAAATAGCTTCTCGAATTGCATTTTTGATAACCCCCACCTGTCTACTTGGTCCTAAGCCAAAGACATGCATGATATCTTCGCCCGTCACTGGAGGTTGCCAATTGCGCAGGTGATCGCGCTCTTCAACATCTTTGAGTTTTTGTTTTACTAACTCAAAATTGTCACGGTATTTCTTTTTCTTGAATTCATTTTTGGTAGTCACATCGGCATGACACAACAACATCAAAGCGTCAATATCATCACCCGCTTCAAAAAGCAGACGTCGAACAGCAGAGTCTGTAACGATATCTTGTGCCAAAACAATTGGTCGCAAATGCAATTGCACTAACTTCTGAACGAATTTCATCTTCTCATTCAAAGGCAATTTCATATCAGCAAACAATTTAGGAACCATACGTGCTCCTTTGTCTTCATGTCCATGAAATGTCCAACCGATTCTTTTATCAAAACGCTTCGTTGCTGGCTTAGCAATATCATGCATTATAGCTGCCCAACGCAACCACAAATCGTCCGACATTTCAGCCACATTATCCAAAACCTCTAGGGTATGGTAAAAGTTGTCTTTGTGACCTTTGCCATCTACATAATCTACACCATATAAATTCGCCATAGCAGGAAAAACCAAATGAAGTAAACCTGTATCAAACAAATATTTAAATCCAATCGACGGTTTTTTAGACAAAATAATTTTATTCATTTCATCTGTAATACGCTCTTTGGAAATAATTTGTATGCGTTCTTTTGTCTCTACAATTGCTTCCAAAGCTTGGACATCAATCTTGAAATTCAATTGTGTTGCAAAACGAATAGCACGCATCATGCGAAGTGGGTCATCAGAAAATGTTTCTTGCGGCTCTAATGGTGTACGGATGGTTTTATTTTCAATATCTACTAAACCATTAAAAGGGTCTAATAATTGTCCATAAGTAACGGTATTCAACGAATAGGCCATCGCATTAATTGTGAAATCACGACGATTTTGGTCATCCTCTAATGTACCATCTTCCACGATCGGCTTACGCGAGTCACGACGATAAGACTCCTTACGTGCTCCCACGAATTCTACATCCAAACCATCATATACTAACATCGCCGTACCAAAAGACTTATACACGGCAACTTTTGTATGCAAATGTTCGCCCAATTTCGTTGCAAAATCTATACCTGAACCTATTACCAATATATCTACATCATTTTTGAAAGGACGATTCATTATCCGATCCCGCACATAGCCACCAATCACGTACACTTCTGTACCTGTCTTGTCGGCCAAATCTTTGATAATAGAAAATATAGGATGTTGTAAATCTTCAGTCATAGCACACATATAGGCCTCACCGACCTAATTAGTTGGCAAAAATACTCAATTAAAAAGAAAAATAAGTCAAAAATATATGGTAATATCCCTATTTGACTAATCTCTATCTTTTGAAAGTTTACGGAATGCTAAAGGATTTTCGGACAATTCAGCTTGTTCACGACGGTTTTTCACAATATGAACAGCCGTAAAAATTGCTTCCAAAAATGATTCATGGGATGCCAAATTTTGACCTGCAATATCATATCCAGTACCATGATCTGGTGATGTTCGTACAACAGGTAAGCCTGCTGTATAATTTACACCTTTACGACTTGCGATATGCTTGAAAGGAATTAAGCCTTGATCGTGATACATAGCTAATACCCCATCAAATTTTTTATAAGCATCTCCGGCGAAAAAGCCATCTGCTGGATATGGTCCAAAACAGAAAATCCCCTCTTCATTTGCTTTTTCTAATGTAGGTGCAATAATTGTATCATCTTCTGATCCAATGACTCCATTATCGCCGGCATGTGGATTTAATCCCAAAACAGCAATTTTTGGTTTCTGAATCCAAAAATCAGCTTTCAAAGAATTATTCATCAAGCGCAATTTCTTCAAAATAGACTCTTCAGTAATAAGACTTGCTACCTCATTCAATGGAACATGGCCAGTTGCAACACCAATTTTCAATTCATCACAAACCATAAACATCAATACATCATCCGAATTCGTTTTACTTTGTAAATATTCGGTATGTCCTGGAAAATTAAAATTTTCACTTTGAATATTATGTTTGTTAATAGGCGCAGTAACTAAGGCATCTATTTTGCCAGCAGTCAAATCTTCAACTGCTCTTTCTAATGAAATGAAGGCATATTTACCACCAATTTCATTTTCCTCACCTAAAGTAATTTTAACATCTTCTTGCCAACAGTTAATTAGATTAGGACGCTTTGGATTCGCTTGTTCAACATCATTGATGACATTGAAGCTAAAATCATTGATATTATTGGCTTTACGATGAAATGAAGCATTTTTAGTATTACCGTACACAATAGGGGTAAAAAAATCTAAAACACGATTATCCAAAAGAGATTTAATAATCACCTCTAAACCTATTCCGTTTATATCCCCAATACTAATACCTACTTTTAATTTTTCACTCATCGTTTTTAGCGTTATTCAAACCAAAAATAGCAAAAAAATAAGAAAGATACAGCTATTTAAAAATTGATTCATAAGTATCCAGTTTTAGAATTAGCGAAATCTTTTTGCATCAATGTCATATTTACTTTTTAATTTTGAAGCTTAGAAGAGAATATGGGTAACGTACGTGCAAAAAAACATTTAGGACAACATTTTTTGAATGATAAAAATGCAGCTCAGCGTATTGCTGATGCATTAGATACTTCGTTGGGGTTCACCCAAGTATTAGAAGTAGGCCCTGGTATGGGTGTATTATCAGATTTTTTGTTGCAAAAAGAAAAATACGAAACCTATCTAATTGACGTTGACGACGAATCCATAGAATATTTAGCTGATAAATATCCTGAACTGGGAGATCGATTGATTCATGGTGATTTTCTAAAGCTGGATTTCAGCCAATACTTTGGAGAAAGGATGGCGGTAATTGGCAATTATCCGTACAATATTTCCTCGCAAATCTTATTTAAAATCTTGGAAGAAAGAGACCGCGTTGTGCAGATGGCGGGTATGTTTCAAAAAGAAGTAGCAGAACGTTGTGTAGCCAAACCTGGAAGTAAGGAGTATGGTATTCTTTCTGTTTTCTTGCAAGCCTATTATGATGTAGAATATCTTTTTACAGTAAAAGCTGGCGCATTCAATCCTCCTCCTAAAGTTCTCTCAGGCGTCATGCGCATGACACGAAATAGCATTACAGATTTGGGCTGTGATGAAGGTTTATTTTGGAAAGTAGTAAAAGCTGGTTTTAATCAAAGACGCAAAACATTACGAAATTCCCTTGCAGGTGTCATCCCAAAAGACAAAATGAGTGACAATCCTTTGTACGAATTGAGAGCAGAGCGCTTGACTGTACAAGATTTTGTAACCCTAACGAATGAGATAACAGACGCTAAATAACATGCATATAGACACTGAATTTGCGATAATTGGCGGTGGTGTAGCGGGATTAACTGCTGCAATTGGGCTCCGTCAATTGGGACGCGAATTCATGGTTTTCGAGCAAGCCAAGGTCTTAAAAGGAATTGGTGCTGGATTTGGATTAGCAGCCAACGCTATGCAGGCTTTGGACATATTGGGATTAAAAGAGGGTGTGGAAAAGATTGGATTTTATACAAATTCTTTCAATATTCTTGACCAGCGTGGCAATATCTTATTAGCACCAGATACCAAGAAACTTTCGCAACAATACAATCAAGCTAACTTTACTATTCATCGAGCTGATTTGCATTTTTATCTGCTAAATCAATTACCAATCGAGAAGGTAACATTAGGGAAAAAAGCAATTCAATTCGAACAAAGCGCTGACACTATCACGGTTTGTTTTGATGATGGAAGTACCATAAAGTGTAAATATTTACTTATTGCAGATGGTGTAAAATCTCCTTTGCGGCAACAATTACTACCAAGTAGCACACCGCGTTATTCAGGATATACATGTTGGCGCGCTACTATTGACAACAGCAGTATTCAGCTGGATAAAGGGTCAGAAACGTGGGGCGTAAAGGGAAGATTTGGGATGACTCCGTTGGTAGGCAACCGCATATATTGGTACGCTTGTGTCAATAGTAAAGCCAATAACCATACATTTAAAAATTACACAGTAAAAGATTTATCCCAACATTTTCAACATTACCATGACCCGATTCCAACTATCCTAACTGAAACCCGAAATGAAGATTTGATTTGGAATGACATTATAGATATTAAGCCGCTCTCGCATTTAGCGTATGGAAATGTTTTATTGCTAGGTGATGCGGGACACGCTACCACGCCAAATCTTGGACAAGGCGCATGCCAAGCGTTAGAAGACATTGCTGTACTGATGGATGAATTAAAAGGGGTAAACTCAGTCCAAGATGCATTTCGTAATTTTGAAAAAAGACGTTTGAAACGCACGAAATACATCACAGACACTTCCAAACGTATTGGAGAGATTTCGCAATGGGACAATCCTTTTTTGGTATCTTTCAGAAATACCATTATGAAATTACTTCCTACCAAAATTGCACAATCGGGATTAACACAACTTTTGTCTGTGGATTTTATGAAAATTGGAAAATAATAGCACATGAAAATTCTTATTGTTGACGATATACACGAAATTCTTTTAGAAAAGTTTGATAAGGCTGGAATCGCGTACAATTATCAGCCTAATATAAACAGAGAAGACGCTGAAAAAATTATTTCAGCATATTCTGGCTTAATTATTCGTTCTAAATTTCAAGTCGACCAAAACTTCATAGATTTAGCGCCTAATCTGCATCTGATTGGACGTTCGGGAGCTGGTATGGACAATATTGATGAGGATTATGCCATCGCAAAAGGTATAAGACTATTTCCTGCAAACGAAGGAAACTGCGATGCTGTAGGCGAGCATATGATTGGAATGCTATTGAGTCTCATGAACAACTTGAATCGTGCAAATGCTGAAATTCATAGTGGTCTATGGAAGCGTGAAGAAAATCGTGGATACGAACTAAAAGGAAGAACGGTTGCTTTGATTGGTTATGGACATAATGGGCAAGCAATGGCTAAAAAGCTTTCTGGTTTTGATGTCAAAGTGATTGCCTACGACAAATACAGAACAGGTTTTTCTGACCAATATGCTTCGGAAGTTTCTATGGAAGAAGTTGTCAAACAAGCAGATGTTTTGAGTTTTCATATTCCGTTGACACGTGAAACCAAAGGTTTGGTCGATGAAGAATATTTATATCACTTCCGAAAACCTATTTTTTTCTTAATGGGGGCACGAGGTGGAATCGTTCGAGTTCCTGCGGTTTTAAAAGCATTAGATGCTGGCAAAATATTAGGTGCTGCATTTGACGTATTACCGGTGGAGAAATTTCCGGCTTTAGGTCAGCAAGATTGGTATAAAGATTTAATCTCCAGAGACAATGTTATCTTGACTCCACATGTGGCAGGTTGGACTTTTGAAAGCTATTTCAAACTTTCGGATATTTTAGCGGATAAAATTATCAACGATCTGAATACAAACCACACAGATTAAATATTGCATAACTAACATCAAATCCAGTAAATAAACATTAAGAAAGCTATTCCGCTCTTTAAATATTTTGAAGTTAAATAATAAAAGAACCAAAATATCACATAAAATTAAACCGATTTTAATTGATCCAAGTGTTTGCATAAATAGCACTAGGATAATATGTGCCATTAACAAAAGATAACATAACACCTTCGTTTTACGCTCCCCCAATGCGATTGAAACAGTCTTGAGATGATAATATGAATCTTGTTTCATATCCCGCAAATCAAATGGCAACGTGATTAGTATTATAAACAAGAATTTGCATAGCAAAAGATACAATAAGCTTCCATAATTTAAATCCTGCAAAGTATTTCCACTTTCAATATACACCAATCCTACTGTGCTCAAAGACCAAATTAAGGCTATATGAAAGACCTTAATATATGGTAAGTGTCTAAAACTTTTCCTTTCTCCTTTAAAGTTCAAAATTGGTAAAACATAAGCTAAACTTATAACCCCAATAAAACCGAAGTAAATCAAGGTTTGAAGACTTATCTGTGTAAGTGCAAATAAAAGAAGAGTTAATGCTAAAAGACTTATTGTCCAAAATATTGACATATGATCAAATACCCATCTTGTGCGCTCGTAAGGTGATTTTGTATAATCTTTAGGTTTAGACATCCATATACTCAAATTGTACAACAACAACGTAGCACAAAACTCAACTTGAACTATGTAAATATTGTAAGGAATCTGAAAAACAGCATAGCTCAAAAGCACTTGAGCACCCGCCCCTATTGCTATTAAAATATTCGTGAACACTAAAATCTTCCAAACCTTTATTAGTGATTTCATGACAAAAATTTATTCACTTTGACACAGATAATTATCAATTATATACATCCTTTGTTCGCTTTTAATGGCAAAAAAAATTAAATTAGTCTCTAAATCAGACGTTTTACATCATTGAATAAATGATTGTCTGAATCGGATAACTAAGTATAATAAAGTATAAACCTATAGAAAATTTAACAGAAAGAAAGATGAGTTTTCAAATTAAAACTTTTGAGGAGTATCAGGATGCTTATAAGAGAAGTGTCGAAAATCCAGAGGAATTTTGGGGTGATGTCGCTAGCAATTTCTTTTGGAAAAGAAAATGGACGAATGTCTTAAATTGGAACTTTACCGAGCCCGATATCAAATGGTTCGAGGGAGGTAAATTAAACATCACAGAAAACTGCCTAGACAGACATATTTATAAAAATGGAGATACACCGGCGATTATTTGGGAACCAAATGACCCATCTGAATCACACCGTATCTTGACATACAAACAACTTTTAACAAAAGTTGAGCAATTTGCGAATGTATTAAAAAACAATAACATCAAAAAAGGTGACCGTGTATGTATTTATTTACCGATGGTACCTGAATTGGTTATAGCTGTATTAGCCTGTGCTCGTATCGGCGCTATTCACTCTGTTGTTTTTGGAGGTTTTTCTGCGCAGTCTATTGCTGATCGTATCAATGATGCAGAATGTAAATTGGTTATCACGGCAGATGGTGGTTTCCGTGGAAATAAAGTTTTAGAATTAAAAACTATTGTTGACGATGCATTGATGCAATGTAAGTCTGTCGATAAAGTAATTGTATTGACTCGCTCTCGTACACCTATTTCGATGTTAAAAGGTCGTGATGTCTGGTGGGAAGATGAAATTAAGAAAGTGGAAACACAAGGAAACCCAGCTTGTCCAGCAGAAGAAATGGATGCTGAAGACACCTTATTTATCCTTTATACATCAGGCTCTACAGGCAAACCAAAAGGTGTTGTACATACAACTGCGGGGTACATGGTTTACACAGGATACACTTTTGCAAATACTTTCCAATACCAACCTGGTGAAGTTTATTTCTGTACTGCTGACATCGGCTGGATTACAGGACATAGCTACATCGTATACGGACCATTATCACAGGGCGCTACTTCGTTAATGTTTGAAGGTATCCCTACATTCCCTGACGCAGGTAGATATTGGGATATTATTGACAAATACAAAGTGAATATTCTTTATACTGCCCCTACAGCAATCCGTTCTTTAATGGCTTTTGGTGATGAATATGTAGATTCAAAAGATTTATCTTCATTACGTGTATTAGGCTCAGTGGGTGAACCTATCAACGAAGAAGCTTGGCATTGGTACAAAGACAAAATCGGTAAAGGAAAATGTCCAATCGCTGATACGTGGTGGCAAACGGAAAATGGAGGTCACTTGATCACTCCTATTGCAGATGTAACACCAGAAGTACCAGGTTATGCTTTATTACCACTACCAGGTGTTCAACCATGTTTGATGGATGAAAATGGCAAAGAGATTGAAGGGAATGATGTTTCGGGTAACCTTTGTATAAAATTCCCTTGGCCGGGAATGCTTCGCACTACTTGGGGAGATCATGAGCGTTGCAAACAAACATACTTCTCTACATATGCAAATATGTATTTCACTGGTGATGGTTGTTACCGTAGTCCAGAAGGCTACTACCGCATCACAGGCCGTGTGGATGATGTATTAAATGTTTCAGGTCACCGTATTGGCACAGCCGAAGTGGAAAATGCAATCAATATGCACTCTGACGTAGTTGAATCTGCAATTGTAGGTTACCCTCACCCTGTAAAAGGTCAAGGTATCTATGCTTACGTAATTGCTAATCACCACATCGATGCAGACAAAACTCGTCAAGATATCTTACAAACTGTAACACGTCTAATTGGCGCTATAGCAAAACCAGATATCATTCAATTCGTAAGCGATTTACCAAAAACTCGTTCTGGCAAAATCATGCGTAGAATTTTGCGTAAAGTTGCTGAAAATGATTTGGGAAGTTTAGGTGATACCTCTACATTACAAGATCCTACTGTAGTAGAAAAAATTATTGAGGGAGCTGAAAAACTTCGCAAATAGGACAAGACTTATTAAATATCAAAGGGATAGATTTTCTATCCCTTTTTTTGTTAAATTTATATTCCACAATATATAAACCTAATAGCGGATGAAATTTCAATATTTATTAATACTAGCATTTTTATGCCTGATAGGCTGTAAAGACGAGGATTATTCGCCTCAGATAAGTAATGTAGTGTATCAAGAGATAAAAGACACTTCATATGGCGTTGGTGCTAGGAATAAAATGGACATATACTTACCTGCCAACAGAAATGAGCATACAAAAACGATAATAGCAATTCACGGCGGCGCTTGGATCAGTGGAGATAAATCAGAACTTAATTATATAATCAAAAACATAAGAGCACTTGATCCTAACATAGCTATAGTAAATATAAATTATTCATTGGTCGACGGAAAATCTGTTTTTTTACAAGATCAAATTAATGATGTTGTGAAAGCTGTTAATTTTGTTCAAGATAACACTTCTAAGTTTTTAATATCAAATAAATTTGCCATCGTTGGAGCTAGTTCTGGAGCGCACTTAGCTATGCTATATGCTTACAAATATAACGACTCGAAAAGCGTGAAAGTTGTAGGAAACTATTTCGGCCCAACTAGATTAGATTCAAAAGAGTGGTACGACTCCTTTAATTTAGGTTTATTTATATCAGTTGAAGATTTATTATTCCCCTTATTTGGAAAGCCTTGGGATCTGTCATTATATAGTGGCTATAGTCCTTATTCCATTGTGAATAGTATAAATGGCAAACCTACAGTATCGTTTCATGGAGCACTCGACCCTATTGTACCCAAAGATCATTCAAAAGACCTAAATGCTAAATTAAAACAACTTTCGATACCAACTGAATATTATGAATATCCCTATTCTTTGCATGAATTGTCTGACAATGATTTGAAAGATTCATACCCTAAACTTCTATCATTTATTAATAAAAATTGGTAACAAAACGTAGTTAATTTATAAAACTGTCAATTTTCGCACCTGAAAACCGTCCATTTTTATTATTTTTATGGAATTCATCAATCCATAATAAATTGTAAATGTTATTAACAGTATTATCAGGATTAATATTTTCTATTGTTCTCGTTTTATTCGGCAGGAAATTCAAAGCCAAATGGAGTATTTTACTCCCTATACTTCCTACTCTATTATTTTTGTATTTCGCGTATCAAATACCTCAAATTTCGGAAGGTAAATCTATCATACAACACATAGATTGGGTACCATCTTTAGGTGTTAATTTTGATTTTCATTTAGATGGATTATCCTTATTATTTGCGTTATTAATAACGGGAATAGGCTCTTGCATATTCTTTTACGGACGGGCATACCTGAAGGGACATCCATATTTTGATAGATTTTTCGGTTATCTCCTTCTCTTCATGTCGGCAATGTTGGGGGTTGTCTTATCAGACAATATTTTACTTCTGTTTGTGTTTTGGGAATTGACTAGTATAAGTTCATTTTTCTTAATCGGATTCAACAATGACAACCCTGATTCACGCAAAAGTGCATTAACTGCACTTGGAATAACAGGGTTCGGGGGATTCTTTATGTTACTAGCATTAGTGTTAATAGGGAATATTGCTGACACATATACGATCTCAGAATTATTTACCCACAGAGAAACCATTCTCAATCACGAGCTTTATCCATTAATAATTGGATTACTCTTTGTTGGAGCATTCACTAAATCAGCACAGTTTCCATTCCATTTTTGGCTACCTGGAGCAATGAAAGCGCCGACACCAGTCTCCGCATATTTGCACTCTGCTACTATGGTAAAAGCTGGGATTTATCTTCTTGCTCGTTTTACCCCTATACTGGGGGATCATACATATTGGAATACAACATTACTAGTTGTGGGTGGAATTACAATGCTTTATGCAGCAATTCACTCTTTATTTCGAATTGATATGAAAGCTATTTTAGCTTATTCGACGATATCTGCGTTAGGCGTTTTGACATTTTTATTAGGTTTGGGGACTCGTGAAGCAATGATTGCTGTCTCTGTCTTCATATTAGCACACGCCCTATATAAAGCAACACTTTTCATGGTCACAGGAATCGTAGACCACGAAACGCATACTAGAGATATTACTGTACTTTCGGGATTAAGAAAAGTATTAGGTCCTGTTGCATTAGCTGGTATATTAGCTGCATTATCAAGTGCAGGCCTACCTTTTCTGACATTTGGATTTATTGGTAAAGATCTTATTTATGAAGCGACATTACACTATACTATCCCGGAGTGGATTTGGATATTAACAGGACTGGCCGTAGCTACAAATATTGGATTAGTAGCTGCTGGTTTTATGGCAGGTATCAAACCCTTTGTTGGTACATTACCACAAGAATTTGAAAAAGTACATCTTCCTTACAAATCAATGTGGATACCACCATTACTATTAGCTATACTAGGTGTAATATTTGGAATACTACCTGCATTAGCAGGCGATTTTATAACTAACACTGCATCTAATGCTATATGGGGTAACGATACAGCTTCTCATCTGAAAGTTTGGCATGGATTCAACACTGTGTTCATATTGAGTTTAGTGACTTTAATAGTAGGATCATTAATATATTTTATTAATAAACCTAGCCTTTCAAAATTACAGGCTGTAGAAAGATTAAATAATATCTCTCCTCAACGTATTATTACTGGCTATGCCAATGACATCGTACGATTCGGACAATGGTATACCAACTTATTTCACAACGGTTATTTACGTTCATACCATTTAAAAATTATTTTATTTGCTGAAGCGTTGATCGCATACAGACTGTGGTTGAGTGGCCCTATCAATGTTGACTTTTGGACATTGACTTATCCTGACTGGTATGAGATCGCTATTATATTTATCCTAATTGGCGCTATATACCTCGTGGTAACGACACCTTCTAGATTAACAGCTGTTGTCGGAATGAGTGTAATTGGTTATTGTATCTGTTTGATATTTGTGATCTATAGTGCCCCAGATTTAGCAATGACCCAATTTACAATTGACACGTTAAGTACTGTATTATTTGTATTGGTACTTTATAAGTTACCTCCGTTTATAAATCTAACCAGTCATACCGTTTTAATTAGAGATGCTGTAGTAGCATTAGGTTTCGGAGTTATATTAAGTTTAGTTGCATTCAAAGTATGGTCAGAACCAATCTCTACCGAAATATCTGATTTCTATGGGGAGAATGCTTACCTACTTGCTAAAGGTAAAAATGTAGTCAATGTAATCTTAGTAGATTTTAGGGGAATAGACACCATGTTTGAAACAGTAGTATTGAGTATTGCAGCAATAGGTGTGTATAGTTTAATTCGTCTACGTTTAAAATCATCTGAAAGAGAATAATGAAAAGTCCGATATTACAATCCGCAACTAAATATTTGTTGCCTATATTATTACTGTTCTCATTCTTTTTACTTTTAAGAGGACATTATTATCCTGGAGGAGGGTTTGTTGGTGGATTAGTCGCTTCAATAGCATTTGTGCTTCATAGTTTTGCAAATGGTCCTGATGAAACGATGAAAATTTTAAAGAGAAAACCTCTTTCACTTATTCCTACTGGATTAAGCATATCTGCCTTAAGTATCACATTGCCATTATTATTTGGGTATCCGCCCATGACGGGTCTTTGGTTTGAAGAACCTATTCCATTTATAGGAATGATTGGCTCATCCCTATTCTTTGATCTTGGAGTATATTTAGTAGTTGTCGGTGTTGTATTGACCATATTATTCACTATTTCTTTGAATAATTTAGAAGAGAAAAACTAATGGAATTATTACTTATCATATTGATTGGATTGCTTTACGGCGCTGGTGTCTATATGATTCTTCGAAGAAGTATGGTAAAGCTACTTTTAGGAATCATGTTTTTGGGCACTGGTGCTAATATTTTGATTTTTTTATTAGGTGGAATTACTAAAGGAAAGCCACCGGTTATTGATGAATCATTAAAAATGTTTCAAGATAATTATGCTGACCCGATTCCACAAGCGTTAATACTTACTGCAATTGTAATTAGTTTTGCTTTAACGGCGTTTGCAATTGTTTTATTAAAGCGAGTATATGCATTAGTTGATTCAGATGATTTGGATGATTTAAATACACCGGAGGAGGAAGATATATGATTGATAACCACATTTTAGGGCCGGTTTTTATACATTTATTTACAGCGATTCTACAGCTAATAGCTTGGAGAAAGACTGTTACACAACGTGTCATTAGTGGTATTGGTTCGTTCTTAGGTGTGCTAGTATCTATTCGATTGCTTGACAAAGTTGTTGACAATGGTATCTTGACCCTGAATGCATCTAATTGGGAAGCTCCTTTTGGTATTGTCTTCGTAGCCGATTTATTAAGTAGTACTCTGGTACTCATTACCTCATTAGCTGGCTTAGCTGTTTCATTATTCTCTTCTACAGGAATCAATAGACAACGCATGCTCTATGGGTATTTCCCTATTTTCCATTTTTTGGTCATGGGGCTGAATGGCGCATTTCTGACTGGAGATATATTTAATTTATACGTTTGGTTTGAAGTTATTATCATTTCTTCTTTTGTTTTAATGACATTAGGTGGAAGGAAGCAGCAGCTAGAGGGTGCTGTTAAATATATGGCGCTCAATATTCTCGCTTCAACATTTTTCTTGACTGGTATAGGCATACTGTATGGTATTACAGGCTCGTTGAATATGGCTGATTTATCACAAAAGATAAAACTCGTAAATAATCAATTTTTAATTGGTATTACTTCCACATTCTTTTTAATAGGGTTCGGTATCAAATCAGCTGTCTTTCCACTTTATTATTGGTTACCTTCTTCTTACCATACGCCACCATCAGCTGTAGCAGCGACTTTCGGAGGATTACTAACCAAAGTGGGTATTTATGCCATGTTGCGTGTATTCAGTCTCATATTTATTCCCGATGAATTCACTCGCAATCTATTGATGGTATTAGCAGTATTGACTATTATCACGGGAAGCTTGGGTGCACTAATTAAGCTTAACATACGTCGATTGTTCTCGTATCTCATTGTATGCCACATAGGTTTTATGATTGGAGGAATAGGTATGTTTACTAAGGTAGCATTGATGGGGACTATATTCTATTTGTTTCATGATATTTTGGTGAAGACAAATATGTTTTTGATAGCAGGGGTAATTCGACAAATGCGCGGTACAATGGAAATGAAATATTTGGGTGGTATTTATGGACAATACCCTAAGATTTCGTTATTAATAGCTTTAGTACTTTTTTCGCTTGTAGGTATTCCACCATTATCTGGTTTTTGGCCAAAAATATTTTTGTTTAAAGAATCCTTAAACTTAGAGCATTATGCATTTGTTGCAGCTTTAGTATTAGGAAGTTTTGTGACATTATTTGCAATCGCAAGAATGTGGTCAGAAGTATTTTGGAAAGATGTACCAGCTGGTGTAGACGCCGAAGATAAATTTGCTCCTATGCCATTAGCTCGTAAGATATTATTGATCCTTCCGATTGGTCTTTTGGCAGCAATAACAATTTTTATTGGATTGAATGCTGAAGTTGTTGTGCAGTTAGTCGATAAGATTTCAGACCAATTGGTAGATACTTCAAGTTATGTAGAAGCAGTTTTGGGAAAACAAAATTAGTAGTATGATTAAGCAATTTCTAATGAACTTACTGCTATCATTTATTTGGGTAGCGTTGACAGGTTCCATGTATTATACGAATTTTGTATTCGGGTTTATGCTCGGGTTTGGAATTTTATGGATCATGAATCGCAATGATGGTGATCGTAGTTATTTCTATAAAGTACCGCGAATCATTAGTTTTGTGTTCTATTTTATTTGGGAAATGATCAAAGCTAATGTTCAGGTAGCTTATGATGTAATGACACCAAGATATTTCATGCGTCCAGGGATTATTCGTTTTCCCCTGAATGCAAAAACAGATACGGAAATAAACTTATTATCAACAATGATTTCTCTTACACCAGGAACTCTTATTATTGATATTAGCGAAGATAAAAGGACAATGTATATTCATGTCATGTACTTAGATAATCCAGAAAAATTTGTACATGAAATGAAAACAGGGTTAGAACGAAGATTATTGGAGGCAATACGATGACACTAGAAACATATTTTGATTATTTCATACTTCCGATACTAACTATTTCGGTTATCTTAGTCTTTATCAGACTAATAAAAGGGCCTAAGGTAGTAGATCGTGTTATAGCTCTAGACCTTATAATCACTATAGGTATTGGAATTATTACGATTTTCACTATTCGTTCTAATCAGAAAGTCTTGTTGGATGTAGCTATAATGTTGGCACTAATTGCATTTTTGGGCACTGTTGCCTTTTCATTTTATATAGAAAAAAGAGAAGATGATTGATATTTTAATTGGCATACTAAGTACTATCGGTGCTTTTTCGATATTTTTTGCTTCGTTAGGCATATTACGAATGCCTGATTTTTACCTAAGGTTATCTGTGACTGTCAAGGCCGCTACGCTTGGCGTAGGGTTACTTTTATTATGTGCTGCGATCATTTTTCCTGACATTTCTGTCAGTACCAAAGCCATAGCGATTACGTTTTTCTTGATTATCACCTCTCCTATTGCTGCACATATGATTGGAAGAGCTGCTTATTTTACGGGCACTCCCCTATGGAAAGAGACGATTGTAGATGAATTGAACGGTATGTATGACAAAGAAACACATGAACTTAAAAATGAAAAGCAAGTCAATCTCGCTGAAATATGTGGCGATGAGCCAGATCAAATAGCAGATACTGAAGAAGAAACTAAATAAAAAGATCCAAGCAAAATTGCTTGGATCTTTTTATTTAGTTATGCTGCAGCTTTCAAGTTTAAAAGTTTTGTCTTCAAAGTTGGATATACAAAAACAGCACCTAAGATTATAATGGCTCCTGCATAAAAACCTACACTCATCTTTTCTGTACTGCCAATAAAGAAAAATGCCAAAACAATTCCATACACTGGTTCGAGATTTGTAACTAACGCTACCGTAAAGGCACTTAATTCTTTCATTACCGCAACTCCCAAAACATATGCTAATGCTGTACAGATACTACCCAGTACAAATAAATAAAAGAAATCACTACTTGACAAGAGCATATTCTCGTCAAATTGACCGGTAAAAAGAAGGACTAATGAGACGCCTATGAAAGCACCTATCATTTCATATTGTGTGATTATGCTCGGACTAGTTTTCTGTACCATTTGTCCATTCAAAATAGAAAACACACTCGCGCATAATGCCGCTCCCAAGCCCAAACTAATACCTAGCCAGTATTTAAATTCAAACTTGAAAATTAAATATATGCCGAATATTATAACTACACCAACAAGTATATCACCGATCGACATTTTTCTCCTATAGAATAAAGGCTCTAAAATTGATGTAAATAATGTCAAAGACGAAAGTGTAACGAGTGTTACTGAAACTGTAGAAACCTTTATGGCTTGAAAAAATAGTACCCAATGCAATCCAACTAGCAAACCTACACCCATGAATTTTAGAATATCCTTTGTAGGAACAAGCATCTCCTTGCGCATGATAAAATGATAGCCTATCAAAGTCAATGCTGCTATCAACACACGATACCAAACCAATTGAAGTGCAGGAGTAGAAATTAGAGACCCAAGGACACCCGTAAATCCCCAGATTAACACCGTAAAATGTAAGATAAACAAATTACGATGACGTGTAAAAAAAATCATAGATAAATTATTTTGGAGCTTTTCTGAGCAGAATAATTGCTAAAACTAAAAATAACAAACTCGGCGTAATCACAGCTAATAATGGAGGGAAACCAGCTTTGAGTGAAAACATAGTCGTAAATTGATTCAAAACCAAAAAAGTAAAACTCAATCCTATACCAATCCCCAAACTCAACCCTATACCTCCACGTACTTTTTTAGAGGATAATGCTACTCCCATTAACGTAAGAATTAGTGCCGCAAAAGGTGTTACCCATCTTTTATATTTCTCTAACAAAAGATCTGTCATCATCCCAGTACCACGAGTTTCCTCTTTCGTAATACGCTCGTTCAGCTCTTTAGTGGTCATTGCCGTAAAGACATTTTCGTATACTTCAAAGTCACGTGGACGCATATCCAATGTAGTATCACGTTTATCACCCTTGTCCATCTTCTCCTTCAGACCTGTTATAATACGGTTTGTATAATTCTCTATACGCCACTTATTAATGGTAGAATCCCACACAACACGCTCAGACATTAGCTTTTCAGTCATTTCCAGCCCATCAAATTTTTCTAACACAAAGTTATAACCAGTTGAAGTTTTAGTATCAAAATTATCGATATATACATAGGTATTACTATCGATTTGCATATGTGTAGAAGACTTATTAGTACTAACCTTATGCGGTCTGACGTATACGTTTTCAAAATTTACCTTAATCCGATTGGTTTCTGGTAAAATCCAAAGGTTAGAAACTAACGTAAAAATGGTAATAATAGATGCTCCATATAAATATGGCCTTAGCATCCTATTAAAGCTCATACCACCATTCAGAATAGGCACAATCTCTGTTTGATCCGCCATTTTTGAGGTGAAGAAAATCACCGCAATAAAGTTGATCAATGGCGTCAACATATTTAAGAAAAATGGTACCGATCCCAAAGCATAGTATTTGAACAATACATCAACAAAAGAAGCTTTGTTTTTCAGGAAGTCATCTAACTTTTCCGAAATATCAAAAATCACTATCACAACAATAAAAATGGCTACCGTAAACACGAATGTAGTCATGTACTTCTTGAAGATATAGCGATCTATGATATTCATTGTCTCAAAGTAAACAGTAAAAAATGAAAAGTAAAAATGTTTACAGACGTTGGCCCAATATTTTCACCATTTTTTCTTTCCAATCGTAGAAAGTACCTTCCACAATTTTCTCTCTCGCCTGCTTAACCAACCACAGATAGAAATGCAGATTGTGTAAAGAAGCTATCTGTGCTCCCAAAATCTCTTGCGATCTGATCAAGTGTCTCAAATAAGCTTTGTTGTATATTTGATCCATCATCAAATCACTTTCAGCTTCTATTGGTGAGAAATCATCTTTCCATTTCTCATTTTTGATATTAATAATACCATTTTGAGTAAATAGCATACCATTACGCGCGTTACGCGTTGGCATCACACAGTCAAACATATCAATACCTAATGCAATATTTTCCAGAATGTTGATTGGTGTACCTACCCCCATCAAATAACGTGGTTTTTCTTTTGGAAGAATATTCGTTACCACTTCAGTCATTGCATACATCTCCTCAGCAGGCTCACCTACAGACAATCCACCAATGGCATTACCCTCACGTTCAAAAGAGGCTATAACTTCAGCTGATTTGGCACGTAAATCTTTATAAACAGAACCTTGAACAATTGGAAATAAAGTTTGGTCATAACCATATAATGGTTGTGTACTGTCAAAACGGTCACAACAACGTTTTAACCAACGGTGAGTCATATCCAATGAACGGCGTGCGTAATTGTAATCACATGGATATGGCGTACACTCGTCAAATGCCATAATGATATCTGCACCGATAATACGTTGCGTATCCATTACATTTTCTGGAGTAAACAAATGTTTCGAACCATCCACGTGCGAACGGAAAGTAACTCCCTCTTCACGAATTTTACGGACCTCTGTCAACGAATAAACCTGATAACCTCCAGAATCCGTCAAAATCGGCTTATCCCACCCATTGAATTTGTGCAATCCACCTGCCTTTTGCAATACATCCAATCCCGGTCTCAAATACAAATGATAGGTATTACCTAGGATAATTTGCGCTTGAATATCATTAACCAATTCATGTTGATGCACAGCTTTCACTGTCCCAGCAGTCCCTACTGGCATAAAGATAGGTGTTTCTATATTTCCATGAGCTGTCTCTAATACCCCTGCACGTGCACTGGAAAGTTTATCTTGAGCTTGAAGCGTAAATTTCATATACTTAGTAAAAATCAGGTGCAAAAATACTATAAAATATTGAGCCTACCTCATTCGCTGGATTTTATTAGCAATTCTTAACTGTTTTCTGATAATTTTAGAAAATATCATTCTATCTTTGAGTCTTCATTATGCATATTGATTTAGACACGATTATACAAATACCTTATGTGCTCTACAGCATTTTAGGGATACTTCTGCTTATACAATTGTATTTTATTCTATTTGTCTACAGCAAACTTTCTTTGTATAGAGTAAAATCATATCAGGATTCTACAGAGCTGAAGCCTGTTTCGGTTATTATTTGTGCAAACAATGAACAAGAAAATCTGAAACAATTTCTTCCAAGTATCTTGGAACAAGATTATCCTAATTTTGAAGTGATTGTAGTCAATGACTTCTCAACGGATGAAAGTAAATGGATTTTGGAAGATTTCAAACGTCAATATCCTCACTTATATGTGGTCGATATTAAAGAACACATAAAACTGAAAAATTCTAAAAAATTTGCCCTTACCCTGGGAATTAAAGCGGCCAAAAACGAAGTACTGATTATGACAGATGCAGATTGTCAACCGCAAAGTAATCAATGGTTAAAAGAAATAGCTGGTGCATATTCCGAAGGAAAAGAAATTGTGTTAGGCTATTCCCCTTACTTCAAACAATCCGGTTTTCTCAATAAATTGATTCGTTTTGAGACTGCACATACAGCAATGAGCTATCTTTCTTATGCACTTAAACGAGATGCATACATGGGGGTCGGACGCAATCTCTCGTATTTGAAATCCTTGTTTTTCAAAGGAAAAGGCTTTAATGCACATATGCATATCAAATCAGGGGATGATGATTTATTTGTAAATCATAATGCAACACGACACAATGTAAACATCGCTATTCATCCTGACGCGCAAGTATATTCAAATCCTAAAGAAACGTGGAAAAGTTATTACAAACAAAAAGCGAGACACGCTGGAGCGTCTGTGCTTTATAAAAAATCACACCAGCGCATGTTGGGTACACAGTTAATTACTGCATTTTTATTTTATGTGTTGCTCATCGTATGTATAGCGTGCTATCCATCATTATGGTATATCGGCGTAGGGATATTTTTCTTGCGTTACATTTGCCAAATGATAGTATTCTCATCCATCTATAAGAAACTTGCAGTCAAAGACTTATTAGTATGGTTGCTCATTTTGGATGTCTTTTACTATTTTTACATTTGTCTAAACGGTTTATTTAACCGCAAAAAGAAACAAAAATCTTGGAAATAATCTGATTTATCAGCATTATTTCTTTCCATTACAATTTAAAACACAAGGAATCGTGAATTCAACTGTAGATATTATTTTCAACTATTTTCCACGTCTTACGGAAAAACAAAAAGAGCAATTTAGCAAATTAGCAGAGGTTTATCCCTTTTGGAATGACCAAATCAATGTGATTTCTCGCAAAGACATTGAAAGTCTATATTTGAAACATGTCCTGCACTCCTTAGGCATTGCCAAATTTGTAACTGAACTTACACCTGGCACACGCATTTTGGACGTTGGTACAGGTGGAGGGTTTCCAGGCATTCCATTGGCAATCATGTTTCCTGAGGTGCAATTTCATTTGGTAGATTCGATTGGTAAAAAAATCAAAGTCGTACGTGAGGTCGCAGCAGCTATTGGTTTGACTAATGTAGAGGCTGATCACATTCGCGCAGAACAACTAGACTACAAGTATGACTTTGTGGTTTCACGTGCAGTGACAAGACTTGGAGACTTTACACCTTGGATACGCAACAAATTCGAGAAAAAAGATAAAAATGCAATTCCTAATGGCATTCTGTACCTAAAAGGTGGAGAACTAAAAGAAGAGATTAAAGAATCTAGGTTGAAAGCCGAATTACACCCTTTAAGTTTGTACTTTAAAGAAGATTTCTTTGATACAAAATATGTGGTCTATGTACCGATGTAATAAAAAAGGCTCCAGTGCTGGACATGCCCCAAAAAGTTAGACACTTATTTGGGGCATTTTTATGAGAAAAAATCAGAAGTATAATTTCAATTTTAAGTTACGTTTAGTAACTATTCTTCAGCAGGGCAAAGATAGTATTGGAGGT
>NZ_JADEYP010000035.1 GCF_020295405.1 Sphingobacterium bovistauri
CTTAGGTGACATCTTCAATAAATGTAAGGATAAAAAAGTTGCTTTTACAAAGTTAGGACTGTGGCACAATCAAGTAGAAAATGCGGGAATTGCTTCATTTGAGAGTGTAGCAAAATCAATTGCTGCTCACCATCCTCAAATTCTACATTACTTCGACAATAGAAGTACAAACGCGTCCGCAGAATCCTTCAATGCAAAACTTAAGGCATTCAGGAGTATGTTTCGAGGTGTAAGAGATACTACCTTTTTCCTATACAGAGTGATGAAATTGTATGCTTAAAAATGATTATCCCCCCAAGAATTCAGCTTGATCCCTTATTTCGTCAAAGCAATCTATAATATTTTTTGTAAATGCTTCGTTAGTAGGCTCCTTTAGTTTTGTACATTCCGATATAAATTTTGTTAGAGCCAATTATTTTTTCTTCAGAGGAGAATATAATTTTTATGATAGATGTTTTAATATTTAAGTTCTTAGGTTTTTGATTTACAGTAGAATATTGTCAAGGACGATTTCATTATTAATATACTTTAGATAACACTAATATGTGTTTTAGTAAATGAAGTTTCTGATAAAATTAAATTTATTAGTACTAAAAATTGATACTGTTTTGATTGGGAAATTCAAAATAAGAAGGTTAAGGGATAGATGGTGTGTTGTGCTGTTATTTTGGAAAGGGTGTGAAGAAATAAATTCTGAAACGAATAAAAGCTCAGGTATTGATTTACTAAAACATTAATGATTTGATTTAGTTCAATATCTGAGCTTTGTTTTTAATATAAATAGCAGTTGTCAATTATTTTTGTTTCTATTATAGCAATATTAAAAATCTACTTTAATACGTGCACGAATACCTGAATTAGAAACATTTGGATGATCTAAGTAATTCAAGCGTCTTACATAATCTACACGTAGTATTTTAAATATATTACCTAATCCAAAACTAGCCTCCATATATGGTTTATTGCCAAATGTAAAAGAGGAAATCTGATCGTCTGAATTACGTTGCCAAGCAAATAAATCTTCGTTATAAGACGGGTTGTTTTCATTTCTTAACCCTCCGTATAGTCCTTTAAAACTAAATACCTCACGTAATTGAAGTTTCTTTATTAATGGAATCTTATTAAGGATAAATCCATTCATATAATATTGTACATTTATTGAAGCATGTTGGTCTGAAATGAACTCCATAAAATTCATCAAATTATAAGATTGCAATTGGTAGGCATACGTTTGGTTTGCTCTATGTAATGTCAATAAGGGATAAGCTATGTTATTGCCTAAAATATATGTTCCATCTAGGTTTACATCGGCATAACCCAATTGTGATAAGTATATACGTTTGAACGCTCCTGCAGTAAAGTTATGGTAATTGTATTCGCCACCTAATACCCCTTTTATTCCAGCTGTATAGTTGAATGTGAAAATAGGATATTGATTGTATACAGGCGTTCTATATAATTTTCCTTGGTAAAATTGTTCTTTAGGTGCCCAACGGAATCCAATTGAAGCTTCTGTTGTATTTAGCTCATTAATTTGGATCGGATCTCCTAATTTTGGAATGATTTGATATCGTATGATTCCTGCTGGATTTTGTTTCCATTTGGTTAAGCCTGCATTTATAGAAAAGTTGTTAGAGAACTCTGCTTTATATTCCAATTTGTACACATTATTATAAAGGTAACTTTTGTTTTCGCCACGCTTAAAAGATAATAAGACATTATCCTCTTGGATAAACTCTAAATTTTGTCCAGGTATTTTTGTGTCTTTTTGATAAGAAGAACGGATGTAATGCTGTGGGAATTTGTAAACGGATTTGTTGTTCAAAGAGTATGTACCACTAACAAAGTATTTCCATTTTTTGTCTTCGAAACCATACGCTGCATAAGCTTCTGAAAAAAAGCGATTACTTAGTTGCTCAGTTGTACGTCCACCAATTCGCAGACGCAAACCTTCTACAGGGTTGTAGCTATAAAATGTATTTACTGGACCTATTTCAATAGGGCCTGCTTGCTTGTAACCAGATAGGACTAAAGCTGCGACGTCCATGAATGATCGGAAAGAAGGCATTGTTTGCAGTGAATCAATGTTTTGATAGATTGATTTTTCTTTACTTGTTAAAAGACCTTGACGTAATCCTTCCCAATATTTCTGTGAATTATCTACGGTCTTTTTTTGTATTTTTCTTTCGATTTCAGCACCTGCATACAATGTGTCTGGTTTAGGATTCCCATTGATATAATCTTTATAAGATACTATACGATTCCCTCGTATTCCTGAACCTTTTCCAGTCAAAGCAAAGTCAATACCTAGTGAACTACGACTCAAATAATATTTGTCTACATTGTCTTTGTCAAACGTTAATTCAATATTCAGGTCACGTACAAAATTTAGATTTATATCCTCACTTACCTTCATTTTTGCACCTTGAACGGCATATTGGCCATCGAGTGACACGTATAATTTACCTTGAAATAGGAAATCACTTTTGTTTCGTGGAAAAAAGCTTAATTCTACAAGGTTTGGACTTACATTCTTAATTGTGTCCGTAATATAATACCGGTAGAAAGTAGGAGCACTATTGGCAATAGGACTCAAAAATTGATTAGTCAACAAGGTTATATTATTGTCATAAATATCTACCTTATCATAGAGCTTATTGAAGTAGTTTGCTAAACCTTCATTATCAATAAATTTCGGATCGAATTCAGCTTTTTGTTCAGCAAGGATGTATTGCTTAGTCTTTTTGGGATCGTTTCTATAGTAGACTTTAGATACTTTCTCTTCCATGTATGCTGGTAACATATATGTAGAAGATGTATCTGATTCCTTTTGAAATAAGAATTGATAATTTTTAAATGCCTTTCTATTTACAAATTTGGGAGAGAGATTACTTAGGCCAAGTGAGATCTTTTCATATTGTTCAAATTCTACAAAGTTTTGTCCCGTTAATCTATTTTGTTCACGGTGATCAATTACCTGACGAATTAGTTCTACAGCTGGGTTGTTTTTATTAGAATATTTCAACCTAGGTCGTTTAATTACAACTTCAGCAATCTCATTTTCTGGTGCTAATGTTATATTGAAGAATGTTTTTCCAGATGCAAAATCTAAATCTTGTGAAGGGTATCCTACATACGACACACGAACTTTGGCATTTTTTGAAGGTACAGAAAATGTAAAGTTTCCGTTTTCATCAGTTTTTGTAGCTTTTGTACTTCCTACAATGGCGATTGTCGCAAATTCAATAGGTTCTTGGGTATCTCTATCTGTTACTTTTCCTTTTATTTGAAAAGTTTGTGCCATCGAAAGCAAACTAAAAAATAAGCTAATAGATACGAGTGAAAACCTTTGTATATAATATTTCATGTTATTTTGAATTCTTAACTTTTGACTTTTTATATTTTTTGTTCAAAAATTCTAATGCAAAATAAGCACTTATTTAAGAGAATTGGAAGGTTATAAATTCAGTTTGACTTTGATGTGATAAAAAGTTTGAAACTCTACATTTTTATTGCAAAACGTAGCTATTACAAGCTCTTTTCTAATGATTTAAAATAGATTTATTATCTATATTTTATAGTTTTTTAAGCCTACTTCTATTTTTAATAATTTCTATTCCTATTGACTGATTTATTTAAATATTGGAATTAGTACTAAGCTTATATAAAAACGTTGTTGTAATATTTTTAATATGATTAAAAGTATTATTGTATATCAATGATTCTTTTGTCGCCCTCCATTTCGGAAAGATATGGTGTAACAGCTTCTTTTATTTCATCTGCAAGTACTTGCAATAATTTTGTTTTTATGAAATGTCTATAAGTTAGTAGACTAATTTCTCTTACCGGTATAGGGGCCGTAAACTTTTTAACACAAAGTTTTCTCTGGGGAGACAAAGTGTGTACAGCTAATTCGGGCAAGATGGTAATTCCATTATTGATGTTTACCATATTTAATAGTGTTTCTATGCTTCCCGCTTCGAAATCTAATTGTAAATTTTTACCATATTTCTTTTTCAAGGAACAAAGATTAGCTACTTGTGCACGTAAACAATGGTCTTCTTCTAGGAGCCAGAGTTTCTTAAGATTTATATCTTGTGGAGCAATGAATTCTTTATTATCATCATAGTTTTCATCTGTTGTGTAAGCAACTAGTTTTTCGTAAAAGACAGGAAGTTCTTTTATTTCCGCTCGACCTAGTGGTGTAGCAGCTATACCAATGTCTAATCTATCGTGGTTCAAAGCCTCTACGATTTGATTTGTGTTCCATTCGTATAATTTAATACGCATATTAGGATATTTTTGGATTAATTGGGGCAGGAATAGATGACTTAAGTAGGGGGCTAGTGTAGGTATTACCGCTATGCGTATGTCACCCTCCATATCGTTACTATTTCCTTTTGCGGTGTTTTCTAAATCTTTTATGTGATATAAAACAGTTTTTGCCTTCTCTATAATAGAGTTTCCGATATCTGTGGGGGAAATTGGTTGTTTACTTCTATCAAAAATTGTGACTTCTAATTCTTCTTCGAGTTTTTTAACCATCATACTTAAAGTCGCAGGAGTGACAAAGCAGGACTCTGCAGCGCGCTGGAAATGACGGTGTTCGTCTATAGCGACGATATATTGAAGTTGTTGAATATTCATTGTGTTAGATTTTATCTAATCAAAGTTAAATATTTTCAACTTTATTTAATAAAAAACTTGTTATACTTTCGTATCGTCAAAATAATTAAACAAACAACTAATATGAAGATGAGAAAGCTGTCTATCTTAGCTCTTACGTTAATGTCTCTTTCGGTTAGCGCGCAAACACTAACTACAAACACTGGCTCACCAGTAGGAGACAATCAAAATTCTAAAACTATTGGAAACAATGGTCATGTATTGTTAGAAGATATCCATTTAATCGAAAAATTAGCAGCATTCGATAGAGAGCGTATTCCTGAGCGTGTAGTACATGCGCGTGGTGCAGGGGCCTATGGTGAATTTGTGGCTGCTCAGGACTTTTCGGATGTGACTATGGCACATTTTTTAGGTCAAGCAGGTCGTAAAACTCCTTTATTCGTTCGTTTTTCTACAGTAACACATCAACAAGGTTCTCCTGAAACTTATCGTGACCCTCGTGGTTTTGCAGTGAAATTCTATACGGAGCAAGGTAACTATGATATCGTAGGTAATAATTTACCAGTTTTCTTCATTCGTGATGCAATCAAATTTCCTGATATGGTTCATGCATTTAAGCCATCTCCTTTGACAAATGGCGCATCAGATCCGAATCGTGTGTTTGATTTCTTCTCTAATATTCCAGAATCAACACATATGTTGACTTGGTTATTTTCAGATTATGGTATCCCTGCTAACTACCGCGAAATGGTGGGTAATGGTGTACACGCGTATAAATGGGTAAATGAGAACGGTGAAGTGACTTACGTGAAATACAACTGGAGACCAAAACAAGGTGAGCGTAATTTGACGCAAGAGGAAGCAAATGCTATCCAATCTACTCAAATTGAGCACGCTACTTTAGACTTACATAATGCTATTAAAGGTGGTAACTATCCACAATGGGATTTGTATGTACAAATGTTGAAGAAAGAAGATTTTGATAAATTGGACTTTAACCCGGTAGACGTAACTAAGGTATGGTCTGAAAAAGTGGCGAAATCTGTTTTTGTAGGTACAATGACATTAAATAGAAATGCAGATAATTATTTCCAAGAAGTAGAGCAAGCTGCATTTTCTCCAGCGACTTTGGTTCCAGGAATTGAGCCTTCGGAGGATAAATTATTACAAGGACGTTTGTTTTCTTACTTTGATACTCAACGTCATCGTTTGACAGGTAATTTCCAACAAATCCCAGTTAATGCGTCGAAAAATAAAGTGACTACTTACAATGCTGATGGTTATATGTCTATTCGTGCACAAAAGGGCGATGTGAATTACCAACCATCAACTAATCTTCCTGAGATAAAAGAAGATACAAAATTCAAATATTCTAAATCTGTATTTCCTGCCGGAACAACTACAGTTCAAGCAAAAATTGATAAAGAAAATAATTTTGCGCAGGCAGGTGAATTGTACCGTTCATTTTCTAAAAAAGATCAAGATAATTTAATCAAAAACTTGTCTGGAGCTTTGAATGCGGTTAATAATAAAGTGATTGTTCATAAAATGTTAGCTCATTTTTACCAAGCGGACAAAGAATATGGTACACGTCTTTTGAAAGCAACAAATACTTCAATGAACGATGTTCAACAGTATCTAAAAAAATAATTTTCTATAACTTATAAAATGGGGCTAGTTTATTGATTTGGCTGGTCCTATTTTTCAAAACATTGATAGTAATGAAAAATTTATTCTTCATCATAGTATTAATATTCTCTAGTTCTGTCGCATTTGGACAAGATATTTTCTCAGCAGCTAGAACTAATGATACAACATATGTTAAACAATATATTCAGAATCAAGGTGTGATAGATACGGCTAATGTGAGAGGGTTCACACCTTTGATTTTGGCTATTTACAATGATAGCTATGAAGTAGCTCAGTTGTTAATTGAAGGTGGTTCGAATGTAAATGCACAAGATAAAAGTGGTAATACGGCATTGATGGGAGCAGTTTTCAAAGCATATCCACGTATGGTTATTTTGCTTTTGGGTAGTAAAGCAAATGTGAATCAACAAAATTTTAACGGGGCTTCTGCATTAGTATTTGCAGCGACTTTTGGTCAAACTGAGATTGCAAAATCACTTTTAGAAAATGGGGCTAATAAAGGAATCAAAGACAATACGGGAAAAACAGCTTTGGATCATGCTACATTCCAAGAGAATACGGCTGTGATAGAAGTATTAAAGTAATTTGAATCTAAGCTATCGAAAAACAAAATTGGTGGAGAAAGAATAGTGTAGAATAGTGTAGAATAGTTAAATTGGGGTAAAGTACCATTTGGCGTCCAGCCAATGGTACTTTTTTAGTATATTAGATTTCTAAACTAATTTTTTATGAAAAAAGGTATATTCATTATTCTATTCCAATTAGTCTTAGTTTTCTCAGTCTTTCCTCAGTCTTTTATCGATAAGGTGTCAGCACAAACTTATGTTCCTCATGGCTTTGTTAAATTAGATTCTTTAGTAAAGAATGAAATTTTGTATAAGTATCACGGAGACAATAAAAAACATCAATATTTTGTATCTTCACACAATAGAAGTTTTATAGATACTGGTATAAAGATAGGTAGTGAGTTTCAAACAATAGAGCGTTTAGGAAAATTGAAGCAACATCGTGGATGGGGATATTATCTGCAATTACCTTCAGGTTGGAATGCTTACCTCTGTTTAAATAAATCCGAAATAGACTCTTCAAAAGTAATTTTCTTTTTTTCCACACAGAAAGAATTGTATTCTCAAATTACATCAAAATAGAAAAGTTAAAAGCACCAATATAAGATGGTGCTTCTAACTAATTTATATTACTTGGGTAATTTCGGGTTCTTAATAAAATCTTGAAATAATTTTGTGTTTTGTTGTATTAGCCAATCGTATATTTTAGCACCATGGCTTAATCTTTTTACACCTAATTTATTTAACTTTTCTATAGTTGGTAAATTTGCAGTGAGAAATACATTTAGGGGCAGTGAGGTCTTTTCTAAAAATATTTTAATATCTTCTTCAGTTTCAATCAATGGAACAAAACTTCCGTCCGCACCAGCTTTAGTGTATGCATTTACACGTTTGATTGATTCTTCTAAAGCATTTGCATGTTTTGTTGTGTAGGTATCTGTACGTGCATTTATAAATATATCCTTAGTCACAGATTTTATTGCTTCGATTTTATGTTGGTGTAATTCCATATCACCCAATTCGCGCTTTCCATTTTTGACTTGTCCGTCTTCTAAATTAATGCCTACAACACCTAGATTTACTAGTCTCTTAACATATTGAGCTACAATTTCTGGTTTATCAGAATACCCTGATTCAAAATCTACAGATACGGGAATAGTTACAGCTTTAACGATTCGTTCTACGACAAATAAAAGTTCATCGACTGAGATTTTTTCACCATCGGCATAGCCCATAGCATTGGCAATTGCATGGCTAGAACTTCCTAATGCTTTGAACCCCGCATCCTGTGCGATTTTAGCAGTATATGCATCCCATACATTACCTAGTATAAGGAGATCGGCTTGTTTGTGTAAATTTTTAAATTTTGTATTTATCATTGCATCATCTGTTTTAGTAAAGAACAGTCGACAAGTATAAAATGTTTTCTCTTTAAATTACAGGGTATTTTCGCTAAAATTTATATTTTTACAGACTAAACTAAAAAAACATACATGGCTTCAGGAATATTTGCAGTGTTGGATGACATTGCCGCTTTGATGGATGACGTAGCGGTCGCAAGTAAATTAGCTACACGAAAAACCGCAGGTATATTGGGGGATGACCTTGCGGTAAATGCTGAGAAGGCTACAGGTTTTCTATCTTCACGTGAAATACCCGTATTATGGGCAATTACTAAAGGATCTTTTATAAATAAGATTATAATAATTCCAATCGTTTTTCTGCTACAAGTATTTTTGCCAATAGCTATTAAAGTAATTTTGATAATAGGAGGGTTGTATTTAGCCTATGAAGGGGTAGAAAAGATAGTTGAATTCTTATTTCATCGTGAAAAAAATGGAGCAGAAGTAATTGAAGAAGCAAAGGGAAATGATGAAGCAATAGAGAAAGCTAAAGTTAAATCAGCCATTACTACTGATTTTATATTATCAGTGGAAATTGTAATTATTGCTTTGGCAACGGTATTGGACAGACCATTATCCGTTCAGATTATGACGGTGTCGATAGTAGCATTGATAGCAACAGTTGGTGTATATGGCATTGTAGCTTTGATAGTACGAATGGATGATGCAGGGTATAAACTCATACGTAAATCAAAGAATGAAGGTATAACAGCTATAATCGGAAAAGGGCTAGTAATGTCTTTGCCAGTGATTATAAAAATATTATCAATTGTAGGCACCATAGCTCTTTTGATGGTTTCGGGGGGAATATTTGTTCATAATATTGATTATTTCCATGATATTCTACCTACGTGGAATGGCACATTAAAAGAGACAGTGATTGGATTTGGAATGGGATTAATTGTGGTAATACTAATGAAAATTATAAAAAAAGCTATAAAGCGATGAAAATATAAATCAACAAACTATAAACAATTATGAGAATTAAATCAACCCTAATCCTATTGATCATATTTATTAACCAGTTTTATGGATATGGACAAACAGAGTCACAATTAGATCTTCCACTCGATAAAGGCGAATATTGGTGGGGTGGTGTAGTTGCACAAGGTTCAAGTATGCCTTATTTAAAACCAGCAAAAGAATTCGATTTGGCAAGGGAGAACTGGAATAATCAAGTCGTTCCATTGTTCATTTCGAATAAAGGACGGTTTATTTGGAGCGAAAAACCATTTAAATTTGAGATTTTTTCAGATAAAATAGTTATAAAATCTGGTTCTGAAAATATAAAAATTCAACAATCAGGTGCGACTTTAAAATCAGCTTTTTTAGCGGCGAGTTCGAAATATTTTCCCGCTTCAGGTATATTGCCAGCTGAGGAATTTTTTATAAAACCTCAGTACAATACTTGGATTGAATTGATGTATAATCAGAATCAAACTGATGTCTTGAAATATGCACAGGATATCTTGGATAACAATTTTCCCACAGGCGTATTGATGATTGATGACAATTGGCAACGTTATTATGGGAATTTTGATTTCAGAGCGGAGAAATTTCCAGATCCTAAAGGTATGGTGCAAAAGCTTCATGCACAAGGATTCAAAGTGATGCTATGGATTTGTCCTTTTGTAAGTCCCGATAGCCCTGAATACCGTGAATTAGCTTCTAAAGGTTATTTAATTAAGAAAAAAGGTAAAAGTGAACCTGCTATTTTGAATTGGTGGAATGGTCAATCAGCTTGTTATGATTTGACTAATCCTGCTGCCTTCGATCATTTTGTTTCTATTTTGAAAAAGATGCAAAAGGATTATGGTATAGATGGTTTCAAATTTGACGCTGGTGATAATGCTTTTTATAACGAAAATTTTATCGATAGTTATGCTAAAGATGCAACATCTGTAGATCATACTTTGGCTTGGGCTAAACTTGGTTTAGAATTTCCTTTTAATGAATATCGTGCTGGATGGAAAATGGGTGGACAGCCACTTGTACAGCGTTTGGGGGATAAAACATATTCTTGGAACTCAGTAAGAATATTAATTCCAGATATGATTGCAGCTGGACTGTTAGGCTATGCGTACACGTGTCCCGATATGATTGGTGGAGGAGAATTTTCGACATTTTTGAATAAAAAAGCTGAGGATTTTGATCAATCCTTAATCGTGCGTTCGGCTCAAGTGCATGCATTGATGCCGATGATGCAATATTCTGTAGCTCCATGGCGAATTTTGAATAAGGAGAATTTAGAGATTGTACGTCAATGTGCTGTATTGCATGAAAAATTCGGTTCTTATATTTTAGAAAATGCAAAACAATCTTCTAAGACAGGAGAGCCTATATTAAGACATATGGAATATTCTTTTCCTGGACAAGGATTTGCAGCAGTGACGGATCAGTTTATGTTGGGTGACAAATATTTGGTAGCGCCTGTCGTGGACAATAGATTACAAAGAGAAGTTAAGTTGCCAAAAGGCTTCAGATGGAAAGACGATTTGGGGAAAATTTACAAAGGAGGTAAGACGTACAAATTGGATGTGCCTTTAACTAGATTACCATATTTTGAGATAATTAAATAGTTTTATTTAATAGATCAAAGCCGGATTACGTTGTAATCCGGCTTTTTTGTTTTTCAATAAATTTGATTCCTTCAAAAATTCGAATTGGATTACCTCGTGCTATTTGGGCTTGGTTTAGCCAATTTTGATTTGCAAGGTTTTCATTTTTAGAATTCTCTAGTTGTGCTATTTTCTCTTTAATTCGCTTTATAGCAATTTGTTTGTTTTGAAGTTGAGAACGTGTGTCCATCACCTGAACTACAATATTTAGAGGTGGGTAATAGGCACGTACAGCTGAACTGACTTTATTCACATGTTGACCACCTGCACCAGAGCTGCGCATGGTTTCAAATTGAATCAATTTATCATCAATCATATGTGTGTTTTCTTCTTCGATATCTAATACAGCAATAAACCAATTTTTACGTTTATGATTTTTGCGAACAGGACTTGCACAAATCCACTGAATTGTTCCAATCCAACTTGCAGCAAATTCTTGTACACCAGATCCTTGGAAAGATAAGATAAGGGAACATATAGTTCCATTATCTTTCTCTGAAGAAGTTATTTCCGTTTTCAATTTGTGTCGATTTGCTTCATGTTCAAGCCTGTTTACAACATGTTGTACTGCGAGATTGCACTCTTGTGGACCTCTTCCAGAGGTAATTAATAGTTGTTTTTTCATAAATTTTGACTATTTATCCATTCGTACAATTTTTGGTGTGAACGTACCCAATACATGCACTAGTTCACTTTGCAAGGCAATGACTTTTTTGATGTCTTTGTATGCCATCGGCGATTCGTCAACGCTACCACCAATCAATTCTACACCTTTGTTTTCAATTTCTTTAAACATCTGACTTTTGGTAATTGAATTTTTGCAGGCAGCTCTCGACATCAATCTTCCTGCACCATGTGATGCAGAATCCAAGCTCAAGCTATTTCCTTTGCCTTCAATAATATAACCTTCCGTAGTCATAGAGCCAGGTATGATGCCCAAAACACCTCTTTGTGCCGGCGTAGCGCCTTTGCGATGAACTATACATTCTTTGCCAGCGATAATTTCCTTCCAAGCAAAATTGTGATGGTTTTCGATTTTTGCTAAAGGTTGTTTACCTAATGCTTTTGCAATTCTTCGGTGAATATCATCATGACATGCTTTTGCATAATCGCCAGCTAGATTCATCGCCAACCAGTATTCTTGTCCGTCATGAGTGTCCAAATCTAACCATGCTAAATGTTGCACATGGCGTGGCAAAGGACATTGTTTGGTCGCCAAGTAAGTGTAATGTTTCGCAATATTAGCCCCTAATCCTCTTGAACCTGAATGTGCTAATACAGCAATATATTCGCCTTTTGGAATATTTAATGTTTCGCTTTCAGTATCAATTTTTACAATTCCAAATTCGACGAAATGATTACCACCTCCTGATGTTCCTAACTGTTTGTATGCTTTGTCTTTAAGATTTTTCAGCAAAGGAATATCCTGAAATTCATACCTGTCTAAAATGGCATGTTCACTCTTTTGCTTATGTACTTCATTCATGCCGAACTTGGTGTTATCTTTTAAGATATTCGTCAGTTGGAATGTTTTCCCATTAAAATAGCTAGCTGGCAAATCGTAAATATACAACGACATTCTACAGCCAATATCCACACCTACACCATACGGAATAACGGTATTATCTGTGGCTAATACTCCACCAATCGGCAATCCATAGCCACTATGTGCATCAGGCATCAAGGCACCTTGAATTGCTATAGGCAACTTTAGTGCATCGTACAATTGCCTTTTAGCTTGTTCGTCAATTTCATTTTCGCCGAAAATCGAAAATGGAGCACGTTGATTGTTTAATTGCTGCAAGCGTATTTCGATTGGCTTTATCAATGCTTCTGCTATTTTACCCCAGATACCATCTCCAATATATTGTTCTGGTGCTTGTAATACATCTTTGGCTTCTACTAAAATTCTTTCTTTTTTCTCGCGTTTGCGATAGCGATGAATTTGCCCTAATGCAATATTCACCACATTGTTTTGTGGAAAACCTAATTTGATAAGGTCTTTCCCTGAGAGTTTACTTCCCATTTTGATTATTTAAATATTAAAAATTACTCAACATAGATTGAGTGTGTTTTGATTAAATATTCGGGAAATTCTTAAGGTAAAGGATGATTGTAATCAAGGAATTACGCGTAAAAAAAGCCCGAATGATCTTCGAGCTTTATACATATTATGATAATATTGAAATTATGATAGGGTGGTATAAGCACGAAGAAGGACCACAGCAAAATCTGTTGCTGATGAAGTCGAATATGTGAAATTTAGTACACGCATTTTCTTCGTTTATTAAAGGGTTAAACCATTTTTTTGTCGAGACAAAGATATAGATATAAATTTCAATTTTGCAAATTTTAAATTTATATTTTTTATAAAAGGCTTGTAATCAGTATTTTATTTCATTTCTATTACCTGTGCGGCATGTTTACCATCCCAATAGTATTTCTCTCGTTTTCTAGTTTTCTTATATTTTGGTTCTGAAACATATTCATCTATTACCTCCCCTTCTTCAATATCTTTTATGATCAAATTAGCTCCTAAATTGTGCTCAGATGGGAATAATATTGTTTCTTCATAGTAATAAACTCCAGCATCGCCAACACTCGATTTTTGAAACATAGTTTCAAAATTTTGACCATTCCATGAAAAATAATAATGTGTAGAAGCAATACCGCACGCTTCGCCTAAAAAACCAATTCGATGTATAGATTCCAGATTGGACAATCCCATATTTGGTAATATTTTGCTATCCGTATAAGTTTGTCCGTTTAGCGAAACTGGGTAATAATTTCGGGCAATAAGATTATTATTATCCATACATTTTATCTCTAAAAGATACGTTGGTTCACTATAAGAAGTTCCTTTTTCGAAACGTAAAAAACCATGGATGAAATTTAAACTTTTATTATTTTTATTGTGACCTAAATCAAGTAAACCAAGCCAAATAAAGCCTTCTTTATATTTGTTGTCATACAGATAAGATATTTTTTGCCAAGGAGCTTTGAATCCTCGTATCGTGCTAGGATTATAGGCTTCGGATTTTATATATACAGGTGTACCGTGTACTAATGAGTCTATGATTTTTCCATTTAAACTTGGAGCATCTCTGAGATAAGCTTGGTCTGCAAAAACATATGCTGTATCGCCAATTTGTTTATTCCAAAGGTTGAACTCATCCACTTCATAGGCGGCTGCTTCTTGTGATTGCGAATAGGAGCTTTGAAGTATAAAGGTTAATACAAAAATTAATAGTATTCTTTTCATACAACAAAGTATGCAAAAATCATGCTTCTTTTTTCTCCCTGAAAACAGGGAATTATTAGATAAGCAATTTTTTATTGCTTATCTAATAATATAATTTCATTTTCCCTGGATTCTATGTTTATTTTAATAGACATCATTAGAGCAATTGCTACCAAAATCACTGTCAAAAATGGTAATAGAAGACCGATTATAATTACCGCAATAAGTGGTAAGTCTAAAATCTTTTTACCCGACTCAGCATTTGCTATAAATCTTAACTTGCCAAGTTTATTCGTGAAGTTTGAAATAAAACTTTTTACCCGACTCAGCATTTGCTATAAATCTTAACTTGCCAAGTTTATTCGTGAAGTTTGAAATAAAACTTTTTACGTTTAATCCGTCGATTGAAAATATTTTTTTAGTTGTCATACTATTCTTTGTTTAAAATTATAGTACAAATATATCGTGTAGACAATCGCTTAGGGATAGCGATTAGGTATTCCTTGAAAAGTTGTCGGTGAATAGGGGGAATGCCGCGGTAGATAGAGATTACAAAAAAACGTCATTTTGATTGATATCGAAATATTCCAAAATGACGTTTTGTATATAATAGTGTAAAACTATTTCTTTAATGCTTTTTCGTAGCGAACAGATACTTCATCCCAATTGATGATATTCCAAATACCTGTTAAGTAATCTGCGCGTTTGTTTTGGTAACGTAGGTAATAGGCATGTTCCCATACATCAAGACCTAAAATAGGCGTTCCTTTTTCCTCTACTACATCCATCAAAGGATTATCTTGGTTTGCAGTGGAAGAAACAAATAATTTACCTGATTTATCGACAGATAACCATGACCATCCCGAGCCAAAACGTGCTGCGCCTGCTGCATTTACTTTTTCTTTTAAGGCATCTACAGATCCGAATGTATCGTTAATTGCTTTTGCTAGTTTTGCAGAAGGTTTAGTTCCTGTTTTAGGAGTCAAGATCGACCAAAATAATTCGTGATTGTAATGACCACCACCATTATTGCGTACAGCAGCAGATTGTGTTGAAATATTAGCTAAGATAGATTCAATACTTGCTTTTTCAGCTGCTGTGCTAGCAATAGCTTTATTCAAATTAGCTGTGTATGCAGCAGCGTGCTTGCTGTAGTGAATTTCCATTGTTTTAGCATCAATAGCACCTTCTAAAGCATTGTATGCATACGGAAGAGGTGTTTGCTTGAACTGTGCAAATGAAGCTTGTGAAGCAAATATCGCTGTAGCCAAAAAAGCTGATTTCAATATATTCATAGTATATGTTTTTGTTTTAAATATAAGCTTTGTTGCGATTCAATACAAACTTGGAAGATTTTATAACAATAATTTAACAATTAGAAGGAATAAGATATACCGTACGAAAGTTGTTGGAATGGATTATTTAGAAGATTGAAACTTGATGATTTAGTTTCTGAAACATCAAGTTTTGTTGATGAATACGATATTAGATCATTAAGTCGTAATTCAATACCAAAGCGCTTATATAAATTATATCTTGCACCCATATTTATATTTAAAAAAGCTCCTTTAGATGAAATATCATTAAAAGTATCCATTTCACTTTTATGCTTTAGTGTGGTATAACTTGCATTTAACTCAGAAAAGAGCTGAAATTTTGTTATATCTATTAGATTATACTGTATAAAACCACCAAACTTATTGCCAGTTAGTTTTGAGTAAATATTGTCATTGTCTTCTGTTTTATCTTTTGATATCGCATATAAAAAACCTACTCCCCACTTATTTTTAAGTTTATACATTATTCGAGGGTTGATTTGAGTAAAGTTGTTGGAATGTTTTTGAATTTCAGTTTCGCTATTACTATTATTAAATCTAAATGATGTGGAAATAATGAATTTATTTTCTTGCGCATAAGAAATTGGCAAAGCAAAACAAGTAATTAGAGTTATTATAAAAGTTTTCATATTATTAGAATTGATAGTTGAATGAAAGGTTTGCATTTGATAATGTAGACTGGAATATCGATGTATAAGATTGCTTTGCATCAGTGAGGTCATAATATAATCTGCTGTGATTTATTACAGATGGTATATTCAATTGAGCTGCAAGTCCATAAAAAATTTTATAAGATAGTCCAAGTCCTAAATCAATTTCATATATATCTATCTTCGTAGTTCCTTTTGATTCATAAAGTGAGGATGTATAGGTCGGCTCATATCCCATGGTTGCACCTCTTGCTTCATATCTGTTGTTACTTTTTGTGAAAGCAGGTTTGAGCTGTATGAAAACGTTAAATTTAGAACAATGTTTCTTTGCGTACAATCTGGAAAAAAAACCAAAGCTATTTAATGATACTGATTGATCATAAGTCTCGTTCTTAGAGAAATCTTCCATACGTTCACTTGAAATTCTATTTCTTTCTTGATTTGAATAGGCATATTCAACTCCCATGCTTAAATGATCATTAAGATAAAAACCAAATATTGGAGCGATTCTGGCATTTTGCATCTCTTCTTCACTTGAAATTCTAACGTTTTCTGGTGTATTAGATTTTGAACGCTGGTGTTTTCCTCCAAGCTCGACAAATATTTTTGAGCTTTGAGCATGTGAGAGTGCTGGAAATAGAATGAGCGCTATTCCAATAAGATTTTTTAAAGTAAAGATTTTTGTCATATAGAATTGGTTAAGTTGTTGTTAATCAGTTTAAATATAGATCATTATTAGATAATTGAATAATTAACATCGATATTCTAACATTATTTAACACGATTAAATAAGCCTGACCATTTTTTGGTCAGGCTTATACTGAAATATTTTTAGATTTATTTTGTCGTCGAAATGATAATCAAGCTTATTATCTGAAATTTGCTAAGCTTTTAATTTGGTTTTATACTGAAATTGATGAATTTATTCTAACTTCTTTTTTTGATTTCTTTCATTAAATCATCAAGATAATCTGTTTGTACTTCCTGGATTTCTAATAACTTGCGATTTTGGTTGACAATCAAATGGTCAATTTTTTCACTCAGCAATTTTATTTCTAGTTCTGCTTTTAAGTTTATTTTATAATCTTGTTCCGCTCTAGCTCTATCTTTTTCTTCTTGTCTATTTTGGCTCATCATAATGATTGGCGCTTGGATAGCTGCTACGCATGAAAGAATAAGGTTAAGAAGTATGAAGGGATAAGGATCGAAACCTTTATTTAGTAATACAAAAGCATTTATCAACATCCATATCGTTAGAAAAGACATGAAAATTATAATAAATTTCCAACTGCCCCCGAATGTAGCAACTTTGTCGGCGATTCTTTGCCCAGTAGTGATGCTTTTATCATTGGTTGTTTCTATGTTTTCGGATAATATGGAATTTGTGTTTATAGCATGTAGGACATCTGCATCTAATGTGGCTATTTCACCTTTTTCTTGCTCGATTAAAGAAGTTAGGTATTGTCTTCTAAATTGATTTAATTCAGTAATAGAAATATAATCGTCCTTTGAAATTTCGGGATATAAGTTTTTGATATAATTATAAACGGCATTTCGCAAATCTTTTGACTGTATTTCTTCACCGGAAGGAATATCCTTTTTGTTAATAAAACTTTGGCTCATAATAAGTTGTTAAGATTATATGTTTATTTAAAATTACTATTAAAACAGATTTATTCTGGGTCTTTTGATTTTAATGCTGAATATAAAATAACTCCTACAAGACCAAATATTAGTGATGTAGTCGTTAATACGGCCCAAATAGTGTTATTTGGATATAATCCTAATCCTTTGGGTACGATGACATTTCCCTTATTGTTTAATAGAGATTCTCTTAATTTTAATAATACATTTGATTTTTCTAAACTAGAGCTCGTATTTAACTGTTCTAATTCTTCTAAACTAACTTTTAAATTGGTATACCAAAATCCAATATCCTCACTTGGGTCGTTCCATAATATGGAAGTATATCCCGAGTTGATATTATTTGATTCCAAATACGTCATTGCGGTGCGCAATTCAGTAGCCGCTAATTCTATTGAATTGGCATTTGCTGCTCTTTCCAGATATGCAGTCATATTCATTTCTAGATTTTTGCTCAAATAAATTCTATATCCAACTACGGCGAGGCAAAGGATAACCAAAATTATTGAAAGTTGTTTTTTCATTTTTTTCTTTAACTATAGGTAAATATAGTAATAATACAAAAGAAGCTCCGTCAAGTGACGCAGCTTCTTTTGTATTAATTTCATTCTGTCATGAAGCGTTGGTATACAGTGTTTTATGAAGTAAGGAGCATGAGATATGTATGAGCGCACGACGGTATCATTAAATTGAATGTCATAAATGTAGCAGTATCTCGATTGTAAATTAATTGCTGAATATTGACTTTTGGAAAGATTATCGTTGCAATTCTCCAAAAATCTACAGAAATACTAATTGGTAATTAAAAAAATATAATGTGCAATTTTAACACAATGTAATATTGAATTGATTTGTGATTGTATTTAACAATTCCTCCTTAATAATTTTCATTTCACTATTCATTATCCTCTTAAAAGTCAATATATGTTTATCTGTAAAATGATTAACTCGTTGATCTTGTATTGATTTAAGGTGCGTAATTATTAAACATCACTAAATCGGCTCGACTTTTGTTGTTTTGGAATAAAAATTTATACTAACTATAAATTATCAATTTTTATTTTAACAATCTATCTATGAGAAAAAGCAACAATTTTTTGCTAAGCATTCTATCTTTAATTCTGATCAGTGTATTCACCATGTCCTGTTCAAAAAATGATGACGACAGCAATGATGTAATTATTGATCCAGCAGGATCGTATTGGCCTTTTAAAGAAGGGAATTATTGGAATTTTTATGACAATGAGAACGAAGAGGGGATGCAATATGAAATATTCCACACGGTGAATTATCAAGGATTGGATTTTCATAGTTCTATTGATCAAGAAAATGATTATAGTTATCCGTTAGCTGTTCGGGAGGAAAAAGGTGTTTTCAAAATGTATTATGCTCAGCATAATCAAATGGGGGCAGAAATAGGGGCTGGTAACATTACATATTTAAATCTTAATCTCCCAACTAATCAAGTGTGGAATGAAGAAATGATTTTGAGCTTTAATTCAGTGAGTGGGACCGGTCAAATGATATTTAATCATTCTGGTCGAATCCTAGAAAAAAGTTCTTCTGAAGTAATAAATGGTAAAAGTTATAAGAACATTATTAAAACCGAACTTGTTCAGAAAGTTACTAACACATTAACAGGAAATATAGTGAATACAAAGTCTGTTATTTGGCTTGCAAAGGGAATTGGTCCTATTCGTCAAATTGTTGATATTGATGGGTATAAAAATGATTATTTATTAGAATATTATTATTTGAATAAATAGATTTAAGAATAAGGGCTTACCATCTGGTAAGCCCTTATATGATGTTCTAATCTAGTATCGGAGCTTTGTAAAGTTTGTTTTAGCTATACTAAATATTTGCTTTTGCAATTTTTTACAACTCTCTTATTTTTATATTTCGGAAAGAAACTCCACGTGACCAATCTTGCAGTGCAATATGCCCCTTAGTGTATTTGCCAAAATGTGGGTAATTTTTAAAATTTGATTTGAGTACTAATGATTTCCAGTCGTTACTATTAAAATCCATTATAGCTGTCTGCTGGTCATTAAGGTAAAACATTATTTGCCCATCTTTTTGAATAATTCTAGATTCGTTCCATTCTCCCCGCAACTTTGTACGAGCAGAATTTAATTGTGGTGTGAAATTATATAGACATCCAGATTTTTTAAGCGGTAGATTAAAGTCCATATGTGTGTCCTCTAAGAGTTGGTATTCTGGACCTGAGAAGTAAGTTTGTGCAATTGTAGTATCCTCTTTTACATTGATAAATACGCCACTGTTACCTTCTTTTTCTAACTGCCATTCAAATTTCAGTTCAAAGTTTTCGTATTCGTTATCTGAAACAAGGTCAATTCTATTTTCTTCACTATTTGGATCGCAATATAATATACCATTGCCAACTACCCATGCTGATTTATGCCCGACTTCATTATATAAATGCCAGCCCTGTAGATTTTTTCCATTGAAAAGTAATTTCCAACCTTCCTTTTGTTCTTGTTCGGACAGTGTATTCGGCTTTGTATTATCTGGAGTACAGTTAGAAAAAAGCAATAAAGTACATATGAAACAAAATGTTTTGCAAATGGTTATTCTCATAACTTATACAGTTTTTGATTTATAGTAGTTAATAAATTTCCTTATTTACAATTTGCATCATTGGTTTTCCGTTTTTTGCGGCGATGAGGTTATTTGCAGCCATAATTGCCATTTGTGTACGGGTTTCTATGGTTGCAGAACCAATATGTGGTAATACACATACACTTGGTAATTGTAGTAATGGATTATTTGGAGACATTGGTTCAGGATCGGAGACATCTAATCCAGCTCCCCAAATTTCACCCTTTTTCAATGCTTCATACAAATCTGTTTCATTTACTACCTTACCACGTGCCGTATTGATGAGAATGGCAGATTTTTTCATGCGATTGAAAACGTCTTTATTAAATCGGTCTTGTGTTTCTGAAGAAAGGTTAGTGTGTAATGATATGACATCAGATTGCGTTAATAAATCGTCGAAATTGACATATTTAGCATTTACAAGCTGCTCCGCCTCTAGGTTACGATTTCGGTTATAATAAATGATATTCATATTATAAGCGGCCTGCGCTTTTTTAGCTAGTTCAAGACCAATTCGACCTAGTCCATATATTCCTAACGTTTTACCATTGAGTTCAATACCTAAGTCTTGCATAAATTCAAAGTCTTTCCATTTGCCCTCTCGGACTTCATTCGCGCGATAAAAAGCTTTTCTCGAAACGGCTAACATCAGTAAAAACGCAACATCAGCCGTTGCTCCACTCAATATTCCTGGTGTATTTGAAACAGGAATTCCGAGAGAGGTTGCACTTGCTAAATCAATGTGATCATACCCTACAGATGCTAGGGCAATGCCTTTGAGATGCTTACATGATTCTAAGAAATATTTATCTAAGTCGGCATGCCCCACGTTTAGTAATAAATCAGCTTGCTTACATTCTTCGATTAATTCTTGTTGGCTAAGGTGTTTGTTGTCACTGTTTATACGAACTTCTAAGCCATATTCTTTCAATACATCTAATGCAGTAGTTGGAATATTACGTGATATATATACTTTCATAATGATTCGAAAAATGAGTTATTTTTTACTGTTGAAATACGATGTGATCTGTTCCAAAGAAAATGCATTTAAACATTTATCTAATGACAATCCTCCTTTACGACCTACGAAAACACCATATTGCATATCCAGTAAACCTTCTGTACGGTGTGCGTCAGGATTAATAGACAATAGTACTCCTTTTTCTAACGCGTATCTATGCCATCGCCAATCTAAGTCAAGACGTAATGGATTTGCATTAATCTCAATAACAACTTTATTTGCCGCACACGCATCAATTATTTTTTTGAAATCCAATGGATATCCAGCTCTAGACAGTAATAGACGACCTGTTGGATGTCCTAAAATTGTTGTGTATGGATTTTCAATGGCTTTTAGTAATCGAGCTGTCGCTTTTTCTTCGTCCATTTTTAAGTTGCTATGTACTGAAGCGACTACGAAATCAAATTTAGATAAAATCTCATCTGAATAATCTAAAGAGCCATCAGATAAGATATCTGATTCAATTCCTTTGAAAATTTTAAAAGGAGCTAATTGGCTGTTTAAATTTTCTATATCAGCCCACTGTTGTTCTAATCTTTCTACACTTAAGCCATTTGCGTAAACAGCAGTTTTGGAGTGGTCACAAATCCCAAGGTATTCTAAACCTAATTCCTCTTTAGAGTAACGAGCCATTTCTGCTAATGAATGGACACCATCAGAATAAGTAGTGTGATTGTGTAAAGTTCCTTTTAAGTCTTCGTAAGTAATTAGTTGTGGCAACTTGTTTTGCTTGGCTAAATCAACCTCATCTAAACCTTCACGCAATTCAGGTTCAATATAGGCTAAGCCTAATTTTTTATAAATCTCATTTTCATCTGTTCCATGAGGAATCTCGTTCACGATGCTTGTTAATAGTTCAATATGCGTGCTTGAACCTGTTGTTATTAATAGGTCTTTTGCAAAGTTTTCAGTCGAACTGTATACTATAAATGGACAAGCATTTTCGTCAGTAAATGATATTTTGTTGTCTATTGTTTGAATTTGTGATTCGAATTTTAAACTCCCAATAGCCTCTTCCAAAATACTTGTAGGAGCATCGGAAATCAACTCAACTTGCTGTAATACTTCACATTTTCTACGAAATTCACCTGTAAAACTTAATTGATTTGCATGCAAGATATTTTGTAAACTACTAAAGATCTTATCCGCAAAAGGCAATACTTTGGCATATAAAAACCAACCTTGATTATCCATTGCAAATTCAATAGATTTTTTGATGTCTTCTTGGGTTTTTAGACCGAATCCTTTTGCTTCGATTAGACGATTCTCATTGCAGGCGTAGTATAATTCACCCACTGATTCTATTTCCAAATCATTCCAGATAATTTGAACTTTCTTGGGGCCAAGGCCTTTTATTTTAAGCATTTCTATAATACCAACAGGAGTCTTAGCTATCAATTCGTCAAGTTCAGGAAATGAACCTGTTGTAATCACTTGCTTGATTTTTTCGGCAGTACTTTTACCTATTCCTTGTTGGGCACTTAATTCTTCTAAAGATGCATTATCAGCAGAAAAAGGCAGTTTATCTATTTTGAACGAGGCACTTGCCATAGCCTTGGTACGGAATGGATTTTCATTATATAATTCCATTAGTTGTCCACAAAGTTTGAATGCGCGTGCTATCGTTTTATTATCCATGATATAATTAATTTTATTATCAAAAGTACTAAATAAAAAAATGTCGACAATTTTCATTGTCGACATTTCTTCGTATTGTTTGTTTTAGTATAGGACTAAAGTTGTGTTTGAGGTTTTTCTCTGTCTGCAGGACGTTCGTATTTGTCCACGATAAGACGTACCCCAGAGTTTTTAGTAAGAAATTTGATTGCCCAGTTTACAAATGTTACCATTTTATTTCGGAAACCAAATATTGACATCAAGTGAACGAACATCCAAGCTAACCAAGCTATGAACCCGTTAAGGTGTAGTTTTCCTAAATCAACAACAGCTCTATTACGACCTATCGTAGCCATAGAACCTTTGTCAAAATATTTGAAATTTTCTGTATTTGGCTTGTTAGAAAGAATATTAATTATGTGTTTAGCTACATAAGTGCCTTGCTGCTGTGCTGCAGGAGCTACACCAGGAAGACCTCTAGGTGTTTCTTCTGTAATCATAGCCGCTACGTCACCAATCGCATAGACACATTCCATACCCTCTACCTGACATTGACCATTCGTACGGATACGATTTCCTCTTTCAATAATAGAAGCGTCTATTCCCTCTGGAAATTGACCTTTTACGCCGGCACCCCATATAACAGTTTTAGTATTGATGCTTTCACCATTGTTAAATGTAATAGTATCACCATCATAACCCGTAACCTGTGTGTTTGTTAATACAGTTACACCTAATTCTTTTAGATATCTTTCTGAATCACGAGAAGATTTTTCAGAAAGAGCTCCTAGTATTTTGCCCGTTCCTTCTACTAAGTAGACTTTCATCTCGTTAACAGAAAGTTCAGGATAATCTTTTTTCAAAACGTGTAATTGAATTTCGGCTATAGCACCAGATAATTCAACTCCAGTAGGGCCACCACCTACGATTACAAAATTTAAATATGGAGCACGGTCTGAAGCATTTTTTAATAGCACTGCTTTTTCAAGATTTTGCAGCACATAACTTCTAATATCAAGTGCTTCTTGAATGCTCTTCATAGGCAGCGAGTTTTTTTCAACTTCCTTATTGCCGAAGAAGTTACTTGTTGCTCCAGAAGCCACGACAAGATAATCGTAGTCATATATTCCTACAGAGGTATGAACTTCTTTTTTGTTGTTATCAATACTTAAAACATCCGCTAGACGAAATTTAAAATTTTGTTGATTTTTAAACATCTTGCGAATAGGGAAGGAGATCGAGTCTGCAGCAAGAGTACCTGTAGCTACTTGGTACATAAGAGGTTGGAAAGTGTGGAAGTTGTTGCGGTCGATTAATAAAACCTCAACTTCTTTATCTTTTAATTTTCTTGCTATTTCGACACCACCAAAACCACCACCTATAATGATAACACGCGGGAAAGAACGTTCAGAACGATTTAATAACATATCGCTAGTTTGTTTGTTTTCTGTGAAAATTGAAATGCAAATATCTTAAAAAAATAACACATTTCAATATTAATTTATTAATAGTTTCTATTTCTTATTGCATAAAAAATAGTTTTTTGCCCATTTAAACGTATTTATGGTTGTTTATGCAAATACAACTTAGTGTAATTTATACACATTCTATATTGGGACAATGTGTTTTGTCAAAGGTTTAATAAAATTATTAACAAAAGATTAACTTTTTTAAACTGAAGAGTAAAGAAAAGAAACGCCCTTTATGAAGAGCGTTTTACTATTTTTTAGCCATAAATCCATTTGAATTTATATTCCAATTCTGGAACTTTAATTCTATCTGCTAAGCGTAGTAGGCGATCTGGTAATTTCATTAAGTAATCGCGGGCTTTTTCGCCTTGTTCATTTAAACCAGAAACTTGATCGATTTTCCAATCTGCGATCAGTTCTTTTAATATATCTACGTAGTCAATGGCAGTATACACATTCAATCGTTGAGCAGCATCAGAGAAATGTGCAAAAGATCCGCCTTTTGCTTCGCCTGATTGACGTAAAAAGTGAGCTGGCATTACAATTTTTTTACGCATCATATCTTCAAAAGCTAACATCACTTCACTTGGATCTACCTCAAAAGCTTTCGAAATAAATGACATATACGCTTTAGCGTGACGTGCTTCATCCGCGGCGATAACACCACACATTTTGGCTAATAATTTGTCGCCACTTTTCTTAGAAATACCAGCTACACGTCTATGCGAAACATTAGTGGCTATTTCTTGAAAAGATGTATATATGAAATTACGATAAGGATCGGCTCCAGTACCAATATCAAATCCGTCTTTAATCAAATGTTGTGTACTCATTTCGAATTCACGCATATTGATTCTACCAGAAAGATATAAGTATTTGTTTAATAAATCTCCGTGTCTATTTTCTTCAGCAGTCCAAGCACGCACCCATTTCATCCACCCACCTTGCTCATTTTTATCTACTTCTTCGACCATTGTTAACCATGATTCATAAGTAGGTAAAGCTTCTTCCGTAATTGTGTCACCAATCAATACCGCTACTAAATCATAAGGAAGTTCTTTGGCACTCTCTTGTAAATCACGTACTTCTTCGAAAAAAGTACTTCTAGAAGAATCTGGAAGAAAATCAGCTGGTTGCCACATTTCCTCAACAGGTTTTAAATATTCACTCATTTCTTTGAGCATATAAGGCTCCAAATAAGTCATTACTTCTTTCCTCGATCCCTCTGGAATATTTAATGGTAATTCTTGCATATTACTACAAAGGTATGTATAAAATTAAAATATGTATTCGGAAATTTAATAAAAAAAGTAGTTATATAAATTATTTTAAAGTCAAAATTTGAACATCTTTTACCAAAAGAATACATTTAAAACGCTCATTTTGGATGGATATGTATTACCTTTGTAATGAAAATTTTGAACATAAATTGAAAAAATTCGATATACAAAAGATCCGTGCCGATTTCCCTATTCTGAAAAGAGAGGTGAACGGTAAGCCCTTGGTTTACTTGGATAATGGTGCGACTACACAAAAGCCAAAGACAGTAATAGACGCGATTACAAACTATTATTCGGATATGAATTCGAATGTGCATCGTGGTGTACACTATTTGAGTCAAATATCTACGGATGCATTTGAGGTAACGCGTCGCAAAGTGCAGGAATTTATAAATGCTAGAGAAGATGCTGAAGTCATTATAACAAAAGGCACTACAGACAGTATCAATTTAGTGGCTGCTTGTTATGGTAAGGCTTTTATTCATGCAGGTGACGAAATTATTATTTCGGCAATGGAGCACCACTCGAATATTGTGCCTTGGCAAATGCTTTGCGAGGAGAAAGGAGCAGTTTTACGTGTGATTCCGATGAACAATTATGGTGAATTGGATATGGACGCTTACAAAAGCTTACTCTCTGAGAAAACAAAACTTGTCTCTGTCACTTATGTTTCCAATTCATTAGGAACTATTAATCCTGTGAAAGAGATTATTAAATTAGCTCATGCTAAGAATGTGCCTGTATTACTTGATGCAGCTCAAGCTGTTCAACACATTGCTATAGATGTACAAGATTTGGATGTAGACTTTTTAGCTTTTTCTGGTCATAAGATGTACGCACCTACTGGTGTGGGTGTATTGTACGGTAAAAGGGAATTGCTGGATTCAATGCCTCCGTATCAAGGGGGGGGGGACATGATTAAGGATGTTACTTTTGAAAAGACGACTTACAATGAGTTGCCTTTCAAATTCGAGGCGGGTACCCCAAATATTGAAGCTGGGATTTGTTTAGCGGTAGCGATAGATTATATTAATGATTTAGGTATTGAGAATATCAGAGCCTATGAGGACGAATTGTTGGATTATGCTACCTCGAAAATTAAAGAGATCGCGGGTGTAAAAATTATTGGAGAGGCAGCTAAAAAATCTTCTGTACTTTCATTTGTGGTAGATGGCGTTCATCCGTATGATATAGGTGTGATTTTAGATAAATTGGGTATTGCTGTGCGTACTGGACACCACTGTGCACAACCGGTAATGGATCTGTTTAATATTTCTGGAACAGTACGTGCGAGTTTGGCGGTGTATAATACCAAAGAAGATATAGATAATTTTATTGCGGGTTTGACTCGTGCATTAAAAATGCTTTTATAAAAGATGACAATTAACGAAATACAAGACGAATTAATCGAAGATTTTTCTTTTTATGGCGATTGGATGGAAAAATATGAATATATCATCCAATTGGGTAAGGAAGTTCCTTTGATCGATGAGCAATACAAAATAGATCAATTTATAATTAAGGGCTGTCAATCCAAAGTTTGGTTATTTCCAGAGTTGGTAGATGGTAAAATAAATTTTAAAGCAGATTCTGATGCGATTATCACCAAAGGATTGGTGAGTTTGATGGTAAAAGTATTATCTGGACATACAGCAAAAGAAATCGCAGATGCCGATCTTTATTTTATAGATCAAATAGGATTGAAAGAGCATCTATCGCCAACTCGTGCGAATGGATTGTTGGCCATGGTGAAGCAGATGAAATTATATGCAATTGCATTGCAAAGTAGATAAAAAATAAGCGGTCAATTTTGACTGCTTATTTTTTATCTACTTTTATATGTTGAGCTTCTAAATTCTTGCCAAAGAATATAAATGCTTTTTCTGAAAAATCCTTGGCATCATCAGTGGTGTAAAATTCTAATTTTCCACCTTCACTACATTTTTCTTCTATTTCTAGATGACGAATTAAATAATCCGCTAAACTTTCAGCAACCAATTCACCTTGTGCCAAGATTTGGATGTGTTCTGGTGTGTATTTTCGAATAATTGGATATAAAATAGGGTAGTGCGTACAGGCCAGCACTATGGTGTCAATAGTAGGAGATTGACTCAAAAGCTCATTAATATCTTTCTGTATAAAATAATGTGTACCATCGCTATTGATTTCGTTATTTTCCACCAAAGGAACCCAAAATGGACAAGCTTGTTGGTAAACTTGTATTTCGGGATTGAACTTAGCAATTTCAATCAAGTAGGAGTTAGAGAGTACTGTCCCTGGGGTAGCTAAGATACCTATCGCATTTGTTCTGGTATACTCGTGAATTGATTCAGTCGTTGGACGTATAACACCCAAAACTTTTTTACCTTCAGGGAGATCATTCTGTTGGATGCTTCTTAGAGCTTTTGCAGATGCTGTATTGCATGCTAATATCACCAAATTACAGCCTAAATCAAATAGTTTGAATACACATTCTTTGGTGAATTCATAAACTGTTTCGAATGAACGTGTGCCATAAGGTACGCGTGCATTATCACCCAAATAGATGTAATCATATTCTGGTAATTTTTTGTGTATTTCTTTGAAGACGGTTAAACCGCCGTAGCCAGAATCAAAAATGCCAATTGGACCTTGTGTGCGCATAAAACAAAAGACTTAGGATTATACCTAAGTCTTCGCTAAATATTGAATATTTTGACTAGGTCTAATCACTTAAAACTTTAACAAAGATGGCTTTTCTTTATAAGTTTTCCATAATAATTCTCCAAATAAAGTATTAGCCCAAGCAAACCAGTGGCGTGTGAATTTTTTCGGATCATCTTTATGAAATGTTTCGTGCATAAATCCAGTATCCCCATGAGTGGAGGCTACCATTTTTATGCAATCGCGAATTTCATTATCGTTAGTTGAAGTAAATGCGCGCATTGTTATAGCCATTGGCCAAATCATATCACGACCAATGTGTGGTCCTCCAATTCCTTCTCCTGCTTTGCCCTTGAAGAAGAAGGGATTGTCTTCTGATAATATGAATTTGCGCGTGCGTTGATAGGTTTCGTCGTTGACATCTACTGCTCCCAGGTACGGTAGTGATAATAAGGAAGGGACATTGGCATCGTCCATCATCAATGCGCTTCCAAAGCCATCAACTTCGTAAGCGTAGATTTTACCATATTTTGGATGATCAATGATGCCATAATCATTTATTGCTTTCTGGACTTCATCTGCTAAGGATTCCATTTTAGAAGCTAATATCGTATTGTTTTTTACCTTCCTTAATATTTCAGCGGCTTGTCTTAAACTTATTACAGCAAATAAATTAGATGGAATCAAAAATGGAAAAATGGAACAATCGTCAGACGGTCGGAAGCTTGAACAAATAAGACCTACAGGATTGACGGGGTATCCCCACCCATCAACTTGTAAGGTATCTGTTCCGCGGGGAGTCGTGCGCATAAAGTTATATGGTCCTAAATTGTCTTTGCGTTGTTGTTCTATGAAAGTTTTGTAGGTGTTTTCTTGCGCTTTTACCCATTCGTCATTAAATGGAGTGGTGTCTTTTGTCGTTTTCCAGTACTCGTAAGCAAGACGGATTGGGTAACAAAGCGAGTCTATTTCCCATTTACGCTCATGGATACCTGCTTTCATTTCTGTGTGGTCTGAAAACCATTCTCCTTCTTTAGTAGGGTCGTTATAAAATGCGTTTGCGTACGGATCAATATTGATGCATTTTGATTGCTTATTAATTAGTCCTAAAATCAAATCTTGTAACTTACGGTCTTTGTGCATAAACTGTAAATAGGGCCATACCTGTGCGCTACTGTCGCGTAACCACATGGCATCTATATCCCCAGTGATTACATATGTTAACTTTTGAGTAGACGTGGATTCATCATAGATTGTAGTATCTAAGGTATTGGGGAAGCAATTGTTAAAAAGCCAGCCTAACTCAGGGTTATTGACTTTTTTTTGAAATTCTTCAATTGCATTTTCAATTACATAACTCGTAAAATGCCTCTTATTTAAAGGAACTCTAACTGTTGGGAATCGTGTATTTACAGTTCCGAAAGAGAATTTATTCGCCATTAATCCAACACTAAATAACGCGCTTTGCTGTAAAAATTTTTTTCTATTCATGTTTATATGGTTGTACGATTTTAACTATTTAAAACGTTTTAGCATAAGCGAATATAGTGTATTTTCTAAATAAATAAAAAAGTGGCATGAAATTAGATAATTGATTGCAATATTGCTTAAAAAATACATTTTTAAATCTTTAATTATTGTATTTTCTATTTAAAAATACAAGTTTCCTTATGAGAAATAAAAAAAAATATATTGTTGTTGGTTTAGTTTTTACTTTAGTATTTGTTTGTAACTCGCTGATTGTTAAGGCTCAGGTTGAAAATGAGGTGTATTCTTATGAGCAGTCGACAAAGTACAATAATATATTGTATAATGTGAGAACTAGATTTCATACTTCGTCAAAACCTTTTCTTTTTAAAAATGAGTTGTTAAATAGAAAGGACTCCTTAGAATATGCGAACTCCTCTTCATCAACTAATTTTATCATGCGGAAATTGTTTAATGAACATTTAGTTGATGTTGAAAAAGAAGATCATTCCTTCTATTTAGATTTTCTGCCTGATTTTCAAATTGGTTCCGAATTGATCGATAACGATAATCGTTCTACATGGTTGAATACAAGGGGAATACAAGCTGGGCTTACAATTAAGGATAGATTTACATTCTATACCTCTCTATATGAGAATCAAGGTGTATTTGCTAATTATTTGGATCAATATATCGCTGAAACAGGCGTAGTTCCAGGGCAGTCATCCTCCAAAAACCCATTGGGTAAAACAAAAGATTGGATGTATGCAACAGCTAGTTTAACGTATGATTTTAGTCCTTATTTTCAATTAACAGCCGCTTTTGATAAAAATCATATAGGTGATGGGTATAGATCTTTATTGTTATCAGATTTTTCATCAAATTATACACAGCTAAAATTTACTGGTGAAATTGGTAATGTGCAGTATACTTCGGTATGGGCATATATGAATGATCCTGTAAATCCAAGATTGGATTCTCTAAATTCTGGTGGTCGTTTCGGTGATGGGATTAAGTATGGTGCATTTCAGTATATAGATTATAACGCAACTAATAGATTGTCTGTCGGATTTTTTCAAGCTGTGGTATGGGCAAATCGTAATCAAGCTGGTCATAGAGGTTTTGATTTTAATTATTTAAATCCTGGTATCTTATTTCGTCCAGTTGAAAATAATAATCGTACTTCTCCTGATAAAATGTTTTTGGGATTGAATGCAAAGTATAAAGTTCTAAATAATATCACGGCCTATGGACAGTTTTTATTAGGTGAATTCACAGCGAAAGAATTTTTTGCAAACAATGGATATGCACATAATAAATGGGGGACACAATTAGGTGTACGTGGATTTGATATGTTTGGCGTGCAGAATTTACATTTCTTGGCTGAATATAACTTAGTAAGACCTTATACATATCAACATTTTGCTTCTATCTCAAATTACAGTAATAATGGTGAGCCATTGGCACATCCTAGAGGAGCTAATTTTAGAGAGTTTTTGGGTACTGCACAGTACACTTGGAATAGATTTGAATTCAATGGTAAGGCGATGATTAGCAGTTTTGGTACCGATCCAAATGCGGAGACTAATATGGGGGGAGATATATTTCAACCTTATACAGCTATTCCTAATATGTATGGCAACAAAATTGGACAAGGGGTTAAGAATAATCTATACTTCGCAGATTTGCGTGCCTCTTATGTCTTAAATCCAAAATATAATTTGCGCTTAGAATTAGGATACACGCAGCGGTATAGAAGAATTGAAGGAGAGGCTACACAGAAATCAGGCGTTATTAATTTTGGCTTACGTTCAAGCTTCCGTAATTTTTATGGTGATATTTAAAAATTGAATATCTATATTTATTCATTAATCTATAATATGAAGAAAATATTGGTATTAAATGGTCCTAATTTGAATCTATTAGGTGTTCGTGAAAAAAGTATTTATGGCAATCAGTCATTTGACGAATATTTTGTGTCCTTGAAAGCAAGATTTAGTAATGTGGAATTATCGTATTTTCAAAGCAATTCAGAAGGTGCGATAATTGATAAACTTCATGAAATAGGATTTGATATTGATGGAATAGTTTTGAATGCAGGGGCATATACCCACACCTCTGTCGCTATTGGTGATGCAATAGCTGCGGTAAATACACCAGTAGTCGAAGTGCATATATCTAATGTTCATCAACGTGAATCATTTAGACATCATTCCTATCTTTCTAAAAACTGTAAAGGTGTGATTTTAGGTTTTGGGTTAGATAGCTATCGGTTGGGAATCGAAAGTTTATTATAAAAAAGAGGCTTATGAATAAGCCTCTTTTTGTTTTGACTTCCGTTTGATTATATGTAGTGTAAGGGATAATATTGCACAGCTACCCATAGCTATCAGTATTGGTTGCGGAGTATTATTGTGAAACAAACTTACTAAACCAGAACTCAATGCTCCCAATCCCATTTGTAGAAATCCTAATAAGGCAGATGCGGTGCCAGCACTTATTTTAAATGGTTCCATAGCCATAGCAGACGCATTTGGAAAAATAAATCCTTGACACATTAAATATCCAAAAGTAAGCCCCAGTATAACAGGAAGATTGATGTTATTGGTCCATAACAATATTAGCATTAATAAACCTACAACAACTTGTCCAAAATTAGCAACTATACATATATCTTGCATAGACCATCTTTTGAGAAAAATACGATTTAGTTGGGTGGAAAGAATTAATGCAGACGCAACAAAGGCAAAGGCGATACCATATTCTTTTTTACTTAGTCCGTATAATTCCTGCAATACAAATGAGGAGCCTGCAAGATAAGCATATAAGCCAGCAGAGGCTGTCGAAGCAATTAAGCAATAAAATATAAAAGTTTTATTTGTAAATACTTGAAAGTATTGTGTTGTGATGAATTTTGGTGCTAATGAGAACTGTTTATTACCAACATAGCTTTCTGGTAAAATAAAAATAGTCAACAATAAAATTGCAAATCCAATACTAAATAAAGCGATGAAAATGTAATGCCAATCAAAGTAATCTAAGAGAAATGCACCAGCTGACGGGGCTAATATCGGAGAAATAGCTATAACTAGCATTAATAAACTAAAAACCCTTGCCGCTTCTTTACCTTGGTAATAATCTTGAACCATTGCTCTTGATGCAACCATACCAGCACAACTGCCAAGCGCTTGTATAAAGCGTAATATAATTAAACTATCTACATCACGCGTAAATACACATAGAATAGAGGTAATCACATATATACATAATCCAACTATCAGTGGTTTTTTACGTCCGTACTTATCTAACAATGGACCGTAAATTAATTGTCCAATGGCTATTCCAATAAAGAAGGAGGTTAATGATAGTTGAACTTTTTCAATGTTGGAATTAAAATCTACAGCAATGGTATCGAAAGCAGGCAAATACATGTCAATGGAGAATGGTCCGATAGCTGACAGTAGCCCAAGAATCAGCAAAATAACTTTTTTGTTTTGTTTCATAATAATATAAAAGCCTCTTAAATTTTAAGAGGCTTTGAGTTTTGTTTTTATTTAACAGTTTTTGTATCTGCGGGTCTAAAAATTAAGTAGAGCCCTGCCAGTATGAATGGAACACTTAATAATTGCCCCATATTGATAAACATGGTGTCTTCAAATGCTTCTTGATTTTCTTTGAAAAACTCCATTATGAATCTTATGGTGAAAAGACCAATTAAGCCAATCCCAAATAGTAAACCTTTTTTAGGAGTGCTGTTTTTTTGATATGTAACCCAAAGTATTACAGATAAAACAAGGTATCCAAGAGCTTCATACAGTTGTGCTGGATGACGAGGCGTATTATCTACTTTTGTGAAAATAACTGCCCATGGAAGATTTGGATCTGCTACTTTACCGATGATTTCAGAGTTCATGAAATTACCTATACGTATAAAAGCTGCTGCAACCGGCACAACCAAAAGTAATCTGTCTGCTATCCATAAAAAGTCTGTTTTTGTTTTCTTCGCGTATAAATATAATCCGATCAATATACCTATTGCGCCTCCATGCGATGCTAAGCCCGCAAATCCTGTGAATCTCCATTCACCTCCTTCATTACTGAAAGGAAGAAACATTAACCAAGGTTGTGTGATATATTTATCGAATTCGTAAAAAAGACAATGACCGACACGAGCACCTAAAATAGTACCAACAAAGATATACATGGTTAGTCTATCTAAATCATCTTGTGTCTTGCGCTCTCTTTTGAAGACTTTGGACATCAGTATATAAGAAACGACAAATGCTAATAGCCAGCACATCGAATAATAGCGAATACCAAATGACCCAATGCTGAAAATATTCTCAGCTCCAGACCATTGAATTGCATTTAAAATAAAATCCATAAATGATTATTTTGAAGGTGTAAATATAAAATTAATAATTGTTTATATGCCTATCGATAATAAGAATATGATTATTTTTTGGAATCGGATAATTATTTTTTATTTTGTACGGAAACAAAAATAAGGTATGGCAAAGAAGAGTAGTAAAGAAGAAAATCATCAAGCTGTCGTAACAAAAGAATCTGTAAAATTCTTTGAAAAATATATAAATAATCCATCACCAACAGGATTTGAATGGGAAGGTCAACGTCTTTGGTTGGATTATTTGAAACCATATGTTGACGAAACATATATCGATAATTATGGAACTGCAGTTGGTATCATCAATCCTAAGGCAAAATATAAGGTTGTAATTGAAGCACATGCCGATGAGATTTCTTGGTTTGTGAATTATATTACTAAAGATGGTCTTATTTATGTGATTCGTAATGGCGGTTCTGATCATCAAATCGCTCCATCCAAACGTGTAAATATTCATACGGATAAGGGTACAGTAAAAGCAGTATTTGGATGGCCTGCTATCCACACGCGCTCAGGAGAGAAAGAAGAATCACCATCTTTGAAAAATATATTTTTGGATTGTGGATGTACTTCCAAAGAAGAAGTGGAAGCATTAGGAATCCATGTGGGGTCTGTGGTGACCTACGAAGATGAGTTCATGATTTTGAATGATCGTTATTACGTTGGTCGTGCATTGGATAATCGTGCGGGTGGATTTATGATTGCAGAGGTAGCGCGCTTATTGAAAGAAAATAAAAAGAAATTACCTTTTGGATTGTATGTAGTGAATTCTGTACAAGAGGAGATAGGTTTACGTGGTGCTGAAATGATTGCAGATTATATCAAACCAAATGTAGCTATCGTCACGGATGTGACACATGATACACAAACGCCAATGATTAATAAAATAACACAAGGTGATTTGGCCTGTGGTAAAGGACCAGTGGTATCCTATGCACCAGCGGTTCAAATAAACCTGAATCGTCAATTGATAGAGGTAGCACAAAAAAATAATATTCCATTTCAACGTCAAGCATCATCTAGGTTTACTGGTACAGATACAGATGCATTTGCATATTCAAATGGTGGTGTACCTTCAGCATTAATCTCATTACCTTTGCGTTACATGCATACAACTGTCGAGATGGTGCATAAAGAAGATGTAGATAATGTAATACGTTTGATATATGAAACGTTATTAACTATTGAGGATGGACAGGATTTTAGAAGTTTTACAAAATAAGAATTAGAGAAAAAATAGAATAGATATGAGCGATAATAATCAAAATGCAGTAGAAAATACTGAATTAAGCATTGAGTTAACAGAAGAAGTAGCAGAAGGAATTTACTCGAATCTAGCTATCATTACACATTCAACATCAGAGTTTGTTTTGGATTTTGTGAGAGTATTACCAGGAGTAAATAAAGCAAAGGTTAAATCTAGAATTATATTGACACCAGAACACGCATTTCGCTTGTATGGAGCGCTGCAAGATAATTTAAAGCAATTTGAGGCACAGCAACAAAAAGCTTTTGAAGTAGCAAAGGCAAATGCCGAAGCTTCCAATACTGGCAATACACCCAAAGATTTTCCGTATCCATTGGATCTACATCCAAAAGGAGAAGCATAATAATTGAAGCCCTATTAAGTTTGATAGGGCTTTTTTAATATTCAAAATTTCTGTTTAATATTATGGTATTAGATTTGTTTATATACCAATGACTTAAAGAAGAAATGTATGGATATTAAAGTTAGATTGCTTTCGAAAAAAGACTATTCGGATTTGAAAAAATCTATGACCGAGGCATACCATGGAGTAGGGGATGTGTGGACTAGAGAGAATATTGTTGATTTAATTGATGCCTTTCCCGAAGGACAATTGTGTGTAGAGGTAAATGGTCATGTAGTGGCTTGTGCTCTTTCTATCATTATTAATTCGAAAAAAAATAATATCTACAATTCCTATTATGAAATCATCGATGACGGTAAATTCTCAAAGCATGATTATGATGGAGATACATTGTATGGGATAGAGGTTTTTGTACATCCAGATTTTAGATCGCTAAGATTGGGTCGAAGATTATATGATTCTCGGAAAGAGCTTTGTGAGCAAATGAACTTGAAGAGTATTGTTGCTGGAGGGCGTATCCCGAATTACTATAATTATGCAGATGATATAAGTCCTCGTGTTTACATTGAAAAAGTGAAGCGTAAAGAAATTTTTGATCCAACACTCACTTTTCAACTTTCTAATGATTTTCATGTCAAGAAGATTTTGAAAAATTACTTGCCTGAGGATGCCGAGTCAATGGAATTTGCTACATTATTGGAATGGAACAATATCTATTACGAGCCTGATGCACGTTCTAATTCTGCCTCTAAGCAAGCCATTCGTTTAGGTTTAGTACAATGGCAGATGCGGTCATTTAAAGATTTACAAGAATTTTATGATCAAATTGAATTTTTCGTAGATACTGTGTCGGATTATGGTACAGATTTCATTATGTTTCCTGAGTTTTTTAATTCTCCATTGATGAGCCCTTACAATGATTTGCCTGAACGTATGGCTATGGAAAAGCTAGCTGAGTATTCTAAGGAGATTAAGCAGAAGATTACTCAATTTGCGGTTTCTTACAATGTAAATATAATTGCAGGTTCGATGCCTTTGTTTGAACGTGGTAAGTTATATAATGTAAGTTATCTCTGTCACCGTAATGGACATGTAGATCAATATCGAAAAGTGCATATAACGCCTAATGAATTCAAATATTATGGAATGGTAGGCGGTAGTGAAGTAAAGGTTTTTGATACAGATTGTGGAAAAATTGGGTTATTAATCTGTTACGATGTTGAATTCCCAGAATTGAGTCGAATTTTAGCTGATCAAGGGATGCAGATACTATTCGTTCCATTCATGACGGATACCCAAAACGGATATATCCGAGTTCGTCATTGTGCGCAAGCACGTGCCATAGAAAATGAATGTTATGTAGCGATTGCTGGCTCTGTAGGCAATTTACCTCGAGTAAATAATATGGATATTCAGTATTCACAATCTGCGGTATTTACGCCTTCGGATTTTGCATTTCCCAATAATGCTATCAAAGCTGAGGCGACACCCAATACGGAGATGGTTTTAATTGCAGATGTAGACCTATATGCTTTGCGAGATCTTCATGAGTATGGAACAGTGAAAATTTTGAAAGATAGAAGGAAAGATTTATATGAAGTAAATCTATTGAAATAAAAAAGAGCTGAAGTAATTCAGCTCTTTTTTATTTTATAACAAATTTATATTTTCTTCTGCTAGAATATTTTTTTTGTGGTCATCCCAAATACTAACTTGTACTTCACCGATATGGCAAAGTTTAAGCATAAACATACAAACACGAGATTGTCCAATGCCGCCTCCAATAGATTCGGTTAATTGATTGCTTAATAGCATCTGGTGAAATGATAATTGTGCTCTATCTTCGCAGTGTCTTATCTCCAATTGTTTTTGTAAAGCCTCTTTGTTGACGCGAATACCCATAGAAGATAATTCGAAAGCACTGTTTAATATAGGATTCCAAACTAATATATCACCATTCAAACCTTGGTAACCAGCGTCGTTCTCTGTACTCCAATCATCATAATCTGCTGCTCTACCATCGTGTACAAACCCATTAGATAGCACTCCCCCGATACCATACAAGAAAACTGCACCAAATTCTTTGGCAATAGCATTTTCTCTTTCTTTTGGTGTGTAATCAGGGTATTTATCTAATAATTCTTGGGATGAAATAAATTTGATTGCCTCAGGAAGAATAGCTTTTAGTGCAGGGAATTTAGACTCGATCTCTTTCTCTGTTTTTACTAATGAAGCATAAATATCATTAACAGTTTGTGTTAAGAAAGAAAGATTTCTGTTTTCCGGAAGTATTACTTTTTCCCAGTCCCATTGATCTACATAGATGGAATGAATAGGGGAGTAATCCTCATCTGGTCTTAGTGCACGCATGTCTGTAATGATACCTTCTCCAGCTTCTAAATCTAATTCTTTTAGACGTACTCGCTTCCATTTCGCAAGAGAGTGTACGACAACAGCCCGTTGTTCATTAAGTGATTTAATAGGAAAGGAAACGGGTCTTTCAATTCCGTTTAGGTCGTCATTAATACCTGTGCCATCTAAAACGATCAGAGGAGAAGAAATTGGTATTAGGTTTAATGCGTTTTTTAAATATGTCGAAAAAGTATCTTTAACAAATGTAATAGCTTGTTCTCTTTGTAATAATTCTCTGCCCATTAAATGTTTTTATAATTGGTTGTTACAGTAGGATAAATGTAAGGAAATCTACACATTTTAATCAATATAACAACAATGAAATGTTATTTTTATTAATATTATAAAAAAAGAGCTGCAGTAAGCAGCTCTTCGATATCTTGTATTTCAAAACTGCTTAAACGGAGAAACTTTCTCCGCATGCACAAGTCCGTGATGCATTTGGATTATGAAATTCGAATCCTTTACCGTTTAATCCATCTGAATAATCTAATTCTGTACCTGCTAAATACAAGTAAGATTTGATGTCTAAACAAATTTTAACGCCGTTATCCTCAAAAAATTGATCACCTTTTTTCTCTTCGTTGTCGAATTTAAGATCGTAAGATAGACCAGAACAGCCACCACTCACTACAGCAACACGTACAAAATAATTTTCATCGTATTGCTCATTATTCAAAATTTGCTGAATGCGCTCTTTTGCTTTTTCTGTTACCGTCACCATATTTAATAATCTTTTAAGATTAGTACAAAGTTCGTAAATAAATTGCAACACACAACAGTAAAACGTATGAAATTTGTCATTTTACGTGAGCAAATTAGCTTTGTATAATTGCCAGATAGGCGAATCATTCCGGATTTTTTGAACTGTTGACTTAATTTCATTTATAGTACTATCTAGTTCCTCTATCGTTGTATATTTTGATAGACTAAATCGTATACTGCATTGAGCATCTTCAGGTGATATTCCCATCGATAGTAGTACATGCGAAGGATCTCTATCTCCAGAGACGCAAGCTGAGCCAGATGAAACAGCAATGTTAGCAAGCTTAGGCATTAATTCCGCACTTTTAACATGTTTGAAAAGAATATTAGTGGTATTGGAGAGCCGACTTGCTATTTGACTATGTATGATAGTTTCTTCTATTTCCTGCGTAAGCCTCTGTTCTAAATAATTTCTTAGCTTTTCAACTTCTATATTATTTTTATTGGTGATTTCAAAAGCTTTCCCCATTCCAACGATAGCAGGTGTATTGTAGGTTCCTCCACGTAGACTTTTTTCTTGTTTACCACCTGTGATGAGTGGTTCTATTTGAATTGGTCTTGATTTACGACGTATAAAAACGCCTCCGATACCCTTAGGACCATGCAGCTTGTGTGCGCTAAAGCAACAAATGTCTACACCGGAACTGAAATAATTTATTTGAACTTTACCAATTGCTTGTGTTGTATCACTGAAGAATAAAACTTGGTTTTTAATTGCTATTTGTGCAATTTCTTCAATAGGATGTATTATTCCTGTCTCATTGTTGGCATGCATAAGGCAGATCAAAATGGTGTCTTTACGGATTGAACTTTCTAAATCTAGTAGATTGATATTTCCGTTTGCGTCAACTGATAAGTACGTGATTTCGGCTCCTTTTTTTTCTAATCCCTCCAGTGTAGTTAATACAGCTTTGTGCTCTGATTTTGTAGTAATGATATGCTTCCCAATTGATTGATATCTATCAAATATACCACGTAACACTAGATTAACGGACTCTGTAGCACCACTTGTAAAATAAATTTCATGCGGTGAGCACCCAAAATATTTGGCTAATGACTGACGAGCCTGCTCGATAGCTTGATGGGCAGTTCTACCCATTCTATGTTGAAGACTAGAGGCATTCCCATAATCTTCTCGAAGAAAGGGTAACATAGCATGCAAAACAGCATCATCAATACGTGTGGTAGCGTTGTTGTCCAGATAAATCATGTTATAAAGTTATCTAAAAAGTGGGTATAAAAGGTTTGATAAGTTGGATATTTTATAGATATTGCTCCACAAATAATTTATACTATATGGAAAACGTTGAAGGAAGAATAGAAAAATTGATTGATTTATTAGTTTTAAAAATCCCCGAGGTAGTTGCTGCAATCCTAATACTTTTTATTGGTCGATACCTAGTTAAGTTTATATTAAGGATTTTGGACTCAAGATTTCAAAAAAGAAATTTGGACATTTCAATTCGGGGTTTTATTACCAGTCTACTAAAGTTTGTTCTATATGCTTTATTGATATTGACCGTCGCTAGCACATTGGGGATAGAGACAACTTCATTTATTGCTGCATTGTCTGCATTTGGCTTGGCTGTAGGTATGGCTTTGCAAGGGAGTTTGTCTAATTTTGCAGGAGGGGTGTTGATTTTGGTTTTCAGACCATTTGAAGTAGGTGATTATATTTCGAGCGCAAATGGTTCTTCTGGTACAGTTGAGAAAATCGATTTGTTGTACACAACTATGTTGGATGACAACGGTATCTGTGTTTTTAGTCCAAATGGTACTTTAGCGAATTCGGTGATCAAGAATTTTACAAAAATTCAAACACGTAGAATTCAATTTACTTTTTTGTTGTCTTACGATGCCAATGTAAAGGTGACTAGAGAAACAATTTTAAATATAATAAATGAAGACGTTCGTATCGTGAAAACGCCATTACCAGTTGTACAAGTCGGTGATTTGAAAGATGGTGGAATTGAATTGATTATTAGAGCTTGGGTTGCACGTGAAAATTATTGGACTGTAAAAACAGATTTGGCAGAAAAATTACAGTCTTCATTTGATGCTGTGAATGTTTCTTTTCCACAATCTAGCATTAAAGTGCTTCATGATGAAAATTAATCCAAAGAATTAGTTAGGATGTAATAGCGGTAGGCAATAATAGCTTGCTGGAATTTAGACAGCTTCGAGGGATCTTTCTTGCTGTATTTAGGTAGTAAAGCTTTGTTAATTTTATTTAAGCTCTGAAAAAACTTTTTTTTCATTATCTAGACGTTTGATTCTAAATATTAAAAATACAAAAAAGTCTTGTGGTTTTCTGAGGGCACTGAAAAAGTCCTCTTCAAAAATTTGAGTATCAAAAAAAGGGAAAAAGCACATATTTAACCCACTGAGAATTTCTTATTTGAAGAGTTATTGATAAATGCTTTCAAATAGACAAAGGATAAGGGCTTATGAGTATAAAAATTCATAAGCCCTTTTTTAGTGGATAGTTTTTCAGTGCCCTCGGTTTTCTCACAAGACTTTTTGTGTTTTAATGAACAATCCATGTCTACTCTTCCTCTACCATTTAATTTTACCTCTACATCTGGTTAATATCGCTATGATTTAGGTTATGTTTTTGTAATTTATGAGGAAAAAATTTTCTTTAGAATGAAATTTGTTTTAAATTTATGATATTCAGTAAATGTGTTAGCTTATTTTATTTATTTAAACTTAAAATTTTAACGTTTATAGCTTTCAAAGCAAGATTGCAGTTTTCAGGTGGATATACCATTTAAACTGTCCCCCCTTCACCACTTCAAAGTGTCCCCTCAGAGTTGAGGTCTGAAAAGAACAAAAAGTTGTTGTGCAGATCGGTTCCTTAGACGGATATTTTTTGTCCGGTTTAA
>NZ_JADEYP010000036.1 GCF_020295405.1 Sphingobacterium bovistauri
TCAATAAACTTTCGGAAACCTTATATTCCTTGCTAATACCTAATATTGATTCTGACGATTTAGTGTACAAATCAATACAAGTCTTCTTAAATGATAATGTGTGTTTTACTTTTCTATCCATAAAAAATGCCCCCAGAAAGTGTCTAACTTTTTGGGGGCAGTGCATAAATCACCCTTTTTTATTTATTATTCGAACTCTATTTCTTAACAATAGTCGCTTTATAAGCTCCTGGTCTTAGATCTAAAGTAAGATCGTAAGAACCAGCCGATGTAATATCAATATCACCTCCTCCCAATGTAATTGCATCAGCTGTACCTCCAAAATCAATTCCCCATACATCATTCGCTCTAAACTTAATTTTACCAGGCACTAAGTTGATTGTTATCTTCCACTGGTATGTTCCCTTACCACCAACAAAAGCCATATCCGTATCACTATCCCACCCTGTTGGTGTAGCGCTTCCAATTATTCCCATCGAAAGCTTCAGCACTTCGTATGTCAAGGCTTCTGAGTCCATTCGAACACGATAGAATCCATCTGTAGGAACGGTTAGATTTCCTGCATCCCCATCTTGCAATATAGCTCCAGCTGCTATACCTTTTCCATATCCACCTGTCCAATCCATATTAGTTGGCAAAAACTTGAATCCTCCATCAGCAGTTAGGTATTCAAAAGCTTCAAAAGTGGTTTTACTATCCTCACCATATAATGTCATGGCAACAGCATTAGTTGGTTCCCACCCTGCCCCTGTCGACCCACCAACTATAAACATTTGCGGATTGCTCTCCTCAAATGTAATGGGATGCAGCTTATTTATTGTCTCTCCACCTGATTGATAGGTTATCTTCAAATTCGCCTCACCAATGTAAGTTTCATCCAATGGAATAACAAATGTTTTCTCTACAATACGCTGGTTAGAATCCAAGGTAATTTTATCCGAGATTAAAGCTGCTCCATTTTTTTCAATACTAAAATCAAATGAATTCACATTGTTAGTAATAAATCCAACTTTCAACGTTTTACCTATTTGTATCGCTGAAACTGTAGCTTCGTTAAAAGACACAATTTGATCGTCTATGCTATGTTCGACTTTTTTACATGCAGCTAATCCTAAAATTAGTAGTGCACATAGACTCATAGTTATATAATTATATATTCTTTTCATGACCTTCGATTAATTATATCCAGGATTTGGTGTCAAATTGCTGTTATTTGCCAATGCTGTAGCTGGAATTGGAAAAATTCTTTTGTATGTTTCAGCAGGATTTGCTGCTTTAAATAACATTGCATCTTCCCATTTTCCGAACCTAATCATATCTGTACGACGTGTTACTTCAAAAGTAAACTCTAAAGCACGTTCTTTATTAATTGCATCTAAAGTTAACGATGCAGCAGTAAAGTGTTTTTCAGGATTCACTGGAAAAGCTCTTTTACGAACTTCATTGGCTGCCTCCAAAGCATTAGCCGTTGTACCATTTGTGGCACCACGCAAAATAGCTTCTGCTTTCATAAGCAGAACTTCGGCTAACCTCATGACAACAACATCATTACCAGCATCATTTCCAACATGATTTTTATCCGGTTGATATTTAACACAACGTGCACCTGCCAAGCGACCTCCATCATCTACACCTCCAATATCAAAATCCGATCCAGGTAACAAATTGTATCCATTTGGATTGATTACGATATTCATTCCATTATAAATCAAAGGTTGACCAGTAGAATTATATTGCTGCCCATAGAGCCATTGTTTTTTACGGTTATCTTGATCTTCAAATAAGTTGAAATATGCCGGCTGTGCGCTCCAGCCATTCCATGGGTTACCATTTAGGTCAAAGGTTTGACGATGTGCATAGTGTAATACTTTATTGAATAAAGCATTGCCTTTTGCACGAGATGCATCAAATGGAATAGAAAAAATTGGCTCTGGACTATCAGCTCCATTATCAGGTTTAAATTGTGCCAAAAAATCATTTTCCAGTGAATATTTTCCTGAAGAAATGACTGCATTCGCATTCTCTACTACTTTATTCCATTGTGCATTACCTGTGTATACCTGTGCATTTAAGTAGGCTTTTGCCAGCAGTGCATGTGCAAACCATTTCGTCGGTCGTCCATAAGTTGTCAAGGATTTATCTTCACTCAACAAAGCTAAATTCTCTTCTAATTCAGAAACAACGAATGCAAAGACTTCTGCACGTGCAGTTGTGCTTGGTAATTCTGTACCTGTATCAAAAGAAGTAACTAATGGAATATTACCATAAGCATCCATCATCAAATAGTAATACCAAGCACGCATCGTCTTAATCTCAGCTAATGTTTGATTCTTTTGCTCTGATTCTGCAGATTTTTCTAATACGCTTAATACTCGATTACATGTTCCGATTGCATTAAATCCCCAGTTCCATGCGTTTCTAACGACCTCATGCGATGGAGACCAGGTATGAAAATGCATGTCGCGCCATTTACCACCATCAAACCAGTCACCACCACGCGTTGGAATTACCACCTCATCTGAACCTGCTGTTTGTAAATCAAAGTAATCTCCGAAATATCCTCTCGCCGAGGTATAAACCGGTCCCGTCACCGCAACAAACTGCTCTGGTGTTTTTGGGAAAGTATCTTCTGTATATGCTGAATAAACCTTATCGTCGAATTTGGTACACGAAGCTCCAAAAAATGCAAGTCCAGCTAACAGAAATATATGTAGTTTATTATTTTTCGCTTTCATATTATTTAAGTATTAAAATGTGAAATTGACTCCAAGAATGAATGAACGAGTCTTTGGATAATAACTTCTATTATCAATACCTGGCGACAAACCACCTAAGTTTAACTCTGGATCTACACCTGTATAATCAGTCAAAGTAAATAAGTTTTGTGCAGTCATATACAAACGTGCCTGTTTAAAATATTTTGTTTGACTAGTATTAAATCGATAACCCAAGGTCATGTTATCCAAACGCAAGAAAGAACCATCTTCCAAGAATCTACTCGACGCAATCAATGGTGTCTCGAAAATACCTTCATCAACAGCATCCTTTGAAATATTTGTCACATTGGCTTGTTGTAATCTCGATAAATCTGCACGTGTCGCATTAAATATTTGATTGCCGTACACCCCTCTTAAGAATACATTTAAATCCCAATTCTTGTATTTGAAATTATTATTCCAACCGTATGTAAATTTAGGCAAAGCATATCCCATAATTTGGTAATCATCAGGAGCTGAAATTTGATCTTGTGTCACTAACTCTCCAGTAGGCTTTTGATAAATTGTACGTTTAGCTACCTCATCATATCCAATATATTTTGCCACATAAAATGTACCCAAAGGTTGCCCTGGTAATACAACTGAGGCCGTTTGTCCGGTCCAACCTTCTAGACCAATACTCCCTTCATAGCGTTGCGAAACCCCGATATTTTCAATATTTGAAGATAATGAGCCTACTTCATTGACATTGCGTGCAAAGTTTACAGTAGTAGAGTAACGGAAATTTTCATTTGAATACACATTAGCATTTAACACTACTTCTATTCCCTTATTATTCATACTAGCTCCATTCGCCAACAATCTATTAAATTGATATGGAGGTGAAGGCACATCATACTCATACAGTAAGTCTTTTGTTTCTTTATCGTAATATTCAATCGTACCACCAATTCTTCCACGCCACAATTCGAAATCTAAACCTACATTGAACATAGAAGTACTTTCCCATTTCAAATCTGGATTTTCATTTTGATTAACACCGTATGCGTTTACCCACTTACCATTATAGAAAAACTGACCATCACGAGGCCCAAACATGATAATGCTACGGTAGGGATCTATATTTTGATTACCCGACACCCCATAACCTGCTCTGATTTTCAATTCAGAGAAAAGAGTTTGTTCTTGCATAAATGCTTCGCGTGTCAAACGCCACGCTGCAGACAATGATGGGAAAGTAGCCCATCTATTATTCACACCGAATTTGGACGAACCATCACGACGAATAGAAGCACTTATTAAGTATTTCTCATCATAATTGTACCCTAATCTTCCATATGCAGAAATCAACAAAGACTCCTTAATGAGTGGATACCCTTCTCCTCTAAACTCAGCATATGGATTGTAACCATCTGGTAATGCTCCCAAATTCAAATTGTTACCTCCCAAATCATCAGACATAAATCCCACAGTACTTCCTCGTAGTCCGTCATCATTTTTTTGTCTTTGATATGAATAACCAGCCATAGCATCGAAACTGTGTAAATCTCTACTGAAATTATAGTTTAAGTACGATTCTAAAATTTTATCAATATGCTTCAAAGCTGTACGATCTGCGAAACCTCTGCCCAATGCAAATGAATCAAAATCGGTACGATGCATATAGAAATTTTTGTCCCAATGTGTACGTTGATACGACAACACATTTGTCCACATCAAACCTTCAAAAAGCTTTAAATCCGCTTTAAAATTCCCCAATAACGTATTGTTACTTCTGCTTTCATCACGTTGATTCAGCATCGCTATAGGATTCATATATCCCGTACGACCTACTACTTGAAAATATCCTCCGTACTGTCCGTATTGAGCGTCCTCACTCATAATTGGAGAAGTAGGCACGAAACGTGCAGCACCATTGAAAATATCATATGGAATGTGTTGAGATGTATTGATGCTATTCGCCAAATTGAAAGATAATTTTAATCTATCATCAAATGCATTTTGATCAACTCCTACTCTAGCTACAATTTTTTCAACACCATTTCTCTTTACTATACCTTGATTATTGAAATAATTAACAGAAGCATTATAACGGGTACCTTCACTGCCTCCTGTCAAGGATAAATTATGATTGTGTGACACGCCATTTCTTGTGATGGCATCTTGCCAATTGGTTTCAAATCCGGTTTCAGACGGAGCAACTGTTAATCCATTTGCTTCGACAAATGCCTTATGCTCTGAGGCACTCAAGACATTGACACGATTAGCTATAGATTCTGTAGCAGCATAACCACTATAAGATAGCACCGAGGCTCCTGCCTTTCCTCTTTTGGTAGTAACGAAAATTACTCCATTAGCCGCACGAGAACCATAGATAGCGGTAGATGATGCATCCTTCATTACATCCATTGACACAATATCATCTGGAGCGATTAATTCAATATTGGCCCCTACTATTCCATCAATTACATATAAAGGTGACGAACTAGCAGTCAAAGAAGATGGACCCCTTAACTGCATAGTAGAACCTGAAGTAGGGTCTCCTCCAGATCTATTAACTGTAAGACCTGCTACTTTACCAGCCAACAATTGATCCGGAGAACTAACCACACCTTTGTTAAATTCCTCTGGAGATACACTAGAAATTGAACCAGTTACTTGTTTTCGTCTAGCCGTACCGTAACCTATCACGACGACTTCTTCTAATTGATCCGAAGCAGATATTAATGTAATATCTAGCTTATTAACCCCTGCTACAACAGACAGTTTGTTCTCAGATTTCTCGTAACCAATCATATCGACCACAATTACCTGATTACCAACACCTACATTTGAAAGCGAGTAATTACCATTCGCATCCGTTGATGTTGCAAATGAAGAATTGAGAATACTCACTGTAGCCCCCACTACTGCTGTCCCACTGTCGTCTATGACTTTACCAGCAATACTATTTGACTGCAAAAAAGTCGATGCCATAGCAGTAATACTGACAATACTGCATAGCAAAAACAAACATGTGAGCAAGGATTTACGAAAAGTAAAATTTTGCATAATTTGAGTTTTTGGTTTATAATAGAAATTAATCTAGGCGATTGCTTAAAAAAACATTCTCCTAGTAGTTTTTGTTTTAATAAAATGGTTATCTATAGAGTTGGGAACGTTCCCAAGTCTATAGATTAAAGATAACAAGAATTAATTATAAATCATAAAAAAACATTTAATTGATTGCGTATCCTGATTTAATGTAAATTTATATCTTAATGATCAAATAAAACATTTATGCCGAATAAGCAGCCTAAAACCAATTTTCAAATTATTTCACTCTGTACTGGTTTTCTAGGAATTCAAATTGGTTTTGCTTTACAAGCTGGAAATGTAACAAGAGTTCTTCAAAATTTTGGTGCTGATCTAACTGAAGTTTCTCTACTATGGTTGATAGCCCCGATTTCTGGCGCATTAGTGCAGCCTATTATTGGCTATTTGAGTGACAGAAATATGAATACAGGAAATACACGAATTCCTTATCTTTTATTTGGAGGATTAATTTGTGCTTTGTGTCTATATTTACTGCCAAATGCAGGAGTAATTGTTTCAATTGGAACACCGCTTTTAACAGGGGCACTTCTTCTAATTGTAATTGACACATCATTCAATGTCAGTATGCACCCATTACGCGCTGCCATATCAGATTATCTCCCGACGTATCAACAACCACGTGGTTTCGCTATACAAACCTTCATGATTAGTTTAGGTGCTATACTTGGATCTACATTACCCTATGTACTTCACCATTTTTTTGGTTTTGCCGAAATCGCAGATGAAAATCAAATTCCTGAAAATGTAAAATGGTCATTTTACATTGGTTCTACGTTATTATTGATATGCATCCTAATTACATCAAAGGCCATTTCCAACAACAAACAAGAAGCACGTATACGTAATACTACCGATGAAGGAATAAATACAGTCCAACTACAATCTATTCCATCAAAAATGTGGCAATTAGGGTTAATACAATTCTTTAGTTGGGCAGCATTCTTTTTTATTTGGATCTTTATGACTCCAGCTATTTCCCAACATATTTTTAAAGAATACAATTTTAGTTCCTCTTCAATAGCTTACGCTAAAGCCGCAAACTATACCGGAATACTATTTGGACTTTATCATTTATCAGCAAGCATTTTTGCTTTAGCACTTACATATTTATACAAGCGTTTAAATATAATCAAGACACATACTCTTGCCTTATTAATTGGCGGAATAGGTTTCATTATGATTTATTTTAGTTCAAGTATAATCGACTTATACCTACCGATGATTTGCATTGGGATTGCTTGGTCGAGTATTCTAGCCAGCCCTTTCGCGTTATTGAGTAGAATTATTCCTCAGCAAAAAATTGGATTTTATTTCGGGATATTCAATTTGTTCATTACAATCCCTCAAATTATAGTAGGATTTTTTGGAGGATTCATTATCGAAAATTATTTCGAAAGTGAAGCAATCTTTGCCGTAATCATTGCGGGGATATCACTTCTTTTAGCATCTTTAACATGCTTTTTTTTCAGAAAATCATTACAACTGTGATGATCTTCGAATAATCAATTTAGATTTCAACACAATTTGCTTCGAGCCCTCTACTTCTTCATTTTTGAGTTTTTTTAGTAATATTCTAGCAGCTTCCTGTCCTATCTGTTCTGCCGGCTGTGTAACAGTAGACAACGGTGGTGAAAGTAAAGCAGCAATTTGAAGACTTGAAAATGCTACTATCTTTAAATCCTTTGGAATATTTAAACCTAGATCGCTACACACATAATATGTTGAAAATGCCAACCTCTCTACTGAAGCAAATACAGCATCAGGTTTTTTGTTTTTAAGGAAATATTTAATAGTTTCAAAATTTTCATCATATGAATTGGAACAATTAACGATTAAATCTTCCCTAACAGGGATATTATGTTTTTGCAACGCATCCCTATATCCCAAGTACCGCTCCCTACCAATAGAATGTTCTTTATCAATAACCAAATAGGCAATATCTCTACAATTAGCATCAATCAAATGTTCTGTCGCCTCAAAACTACTCTGGTAATCATCGGTTAGTATTTTGGTAATATCAATATCATCGTAGACTCGATCAAAAAAAACAATTGGCATTTTTTCCAAATCAATATTATTAAGATAACTATGATCTTCTCGTTCACCGACAACTGACATTAATACACCATCGACTTTACCATTAGAAATACTGGTGATAAATTCTCTTTCTTTATTTACATTATCATCAGTTGCAAAGATCAAGGTATGATAACCGGCTTCTTTAGCTGTTTGTTCTGCTCCTTCTATAATTTGAGTAAAATAATTATTTGATAATTCAGGTACGACAACAGCAATAGTTTTACTTTTCTGCTCGCGCAAATTGCTTGCATAATGATTAGGACGGTAATTCAAATCATTAGCATACGCTAATATCCGACTTCTAGTATTGGGATTAATATCACTATTTTCCTTGAAGGCTCGAGAAACAGTAGACTTTGATAAATTCAAGGCTTTTGCAATAGAAATGATATCTATTTTACTCATAATCTAGTCGAATATTATTAGTTAAACACCAAAGTAACTAAAAAGGGTGACTAAATCACCCAACTTTCACAGTTATCTAAAAATTCTTGTCTGATATCAGCTCCAATTCCTATATCATCTGATATTTGAATAGAATAACCATTGTATTGTATACCTCCAATTACAGGATCTTCTAAATGTCCAACCATGCATGTGTCCAAATCATAGAATTTCACATTTGGCGCAGCATATGCAAAGTGAACCTTTGCCGCTAAAGCTAAACGAGATTCTAACATACCTCCTATCATACAAGGGATATTATATTCCGCTGCTACAGCTTGTATTTTTAATGCTTCATGGATTCCTGAAGATTTGGAAAATTTAATATTAATATAATCACATGCATCTGCCTTACAAAGACGTTCGGCATCATGATGTGAATACACAGATTCATCTGCCATTATGGGTACAATCGTCTGACTACGCAATTCTGGCAATAAAACATCATTATATGTACGCATCGGTTGCTCACAGAATTGTATTTTGAAAGGCTCAAGCCCTTGGAGGGCTTCTAAAGCCTCTTCATAAGACCATCCTTGATTAGCATCAATACGGATAAGAATATCAAAACCTACAGCTTGACGTATAGCTCTAATACGGGCAATATCTTCTTGAGGTTTTTTACCCAATTTAACCTTTAATGCAAACGCTCCACCTTCTTTTAGCTTTTGTGCTTTTGATGCCATTTCTACCGGAGAAGCAATACCTATAGTTATGTCTGTTACAATGTCTTTTTTTACTCCCCCCAAATATTTATACAATGGTAATCCTGAAACCTTAGCTGCTAAGTCATACAAAGCCATATCAAATGCAGATTTAATGGTTGAATTTCCAGCTATATACAAATGCAACTCCGCTAAGCGATCTTCTATATCCAATGCATTTTTACCTTTCCAAATTTTAGCAAAATCTTGCGCAAGTGCCAAACATGTATTTTGAGTTTCACCCACGATCATAGGAAATGCGGAACATTCGCCTACTCCATAGTGCTCTGAATCAGTAATAATCTTAATAAATGTATTTTGGGCATAATCCATAGTCCCTGTCGCAATGACAAATGGTTCCATAGAAATACTCAGACGATAGACTTGTATTTCTTGTATGATCATAACAAATTTGTATATATGAACAAAAAAACGAATGAAATTTCAAAATATCAATCAATCAACGAAATAAATACAAAATGATTTTCGTAACCCATATTTATTTACCAATAAATCAATATATGTATATTTTTATTATAAATTTTTCAATTATTATTGATAATAATTTCTATATTAGCAAACTCTAATTAGGTAACATAATTTAAATATAAGAATGCAGCAAAAAGGACTTTACAACCCAGAATTTGAACACGACGCTTGTGGTGTTGGTTTTGTAGCACATATTAAAGGCAAAAAATCACACAATCAGGTACGTGATGCCCTTATCATGCTAGAAAACATGGAGCATCGCGGAGCATGCGGATGTGATCCTGAAAGTGGTGATGGTGCAGGTATTATGATTCAATTACCTCATGAATTTTTATGGGAAGAATGCATTGACCTAGGCATACAACTTCAAGAGCCTGGATATTACGGTGTCGGAATGGTTTTTTTACCAAAAGAAAAGTCACTAAACGAGCTTTGTCGTCAAGTAATACAACAAGCAGCTGAAGACCGTAAAATGGAATTTTTAGGTTTTAGAGCTGTCCCTGTTAACAAAGATGGAATAGGCCCTACAGCATTGAGCGCAGAACCTGAAATTGTTCAATTCTTCGTATCAAGACCGGATGGTGTTACAAATACAGAAGATTTCGAACGAAAATTATATGTCTTAAGAAGACTTATAATCCAAAAAATAAAATCAACTCAAGAATACCCTCTTCCTCTTTATATCGCTTCTCTTTCTTGCAAAACAATTATTTACAAAGGTCAATTAACGACTTACCAAGTTGGTTCATATTATAAAGATTTAAAAGACCCAAGAGTAGTATCAGCCTTCGGTTTAGTACACTCTCGTTTCTCCACGAATACATTCCCTTCATGGTCATTAGCACAACCATTCCGTATGATAGCGCACAATGGGGAGATCAACACATTGACAGGGAATCTAAACTGGTTTTATGCAAATGTGCGTTCACTTTCTTCGCCTTATTTTACAGAAGAAGAAATGGAAATACTATTACCTGTCGTAGACAAAGGTCAATCTGACTCCGCATGTCTAGACAATGTAGTTGAATTATTATTGCATAGTGGCCGTAGTTTGCCACATGTCATGCTAATGTTAGTTCCTGAAGCTTGGGATGGTAATACACAAATGGATCCGCTGAAAAAAGCATTCTACGAATATCATGCTACATTAATGGAGCCATGGGATGGTCCAGCAGCATTGTGTTTTACAGATGGTAAAATTATCGGAGCAACATTAGATAGAAATGGTTTACGCCCATTGCGTTTTGCGGTAACTTCAGATGACCGTGTAATCGTAGCGTCAGAAGCTGGAGCATTACCTATCGATGAAGCAACAATTATCCGAAAAGGTCGTCAACAACCAGGTAAAATTTTCGTGGTTGACATGGAGGCTGGTGTTATCCGTGCCGATGAAGAAGTAAAAGGCGAGTTGATTCGCCAACAACCTTATGGAGAATGGATCAACAATTATAAAATAAAATTAGAAGAATTAGCAGATCCTCGTGTGACATTTACTTATTTGTCAAAAGACTCTGTTTTCAAATATCAACAAGCTTTTGGTTACTCTCGTGAAGATATCGAAACGATATTAACACCAATGGCTACCACAGGCTACGAACCTATCGGTTCTATGGGGACAGATGTTCCTTTGGCGGTATTATCTGATCAGGCACAACATATTTCTAGCTACTTCAAACAGTATTTTGCACAAGTAACTAATCCTCCAATCGACCCAATACGTGAACGATTAGTGATGAGTTTAGCTACTTTTATTGGTAACTCTGGCAATATTCTTGTCGAAGATAAAAAATCTTGTCACTGTGTTACGTTAGAGCATCCAATTTTAACATCCAGTGAATTAGAAAAACTACGTTCTATTGACACGGGGGTTTTCCAAGCCAAAACATTGCAATCGTACTTCAGAGCAGATGGCAAGCCAGGTTCCCTAGAAGCTGGTATTGAAAGATTATGCCGCTACGCAGATGATGCTGTACGTGACGGTTTTGAAGTAATCATCTTATCAGACCGTGCAATTGATTCACAACATGCTGCCATACCATCGATTTTAGCAGTATCGGCGGTTCATCACCACTTAATCAAAACTGGCAATCGTGGTGCTGTAGGTCTAGTAGTAGAAGCTGGTGATGCATGGGAAGTACATCATTTTGCGTGTTTACTGGCATTCGGAGCAACCGCAATCAACCCTTATTTGGCTCTCGCAAGTATCCGTACATTGAAAGCCGAAGGATCACTGGATACAGAATTAGCGTGGGAAGATTTACGTAAAAACTATGTGAAAGCAGTGTGCAATGGATTGTTGAAAATATTCTCTAAAATGGGAATCTCAACTCTACAATCTTATCATGGAGCACAAATTTTCGAAGTTTTAGGTATTGACATATCTGTAGTAGATAAATATTTCTGTGGTGCAGTTTCGCGTATTGGTGGTTTATCACTAGACGACATTGCCCGTGAAGCATTGACTAAGCACTGGCGCTCGTTCGAAGCTCCTCGCAATACTAAACCATTATTACCAGAAGGTGGTATTTATCAATGGAAACGCCGCGGTGAGGGCCACCTATGGAATCCACAAACTGTTCATTTATTACAACAAGCTTGTCGAACAAACGATTTTGAAACATTCAAAAAATATTCAACATTAATCAACAACCAGAAAGAGCATATGTTTACGCTCCGTGGTTTGTTGGATTTTGCAAAACATAGAAATGCAATAGCTATTGACGAAGTAGAACCAGCAAGTGAAATCTTGAAACGCTTTGCAACAGGTGCTATGTCCTTCGGCTCTATTTCACACGAAGCACACAGCACATTGGCTATCGCTATGAACCGTATCGGTGGTAAATCAAATACAGGAGAAGGTGGTGAAGATGAAATGCGTTATAAAAAATTACCAAACGGTGATTCTATGCGCTCAGCAATCAAACAAGTAGCTTCAGCACGATTTGGGGTGACATCGAATTACTTGACTCAAGCGGATGAGATTCAAATAAAAATGGCACAGGGTGCAAAACCAGGTGAAGGTGGTCAACTACCAGGTCACAAAGTAGACGATTGGATTGCAAAAACTCGTCATTCTACACCAGGCGTAGGTTTGATCTCACCTCCTCCACACCATGACATTTATTCTATCGAGGATTTAGCACAATTAATTTTCGATTTGAAAAATGCTAACCGAGAAGCTCGTATCAACGTAAAACTGGTGTCAAAAGCAGGTGTTGGTACTATTGCAGCAGGGGTGGCAAAAGCGCACGCTGACGTTATCTTGATCGCTGGTTATGATGGAGGTACAGGTGCATCCCCTATCAGCTCGGTTAAGCATGCGGGGCTTCCTTGGGAACTAGGTTTAGCTGAAGCACATCAAACATTGGTTCAAAATAAACTACGTAGTCGTGTAGTACTACAAGCTGACGGACAGATGAAAACTGGTCGTGACTTAGTAATAGCTACATTATTAGGTGCTGAGGAATGGGGAGTGGCAACTGCAGCATTAGTTGCTGGAGGATGTATCATGATGCGCAAATGTCACTTGAATACATGTCCAGTAGGTGTGGCAACACAAGACCCTGAATTACGTAAATTATTCTCAGGAACTCCTGAAGATATCGTAAACTTATTCTACTTCTTAGCAGAAGAGATGCGTGAGATCATGGCACAACTAGGTTTTCGTACCATCAATGAAATGGTAGGTCGTGCACAATTCTTGAAAAAACGCGAAGATGTACCTCATTGGAAAGCGGGTAAAGTCGATTTCTCTGGAATCTTATATGTTGCTCGCAATGAAATAGGCGAATCACTTCACAATACAGAAGAGCAAGATCACGGCATGAGCATGATTTTGGACTGGGGACTATTAACTCAAGCAAAAGAAGCTTTAGCAAACAAAGTTCCAGTATTCGGTACATTCAAAGTAAAAAATACGGACCGTACAATCGGAACTTTACTTTCTAACGAAATATCAAAAGTATACGGCTCAGAAGGTTTACCAGATAACACCATCAACTTCAAATTCGAGGGTTCAGCAGGACAATCGTTTGGAGCATTCAATACAAAAGGTATTTCTTTCGAATTAGAGGGTGAAGCAAATGACTATGTTGGTAAAGGTTTATCAGGTGCTCAATTAGCTATTTATCCAGCTAAAGAAAGTACATTAACACCTCACGATAATATTATTATTGGTAACGTGGCATTGTATGGGGCTACTTCTGGTCACTTATTTATCAATGGTATGGCTGGCGAACGTTTTGCCGTTCGTAACTCTGGAGCCACTGCTGTAGTAGAAGGAATCGGCGATCATGGCTGTGAATACATGACAGGTGGGCGTGCGCTAATCCTAGGTGATACAGGAAGAAACTTTGCTGCTGGTATGAGTGGTGGAATTGCGTGGATATACGACATCATTGGTAATTTCAAAGATAACTGCAACCAAGAAATGGTTGATTTAGACCCTCTTGAAACAGAGGATGAAACTGAAATCATCGCGTTATTAAAACGTCATATTAATTTAACTAAGAGTGCAAGAGCATCTTATATCTTAGAAAATTGGGCTACCGAAAAGAATAAATTCATTAAGGTGTTCCCTCGTGAATATAAAAATGTATTATTGAAAAAAATGGTTGTAGCTTAATTTAGAAGGAAACAAAATCATGGGAAAAGCAACTGGATTTTTAGAATTTGATAGATTACTTCCTCAAAAAGAGGCTGTAGAAAATAGAAAACAAAATTACCAAGAATTTGTCCAAACTTATTCTGACGAGCAACTTAATAATCAAGCAGCACGTTGTATGAATTGTGGTATTCCATTCTGTCACTCAGGCTGTCCGCTTGGTAATGTCATCCCGGAATTCAACGATGCTGTTTATGATGGCAAATGGGAAGAAGCATATAATATATTATCTTCGACAAACAATTTTCCTGAATTCACAGGACGTATTTGTCCAGCACCATGTGAATCTGCATGTGTATTGGGAATCAACAAAAACCCTGTAGCAATCGAAGAAATTGAAAAACATATTATTGAGATAGCATATAAAAAAGGATATGTTCAGCCGAATAAATCAAATATCAAGACAGGTAAAAAAGTAGCTGTAGTGGGTGCTGGCCCAGCAGGATTAGCTGCCGCTGCACAATTAAACAAAGCTGGTCATGATGTGGTAGTTTATGAGCGTGATGACAAAGTAGGTGGACTTTTACGATATGGTATTCCTGACTTCAAATTAGACAAATCTGTAATTGACAGACGTGTAGAAGTGATGCAAGAATCAGGTATTGAGTTCCGCACAAATGCTGAAGTAGGTAAAAATGTTCCTGCATCTGAATTAGATCAATATGATGCTGTTGTATTATCGGGAGGATCTACGATCCCTCGTAACTTAAATATACCAGGACGTGAATTGAAAGGAGTTCATTATGCAATGGAATTCTTAAAACAACAAAACAAACGTGTGGGCAACTCACCTATCGATACTGAAGAAATCTTGGCAACAGGCAGAAATGTTTTGGTCATCGGTGGCGGTGACACAGGATCAGACTGTGTAGGTACATCAAATAGACATGGTGCGAAATCTGTAACACAATTTGAATTGATGCCTCAGCCACCTCAATCACGCAGTGCTGCAATGCCTTGGCCTACTTATCCAATGTTATTAAAAACAACAACTTCACATGAGGAAGGTTGTCAAAGACACTGGAGTATCAGCACCAAAGAATTTTTAGGTGACGACAAGGGAAATTTACGAGCGGCAGTAATTGTAGATTTAGAATGGGAAACAGACGCACTAGGCAGACCGACTAAATTCAAAGAAGTAGAAGGATCAGAACGTGAAATTCCTTGCGAATTGGTAAACTTAGCCATGGGCTTCTTACACCCTCAATTTGAAGGTTTAATCCAGCAATTAGGTATCGCTGTTGACGAAAGAGGAAATGTAAAAGCTTCAGAAAATTCTTACCAAACTACTGCAAGCAAATATTTTACTGCGGGTGATATGCGTCGCGGACAATCTTTGGTTGTTTGGGCTATCTCAGAAGGTCGCGAGTGTGCACGTAAAGTGGATGAATTCTTAATGGGCTCAACAGTATTAGAAAGCAAAGAGGCTGTCTATACTTATGCATAGAAACTAATCATCATCTATATTTTTTTATATTCTCCTTATTTACATCTGTAATAAGGAGAATTGTTTTTTTATAGGGTTAGTAGAAAAAATAGCATACAATTTCCGTGTATGACCATTGAATCCCCTAAAACTTCATTCTCAAAATTTAAAAACACTTCTTAGTTTTGTATTAATAATGTACTTTTATTAAAAAACTATCTACATATGAAGCGAATTCTTAATTATTGGAACACAATTAAGAATATAGGAAGGCAATCAACACTGTCCTTATATAAAATTAAAGTGCTTAATAATATTAATGCTGCTTCATTTATTTTTATGCTTGTTTCTTTATCGTATGCTGCTCTTAATCTTTTTCAAGGCAGACCTTTATTAACAGGAATAAATTTTTGTATCTCTCTTAATCTCTTTATTGTATTAGTCTTAAATCACTATAGAAAATATGATCTTGCAAAGATTTTTCTACTCTTCTTTAATGCATTTCTTCTGACATTATCTGGATTTTTATACAAGAATCAATCTGAACTCTATTTATTGAGTGTTTTAATAGCAATTACACTTTTATATAGAAGCAAAATTATCCAACTAATATCCTCTATAATTTTAAGTGCAATATTTATTATTATAAAATTTGTACCAACACCATTTGAAGTAGATTTACCAGTAGACGAAAACCGAACAATATTGAATGTTTTTGGAGGTCTATTTTGTCTCATTTACATTATAATGATTCAATACAATGCACAAATTTCTACTAACAAAAAAATTCAAAAACAACATTTGCTACTTCAAAAGAACAATGAAAATATGAAAAAGATCTTAACGATAATCGCACACGATGTGCGTACGCCGTTGAGTTCCATTCAAAATTTACTTATTCTCTATAAAGAAAAAATAATATCACGAGAAATAGCAATCGATACTTTTGAATCTATCAATAAACGATTAGTAAATCTTGATGAAACCTTAATCGATTTATTAAATTGGAGTTCTACAAGTCTTAGCCGTTCAGAGGCAGTACCCAAAGACATCAAGCTATTCGAAGCTATCAATCAATTATGCATATTTCATAAATCACAATTAGAAACTAAAAATTTAACAATTCAGACCAATATTTCAAGTGATTTGACTGTTTTTGCTGACCCAGATCATTTGAATATTATTGTTCGAAACATTCTTAATAATGCTGTTAAATTTTCGTTCAAAGATGGTCTAATAATGCTATCTGCAAAAGAACAAAACGATCAAATTATCCTTACAATAAAAGATTTCGGCTTAGGTATTTCGGAGCAAAAAATTAAAAGTTTTTTTGAATCGGTTCAAACTCCGAGTTTTGGAACTGCAGGTGAAAGAGGAGCTGGATTAGGATTAGTTTTAGTAAATGATTTAATATTACAAAACAATGGGCATATTACGGTAAAAAGCAAGTTGGGAGAAGGATCCTCATTCAATATTTCACTACCAAAAAGCAAAGAGTTCCAACAAATGAAAGTTTTGATAAACGCCTAAAAATGTTTTCGCAATCCTTCTAATTAATTTCAAACACTTTAAATAAAAAAAATACTCTACTAAGTTAGTATATTTTGATTTTTTATATCGCAATTCATACGATTTGCGTATGTTTGTACTTAGTTAAGAATTAATCTAAAGAGTACATTGAGCGAAATTTTAATTCATATTCTTGTACCAGTTGTCATTTTTGGCTTCATAGCTTTATTTACGCTTTTTGCAGTATATGCGGAGCGTAAAATTGCAGGCTTTGTACAAGATAGACTAGGCCCAATGGAAACGGGTAAATACGGCTTATTACAGACTTTCGCCGACATTCTCAAACTGCTTCAAAAAGAATTAATTAACCCCAAAGCAACAGACAAAGCACTATTTATAATAGCTCCAATCATCATTTTTGTTGCGGTTTTTATAGGTTATTCTGTTGTCCCTTGGGCTCCTGATTTTATTCCTGCGAATACAAACACAGGATTATTCTTTATCATGGCTGTAGTATCGATTGATGCGCTAGGTATACTGATGGCTGGATGGGGTTCGAATAACAAATATTCACTCTTAGGATCCATTCGTGCTATAGCCCAAATGGTATCATACGAAATTCCTGTGGGACTTTCTCTCATCGCAGCAGTGATGATTACGCAGACTCTAAATTTGAATGAAATAGCTTATAATCAAGGCATATTAAGTTCGGAAAGTATTAAATTTTTGGGGATTTGGGATGTTACTGATGTCGGAGGCATATTGGCTTGGAATATATTTCAAGCTCCTCATCTGATTGTAGTATATATCATCTTTTTTGTAGCCACATTAGCCGAATGTAATCGTGCACCTTTCGATATTCCTGAGGCAGAATCAGAATTAATAGGCGGTTTTCACACCGAATATGGTGGTATTCGCTTTGCGTTTATTTTCCTATCCGAATATGCGATGATGTTTTTAGTAGCTATGCTCGGTGTAGTCATATTCTTAGGAGGATGGAATACCCCTTTACCAAATATTGGAGGACTAAAATTAGCGGATTGGACTACTGGATTAGTGTGGGGAATATTTTGGACTTTCGCCAAATCATTAATTATAGTTGGAGTACAAATGTGGATACGCTGGACTTTACCTCGATTTAGAGCAGACCAACTAATGAATTTGTGTTGGAAAGTAATGATTCCAATCGCATTCGTTTGTCTAGCGGCATCGGGATTATGGCGAATTTTAGTAATGAATTAAATTGATTTTAAAAACAACCATACACGGCTTTGCAACTGCGGTAAAAGGATTACTTTTGACCGTGAAGCACCTTTTTGGCGCTAAAAAATCTCGTGAATCGCGCGACATTCGTCAAGCTGATTATTTCGAAAAACAAGAAGGTGTAACCACAGTCCAATTTCCGCACGAGAAAATGCCAATTCCAGAAGTTGCCCGTTATCAATTGGATGTTGAAATTGACGATTGTATCGTTTGTGATTTATGTGCAAAAGCCTGTCCTGTGGATTGCATCACAATAGAAGCTATTAAGTCGCCAGAGGCAATAGGAAAAACTTCCGACGGAAGTGTAAAGCGTCTATATGCAGCACAATTCGATATTGACATGGCGAAGTGTATGTACTGTGGACTATGTACAGTCGTTTGTCCGACAGAATGTATCACCATGACCAATCAATACGATCGCAGTACAACGAAATTGACCGATTTGATTTACGATTTCGGTGAGATGACCGATGAGGAAATCATGAAACGGAAGGAAGAATGGACAAGTTTTCAAGCTGATAAGGAGGCGGCAAAAAAGAAATAATGAATCTTGAGGTATTTCTTTTTTATGCATTTGCAATGTTGGCAATTGGCTCTGCCCTACTTGTGGTAAGCTTGAAAAACACCGCGAGAGCGTTATTCTTGTTTTTCATTACGCTATTCTCGATGGCAGGTTTATTCTTGTTTGCGTTAGCCGATTTTGTAGCAATTACACAAATCATGGTCTATGTCGGTGGTGTGCTAATCTTAATGATATTTGCATTCATGTTATCCAACAAAGAATTGCTTGCTGATTTGCAAAATATTTCGGGATCATTTTTAAGTCTCCCAAGTTGGCAATCGGTCCTTTTAGCGATTGGATTTTTCGTTGTAATTCTTATTGGATTAAAAGAATGGAATAACGATATGCCAGAATGGATCTTGAGTAACATCAAATCTGGTGACATTATCTTACCAAATGATAACAATATTCAGCAGCTCGGTATAAAGTTTATGACCCAATATGTATTACCTTTTGAGGTCATATCCATTTTTTTATTGATGGCTTTGATTGGCGCAGCCCACTTATCTAGAAAGGAGGAAAATCGATGATTACATTGACACACTTCTTAGTCGTAAGTGCTTGTATATTTTGTATTGGACTCTATACTGTCATTGCAAAACGTAATGCAATCATGATTTTGATTGGCATTGAATTAATGATAAATGCAGCTATATTGAATTTTGTTGCTTTCAGCAAATACGATAAAACCAATTACGGAGGACAAGTATTTGCCTTATTCGCTATTGTATTAGCGGCAGCTTCGGTAGCCGTTGGATTGGCTATTATTTTAAACGTATACAGACATTACAAAACCATTAACCCCGATAATATTACAGACTTAAGAGATTAATGACTAATATACTCAACATATCACCAATTTTAGCGAGTATGCTTATTGTACTCTTACCTTTCTTAGCCTTTGTTATTCAGGCTGTGCTTGGTAGGAAGTCTACTTCTGGCATTTTTTCTTTGGTGGCTATTGTGATGAGTACCATTCTATCTGGATTTTTTGTCTTTTCAGAAGTATGGAATAGCATTCCTCTGCACGCCGATTATACTTGGTTTACTATTGGAGAAAAAACATTCGACATTGGAATTTTATTAAACAATCTGACCGTTTTAATGCAGTTTATTGTCTGCATTATCGCCCTCCCTGTGCATATTTATTCCAAATCCTATATGAAGGGTGATTCAGGCATTCATCGCTATTGGATGTATTTGAGCCTATTCTGCTTTGCCATGTTGGGCTTGACGATTTCTAAAAATCTACTCATGATGTACATTTTTTGGGAATTGGTTGGTTTTGCTTCTTATTTATTAATCGGCTTTTGGTTTACTAAAGACTCTGCTGTACAAGCGAATAAGAAAGCTTTTTTGATAAATAGAATTGGAGATTTAGGATTCTTAATCGGTATTTCTGTTTTATTTACTACGTTTGGCACACTCGATATAGTAGATATATTAGGCAAAGACGGATTGTTTTATCATGGCATTATAGACCGTAATTCAGGATTAATGACCGCAGCTGGCATTTGTTTCTTCTTAGGCGCAATGGCCAAATCAGCACAATTTCCATTACATTTGTGGTTGCCGGATGCGATGGAAGGGCCGACTTCCGTTTCTTCATTGATACATGCTGCAACCATGGTAGCTGCTGGTGTATTTTTATTGAGTTCTATTTTTCCCCTATTCAACGAAACAGTTTTACTTATAATCGCTATCATCGGAACCATAACCGCTATTACATCCTCTATTTTTGCGTTAGCACAATACGATATTAAGAAAGTATTAGCCTTCTCTACCATTTCACAACTAGGCTATATGATGGTCGCTGTGGGAATTGGTGCATGGGATGCAGGAATGTTTCATTTGGCAACACACGCCTTTTTCAAATGCCTTTTATTCTTAAGTGCTGGTGCAGTTATTCACGAGATGTCACATTTAAAAGCGAATAGTAACATAGATTTCGATCCACAAGATATGCGCAATATGGGCGGTCTTCGTCAATATATGCCAAAGACATTTGTGTTGATGAGCATAGCTTCATTAGCATTGGCTGGATTCCCATTGACTTCGGGATTTCTTTCCAAAGATGCAATTGTGATTTCAGCTTTTGAATGGGCATTACATCAAGGTGGATTGTATCTTGTGATCCCAATTATTTTAGTTATAGTTAGTGTTTTGACAGCATTCTATATTGGTAGATTAATTTTCAAAACATTCTTTGGAACATTACGTGTCAAAGTTGGTCATGAGGCTTATGTGCATGAAGCGCCAAAAACCATGCTGATTCCATTGGCTTTCTTAGCGGTTTGTTCTTTCTTTTTTGTATTCTCTTTGAATCCATTCTCCTATGCTAATGCATCTATAATGAATGGTTTATATGTGAACTATACTTTTCCTGAAATCTATTCTTTACATACTATAATTCCAATTACATTAACGTTGACCGCATTAATAAGTTGGTGGCTTGGTTACAATTGGTATGTAAAAGGAAAATATCCATTGAATGCCAATAGCAAATTGATTCTGCTAGCTCAAAATCAATTTGGAATGAATGAATGGATGATGAAAACTTTTGTAAATCCAACAATTCAACTAGGAAAAATTAGTTTCTGGTTTGATAAATATATTGTCGATGGTATAATTAACGGTACTTCTTACATATTGAAGCAATTAAGTAATCTGATTACGTGGATTGATAAATATATAGTGGATGGCATAGTGAATGGCATTGCCAAATTAGTTTATGAACTTGGAAATGCTTTTCGTTTTGTTCAAAATGGAAGGCTACAAAACTACATGGGCTTTGCTTTGACCGTTGTTTTAATTGGAATAATTTATTTGATATTACGATAACATGGGATTACTCTCACTACTTATATTTTTGCCTCTGATCGCAACAGCTTTAATCTTACTGTTGCCAGCTTCAATGCGCCAAAGCTACAAATACATTTCCTTGGGATTTACTGTGGTACAATTTGCGCTATCAGGCTATTTATATACCCAATTTGATAATACGGTAATAGGGATTAATCAGGCAAGTGGTTTTCAATTCGTAGAACAGCTAGCTTGGATACGTTTGGACTTGGGCAGTTTGGGGCAATTGGAAATTGATTATTTCTTAGGAGTCGACGGTGTCTCATTGCCTCTATTGGTATTAAGTGCATTTGTGATGCTGATGGCAATCGGAGCCTCGTGGAATATCACAAAAAGTACAAAGGGATATTTTGCGCTCTTAATGCTATTGAATATGGCCGTAATGGGTATTTTCTGTGCTTTGGACTTTTTCTTATTCTACATCTTCTACGAAGTAATGTTGCTTCCTTTGTATTTCCTTATCGGGATTTGGGGTGGAGCTAATCGAGAATATGCGGCGATTAAGTTCTTTATCTACACACTATTTGGCTCCGTATTCATGTTGCTAATCATCGTAGGCTTATATTTCTCGGTCATTAATCCTGAAACAGATGCACATACTTTTAATATGTTGCATATGATGAATCCAAACAATTACGTAGACGGTTCATTCTTTGCTTACATGAATAATTATTACGAAGTATTAGGAATTCCAGCCCGTATGTTAGGGTTTATTGTTTTATTTTTCGCTTTTGCGATTAAAGTTCCAATCGTTCCACTACATACTTGGTTGCCTGATGCCCACGTAGAAGCCCCTACACCTGTATCCATTATACTAGCAGGTATATTGTTAAAAATTGGTGGCTACGGTATTATTCGTGTCTGTTATAGTATTTTCCCAGATGCGGCAGCAGATGCTAATTGGTGGTTAGGATTAATCGGTGTTATCTCCATTTTATATGGTGCATTAAATGCTTTAGCCCAAAAAGACTTGAAACGTTTAATTGCCTATTCTTCTGTTTCACACATGGGGTTTGTATTATTGGGTGTAGCATCATTAACTGCTGAAGGTATTTCTGGGGCATTATTCCAAATGTTGTCGCATGGATTCTTATCCGCAGCATTATTCTTCCTAGTAGGTGTGATTTACGACCGTGTACACGATAGATATATTTACAATTTCCGTGGTTTAGCATCACATATGCCGACATATACAGGTTTTGTTGCAGTTGCTTTTTTTGCTTCTTTAGGTTTACCAGGATTCTCAGCTTTTATTGGTGAAGCGTTTGTCATTATTGGGACTTTCAATGCTGAATCAGTAGGAACTGGTATACCACGCTGGATGGCTATTGCCGGGTCCGTTGGTATATTGTTGAGTGCTGCTTATTTGTTATGGACGTTGCAACGCATGTTCTTCGGACAAACTCGTTTCAAAGGTGGTGAAGAATGGGCTTCGGCTTTGACAGACGTAAATATAAGAGAGCGTATTATTTTGTTTCCTACATTAGCATTAGCATTGTTATTGGGCATTATGCCTTCCTTGGTTTTTGACAAAATGAATGCAACGGTTCTTAATTTAGTTTCATTGGTTTCACAATACCTGTAATGCAAGATATTAACACTCAATTACCAAGTATCCTTGACCAGGTCATCCAATCGATTCCGTTTTTCAAAGCGGAATTGGCTTTGATATTTGCATTTTTAGGAAGCATAATTGCGACACTATTCTTAGACAAGCTCTGGAAACAAAGTTCCTTTATTATAACTTTAATTGGTATCGTTAGCTCTTTTGTATTAGCAACACAACAGTTTGGACAACCACAAAGTGGATTCTTCGGCATGCTGATTATTGATAATTTCTCTGTTTATTCCAGAGGAATTATATTAGCCGCTTTATTAATCTGTGTGGTATTTATTCAACAGCATTTTCAATATAAAACATTTGGAAAAAACCTTGGTGATGTTTACAGTATTTTGCTTGCTGCAGGATTAGGTATTAATCTTTTAACGAGTACGACCAACTGGTTGTTGGCTTTCATCGCCATAGAAACAGTTTCAATCAGTTCATATATTTTAGTGGGCTATTTTTCTGAAAACAAAAGGCAAACTGAAGCATCAATGAAATATGTGCTTTTCGGATCTGTTTCAGCCGCAGTAATGCTATATGGTCTTTCGTTATTATATGGTTTCACGGGGAATCTTGATTTTACGTCGTTTGAACACATCCAAGGATTGATAGAAGCACCCAAAATACTTTTATCCGTTGCCCTGTTATTTATGTTTACTGGATTGGGATTTAAATTAAGTTTTGTTCCCTTTCATGTATGGTCACCTGATGTTTACGAAGGGGCACCTACTCCTGTCACAGCCTTTTTATCAACTGTGCCGAAAATTGGAGCTATCATTTTATTAGCACGACTTTTTGAAGAATGGACATCGTCTTCCTTTTACTTCTCCGAATTAGTTTTAATACTAATTAGTGTGGCATCCATTACAACAATGCTAATTGGTAATCTTGTAGCTTTAAGACAATCAAATATTAAGCGCATGATGGCCTATTCTTCCATCGGACACACTGGTTTTTTGTTAATGGCTTTGGTTGGTAATTTAGCTTCCGAACCTCAAGTCTTACTTTTTTACATCGCGGTATATACGATAATGAATTTAGCCGTATTTGGACTTATTGATGTAATGGAACAAAAGATTGGTAGCGTACAATTAGAAAATTACCAAGGCTTGGGCAAACAATTCCCTATAACATTCAGTATTTTCACTCTATTAGGAATTTCATTGATCGGCTTACCTCCTACAGCTGGTTTTATTGGAAAACTATTTGTCTTTACCTCTATATTTGATTTATTTCAATTCAACAACAATAGATACTATCTCATTTTACTAGTTGTTGGAGCGTTGACTTCGGTAATTTCTCTGTTTTATTATTTCAAAATACCTTTGTACGCTTTCTTACGCAAAGGCGATGAGGTAAAAATATTGCCTACAAAATCTACACAAATTGTGTATATAATTTCTATCATCTTGGGGATTACGACGTTGTTGTTAGGAATTTTCCCAAATCTACTTTTGACATTATTTAAATAAGTGCATATCTGTTTTTTTAGTAACTTTGATAAGTTTTAGTCAAATGGTAAAGACATCATTAATCATCTCTGTTTATAAAAACACGGAATTTCTGAATGCCGTATTAGACAGTTTAAATCATCAAACTATAATGCCGAATGAGATTATTATTTCGGAAGATGGTAATGATGAAAACATGTACAATTTTATTAATAATTATCCTTTTTTAGCTCCTCATGTACATCTGACACAAGATGATATAGGTTGGAGAAAAAATCAAGCACTAAATAACGCTATTCGATCATCTAAATACGAATACTTAATTTTTATTGATGGTGATTGTGTTTTACACCCAAAATTCATTGAGAATCATATAAAAATGGCATCGCCTAAAGATATTTTAGCTGGCAAAAGAGTTAAGTTGGGCGTTCAATACTCTGACATTTTGATAAACTCAACTGTCAAATCTTTCAGTAATGATTATCTCAAAAATTATAAGTCGATCAAAAATGAAGGCGGCGCATTTTGTGAAGAAGGAATCATATTTCCATTAAATTTCACAACTAAAGCTATAATTAAAGCATTAGGAATTTCATCAATCAAAGGTTGTAATTTTTCTTGTTTTAAATCTTCACTCTTATCGATTAATGGCTTTGATGAAGATTATACTAAGCCAGCGATTGGTGAAGATATTGATTTGGTTTGGAGATTTAAAGGTTTGGGGTACAATATAACTTCGATAAAGCATTTTGCTATTCAATATCATTTATATCATAAAGAAAGTTGGACAGATCAGTCTGAAAATGAAAAATTAATGCAAAATAAAATGAATGCCAAAACATTTAGATGCATTAACGGTTTACAAAAATAATATTACACTTCACAATGGGAATTCTATATAAAGCATTAGTCGTCACGCCTGTAAAAAATGCTATTGAAAATACGTTAGCTACAATCAAAACTATTGCAGCTAGTGATCTTCCCATTTTACATATCGTCTATAACGATTATAGTGACGCGATAACTAAGCAAACTTTAATCGATAATCTTAAAAATTATTCATACGAACTTATCCATTTAGAAGATATCACTTCTACACCATCTCCAAACTATAAGATTGTTCTGCAAGATGCACAGAAAAAAGCGTTGAAAATGGGCCTTGATCTTATCATTGTAGAGTCAGATGTAGAGGTTAAAAATAATACCATCAAAAACTTAATTAGTTTTAAAAATAGCAATACTAAAACAGGAATGGTGGGTGCAGTAACGGTGGACTATAAGGATAAGGTAAACTTTCCTTACCTAAAGTTTAAAGACGAGAAGAAAGATATAATCAAAACGAATAGAAGTTTAAGTTTTTGTTGTACACTAATTTCAAACAACTATTTACAAGCATATGATTTTATGCAGTTAGATGAATCTAAAGATTGGTTTGACACTGTTATTTCTCATAAATCTACCGAAATAGGTTTTGAAAACTATGTATTGATGAAAGAAACAGTTTTACACAAACCCCATGGAAGCAGACCTTGGAAGCAATTAAAGTACACGAACCCTTTGAAATATTATTGGCTAAAATTCACCAAAGGAAGAGATAAAATTTAACACCATCGCATGAATTCACTAGTTACAGTTGTTATTCCATTCTATAATTCAGAAGAATACCTTGCACAGACAATAGATTGGGTTTTAGAATCTGATTATCCTTTAATTGAGATTATTTTAGTTGATGATGGTTCTAAAGATAAATCCTTAGAAATCGCTAACAGTTATCTCACAAAACATAATAACATACGTGTACTGGAGCAAAAAAATCAAGGTGTAGCAGTAGCAAGAAACTATGCTATCCAAGAAGCGTCAGGCAAATATATAATGCCTGTCGATTCAGATGATATGATTTGCTACAACTATATTTCTGAGGCTGTAAAAATTTTGGATGAAAGACCAGAAGTAAAAGTCGTTACCTCAAAAGGTGTTTTTTTTGGTGACAAAACTGGACCTCGTGACTTACCCGATTTCAATATTAACCTATTAGCACGACAAAACATACTTCACATTTCAGCATTATACCGAAAATCTGATTGGCAATTAGCAGGAGGGTATTGTCCTGAATTTAAAGGTAGAGAAGATTGGGATTTTTGGATTTCTATGTTAAAAAATGGAGGTGAAGTTTACAAACTTCCCATTGTTGGATATCAGTATCGTATTAGAGCAAATTCAAAACGAGTACGTACTAGAAACTTAAAGCCTGAAATCAATCTATTATTAAATAAAAGGCATAAAGAATTCTACAACAAAGTGTTGAATGGTCCACTCCGTATACAGCGAACGTGGTCTAAACCATACAATACGCTTCTCAAATTTTTAGGTTTTTTAAAATAGTTGTAACTCACTAATTTTTCGAAAAGCTTTGCAGCTATAAAAATTTATTGTACTAATATCTGTCGCATTTCCTTTACAATATTCGTTTTAAGAACTAAACGAATATTAAAATGATCGGTAATAAGACAATCCTATTTTCAGCTCCTATCAATTTTGGCTTTTCAGAGGCTATTAAAAAAGAATTAGAAAAGCTAAATTATACTATTATTGATCTATCCAATATTACACAACAACCTTTTCGTTATAACGGATTACTTCAAAGACTACATAATTGTTATCGTAAAGCTATTCTTCAAGATTACGAATTTAAAAAAATACTTAGAGCCAGAGCACATGAAGATTATTTAAATTCGTTAGTTAAAATTATTCCTAATTGTCAATATGGCCTATTTATACGTCCAGACCTATTTCCTAGAAGTTTTATAGAAAATATTAAGTCAAAAATTCAAACTTTTGTCGCATATCAATGGGATGGTTTGAACAGGTACCCTTCTGTGAAAGATTATATATCCCTCTTTGACAAGTTCTATATTTTTGATAATAAAGACTTATCTACCAGCACCTTGCCAACAACAAATTTCTTCATCAATTCAGAAGATGTAAATCATTACTTTGAAAAAAATGAGAAAGCGTATTTCATAGGTACCTATGAAAAAAAGCGTATGCCTAATATAATTAAGTTAAAGAATATTCTAAATAATAATGGCATTGATGACAATATCATACTATATACAAATAGTAAAACAACAAAGTCAGAAATTGTAAATAATGGTATGCATTGTATTGAAATACAGTTGAATTACAAAGAAAATCTAGCGAATACTATTAATTCAGCAATGCTTATAGACATTCACAATCCAATACATAATGGGCTTAGCTTTAGAACCTTCGAATCTTTAGGCTATAATAAAAAACTAATAACGACAAATAAGACCGTAAAAAAATACGATTTCTATAATCCGAATAATATATTTATTTGGGACGAAAAGAATACTGATGAAATAACTGATTTTCTCAACATCCCTTATGAACCCGTTGATAATGAATTAAAAGAGAAATATGATTTCAATAATTGGATAAAATATATTTTTGATCAGAAAGAGCATATTCCGATTCTATTGCCGAACTAAACGACGTTTATAAATATATTGCAGAGAGGAAGGGATTCGAACCCTCGATACAGTTACCCGTATACTAGCTTTCCAGGCTAGCTCCTTCAACCACTCGGACACCTCTCTGTGCAATGTGTTCGCAAAAATAAACATTTACAAGACATCTCAAAGAGATAATTAAATTTTATATAAATATGTTATCTTTATGTATATGTCAACAAGAACATTATATCTTATTCGCCACGGCAAAGCTGAAGATCATTCTTTCTCAAAAAGAGATTATGACCGAAATCTGGTCGATAAGGGTAAAGTAAGGTCTAGATTAATTGGACTGAAATTGAAACACCAATTAACACATAATAACACGTTGTTAATAAGCTCTAGCGCCAATCGTGCCCTACAAACTGCCGAAATATTTTGTGACCTATTAAATTATCATACCAAGGATATTCAATTAGAAAAAAGTATTTACGAAGCGTATTTCTTGGAGATTTTAAAAGCTATCAATAAAGTTCCAAATGATATTGATACTGTTTTAATATTTGGACACAATCCTGGATTATCAGATTTGACGAATTACTTGTGTGATTCTTACATCGATCTCAAAACCTCTCATATTGCTAAGATAATTTTGCCTGAAGGATTTAATTTTAGTGAAGTATCGGGCAGTACATGTCAGCTTGAAACTGTTATCACTGAATAAATTTCAGTAACTTCGTAAGGTATGGCAAACAAACTTCAACACGAAAATTCTCCATATCTCAAACAGCACGCACACAACCCCGTGCATTGGTTTCCTTGGGGACAGGAAGCATTGGAAAGAGCTAAAGAAGAAAACAAACTTATCATAATTAGCATTGGCTATTCAGCCTGTCACTGGTGTCATGTGATGGAACGTGAAAGTTTCGAAAATGAAGCTATCGCACAGACCATGAATAAATTTTATGTTTCCATCAAAATAGACAGAGAAGAAAGACCTGATATTGATCAAATCTACATGATAGCTGTTCAATTGATGACTAATGCCGGTGGCTGGCCATTAAATGTAATCTGTTTGCCTGACGGAAGACCGATCTATGGCGGAACGTATTTCAAGGCGCACGATTGGCAAAATGTATTGTTACAAATCGCACAAATGTGGGAAGATACACCTCAAACAGCGATTGATTATGCAGAACGTTTAACATCAGGAATCAACAAAGCTGAAAAACTCCCCATATCCCCTATTCCAGAAGAATATACGTTATTGGATATTAAATCTGTCGTATTACCGTGGAAAGAACAATTTGACTTACGAGATGGTGGATATAGAAGAGCGCCAAAATTCCCTCTACCAAACAATTGGCTTTTTTTCTTACGCTATGGCGTATTGGCAGATGACGTAGAAATCATTAACCATGTACATTTTACTCTAGAAAAAATTGCCAATGGTGGAATTTACGATCAAATTGGAGGAGGTTTCGCTCGATATTCTGTAGATGAAAAATGGCATGTTCCGCATTTCGAAAAAATGCTATATGACAATGGTCAATTAATATCACTATATGCAGAAGCTTATCAACAAAAGCCAAATCCACTGTATAAAAACGTTGTCTTAGAGACTATTGAATGGGCTAAACGTGAAATGTTGGCCGAAAATGGCGGATTCTATTCTGCACTAGATGCCGATAGTGAGGGAGTAGAAGGTAAATTTTACACTTTCAATTATAACGACTTTGATATCTTGGGTGAAGATGCTGATTTAGCTCGTGAATATTTTAATATTACCAAAAATGGGAATTGGTCTGAAGAGCAAATTAACATCCCTTTTGTCAATATGTCTAATCAGAATTTGATTCAGCAAGCTGGTTTTTCTATAGAAGAATGGGACTCTTATTTGAAGGAAATAAAAACGAGGCTACTCGAGTACCGTAGTCATCGAATTCGTCCAGGATTAGATCATAAACAACTGACTACTTGGAATGCACTTTTACTTAAAGGTTTGGTCGACGCGTACCGTACTTTTGAAGAAAAGGAACACCTCGATTTAGCAATTAATATTGCACATTTTATCCAACATCGCTGTACATCAACTGACAATCAGCTTTTACACCAACCTACCGATAACAATCGTCAGATTAAGGGATTTTTAGATGATTACGGATTCACTATTGAGGCTTACATTGCTTTATATGAGGCCACATTTGAGGAAAAATGGTTATTAAACGCGAAAAATTTGATGGATATAGCCATTGAAAAATTCTATGATAAAGAACTTGAAACATTCTTTTATACCGCCAATAATTCAGAAGAACTTATAGCACGCAAGAGCGAAATCATGGACAATGTGATACCAGCATCCAGTTCTGTGACAATTCGTCAGTTGTACAAATTAGGCTTATTATTTGATAATGAAAATTACACAGCAATAGCTGATCAAGTATTTGCAAACGTATTTCCACATATCAAATCCTATGGATCAGCCTATTCAAATTGGGCAATACAACTATTAGAGCATCATTATGGTGTAAACGAAATAGCATTAACAGGTAACGAGTCAACTCAGTGGAGAAAAGAGCTAGATGCCAGCAAATATATCCCAAATAAAATAACATTAGGGGGAACAAAAAGCAGCCTTCCTTTGTTACAAAATAGACAAGATATGCTATCAAAAGCATACCTTTGTCGCAACAAAACATGTAGTCTTCCACAATCGTCGATTACACAATTGATAGAATTATTAAATAATAACGGGGAGTAATCCTCATATAACAACGTAAAAATGGCAATAGAAAACAACAACGTAGTAACGTTGAATTACATTCTTCATACAATCGAAGAAAACGGCGAAAAAACATTTGTTGAACAAACGACTACAGAAAATCCTTTAACATTCTTATATGGTGTAGGTATGATGTTACCTAAATTCGAAGAAAACATCGCAGGATTAAACGAAGGTGACAAAACATCTTTCGACTTAGCTGCTGCTGATGCTTACGGCGAAAGAGATGATAAAGCTATCGCTCAATTGCCAGCTGAGATGTTTCAAGAAACAGGCTTACCTCCATTAGGCGAAGTATTACCTTTACAAGATAACCAAGGAAATCAATTCCGTGCAGTAGTAGTTGATGTAACTCCTGAGGCTGTTGTAGCTGACTTAAACCATCCTATGGCTGGTAAATCATTAAGCTTCGAAATCGAAGTATTAAATGTACGTCCTGCTACTGAAGAAGAGTTGTCTCACGGACACTCACACGGTATCGATGGTACTGAAGCTCACTAATTAAACGTGATGATAAAAGTAAAAGCGAGTTCGTTGGACTCGCTTTTACTTTTTAATATATTGTGTAGTTACTTTAACTGTCCCTATAAATTCTATTTCAAAATATGTTTTTAACGTATTACCAGAAATAGCGTATGTCATTTCGAAATTTTCTAAATCTATACCAAACATTCCCGCAACACCTGTAGCTGATTCGTCCGAATAATGAATAATAACCTTATTTCCCTTGATCGTATAGGTAAACTCATTTTCATCCCACATTTCAGTGTCTTCATTGTATGTTTTTTCCATACCCGATTTATCTGACCGGAAAACAATCGTCTGTTTTTGAAGTGGATCGGTATGTTTCGTTGACTCTTTATCAACAACTTTACCGCCTTCTTCAGCTATTATTTCTGAAGAAATAGACTCCCAAGTACCAGTAATATCACCTTGTTGTGTTGTTTCAGGAGAATTGTAATCGTTTTTAGCACAAGAAAAAAATAATGTAGCAAAAACAAAAAGAAAGTAATGAATTTTCATAAAATTTCAATATGGTTAATATAATTATTCATAAATATACAATATTAACCAAAAATATTGTTTCTAAAAAATCAATAGCTTGTTGTGGACTCTTTATTACAATTTTATAGCGCGCAACATCTCACGCTTACCTGGAGCACCTGGTGCCTTCTCGATAGTAAATCCAAGCGCTTTCATACTTCGTTTGAGATTTCCAGTAATTGCATAAGTAACAAAGACACCTCCAGGTTTCAAAAATTTAGCAACATGAGCTAATGTCTCGTCAGACCACATCTCAGGCTGATGTACAGCCGCAAAAGCATCAAAATAAATAACATCAAAAAGTCTGGATGTCTCAAACGCTAAAAGCTTAGTATGGGCAACTTTCAAACTTATTAAACTATTCAACACAACATCATTTTCTAATGCTGCAGCATAATTAGTTATATATGAATCCCAAATATCGCCGCAGACAAATTCATTATAACCGATACCTTCAATTATAGATTTCTCTAATGGATAAGCTTCAATACCGCAATAATTCAACTTTACATTTTCAGCAAGACAATAATCAGCCGTCATTATAAAATTTAATCCAGTTCCAAAGCCAATTTCTAAAACTGACACTTCTTTAACCTTTTCCTTCTCTAAATAAAACTGCAAGCCCGTTTTTAAAAAGACATGCTTGCTTTCTTGCAAAGCACCATGTTTAGAGTGGTAGTTCTCGCCAATCTGCGCATTATAAATTGTTTTTGAACCATCACCTGTCGTCACAAAATCCATAATCATATTTTATTGTGTCAAATCTAAAACAAAAAAACTATTTTCGCTTTACATAAATCACCACATGAAAACTATTCTAAAGAGTTACAGCAGCATTATACTTCTTCTGATAGGAATAATTATAGGAAGTTTAATAGGTTTATTTCTTCCTGATTTGGTTGCCTATATCAAACCTATTGGTGATATCTTTTTGAATTTACTTTTTGTAGCAGTTATACCCCTTTTATTTTTTGCGATATCGTCTGCCATTGCTAATATTGAAAGTAATGGTAAACTTGGCAGAATATTAGGGATAATGACTACTGTATTTATCGTCACCATAGCTATAGCCGCTATTCTAACCATTTTAGGTTTGTGGGCTTTTCCTGTCACAGCGATTAAAGATACCAGTACATTCACTGAAGCTATTAATTCTAATCCAGAAGACACATGGGGTGATAAAATCGTACGTTTTGTGAGTGTAGGAGAATTTGTAAATCTACTATCTCGACAAAATATTCTTGCCTTTGTCATCTTTTCGTTCCTAATAGGGGTTTCTGTTCGCAAGAGTGGTGATTTAGGAAAGCCTTTCCTTAATTTTTTGCTTGCAGGAAATGAGGTCATGAAAAATCTTTTAGCGTTAGTGATGTACTTAGGACCAATCGGTTTAGGAGCCTACTTCGCTTACCAAGTACAGTCATTAGGACCTGAATTATTTGGATTCTATGCCAAGCCACTTGCTTTCTATTACATATTTGGCATTATATTCTTTTTGATCGTTTTTTCCTTTTATGCTTTTATTGCCGATGGAAATGGTGGGGTAAAAAAGTATTGGAAACATAATATTACACCATCGCTAACCGCCTTGAGCACATGCAGCAGTTTAGCGACATTACCAGCCAATTTACTTGCTGCAAAAAAAATTGGAATACCCGATTCTATTGCAAACGTCGTAATTCCATTAGGAAATACACTCTACAAAAATGGTTCAGCAATTTCATCTATACTGAAGATATATGTGGCATTTGCCATTTTGGATTGGAATTTTTTCGAACCCACGACAATGGTAACCGCAGTCGGAATTACCCTATTAGTAAGCATGGTCGCTGGAGGTATTCCAAATGGAGGATTTATAGGCGAAATGCTTATGATTTCTATTTATGGTATACCAAATGAAGCGGTTCCTGCCATTATGATTATCGGAGTCTTAGTTGATCCCTTAGCAACCGTACTCAATGCAACAGGAGATACTGTAGCCGCCATGTTAGTAACCAAATTTTCAGGAGAAAAATTTCAAGTGACATCAACAAAAGATGTAGACACAATTGAATTGTAATAATGTGGTTAAAATCTGTATTCATTTATCCTCACCCAAATCAAACTAAAATACAACTAATAGTTTTTCAGACACTTATAATCAACAAAACATTATTAAGAACAATTCTAAATAAACAGCTATTCTTGGTAAATTCATTCTTTCAAATCCCTTTTCGTAATTTTGTGATTGGTTAAGTGAAATTTAGTATGAAAAAAAGTTCAATCATCCTGATTGTTATCATAGCTGTGGCTATAGCTATGATTTTGGTTATCTATACAGATTCAAGTACGTATTCTACTTTTTCTGAGGCAAAAGAAAAGAAAACTGAATTATACGTAGTCGGCGTATTGAATAAAGAAAAAGCCTTGTTTTATGATCCTGTAAAAGATGCCAATCATTTTGCTTTTTACATGTATGACAATGACAGTACAGAATGTCAAGTGGTATTTAATGGCTCAAAACCTCAAGACATTGAGCGATCAGAACAAATTGTTTTGACGGGAAAAATGGAAGGAAATACATTTTATGCGTCAAAGATTTTGATGAAATGCCCTTCAAAATACAATAAAGACGAAATGGAAGTAAAAGAAGCGATAAGCACAAGCGCATCTTTATAATCATATTTTTTAGCATAATTATTCAATGGATATCAATTACGTAGGTGAAAACCTTCTGCCGGGTAAGATTGGTCAATTCTTTGTGATTTTATCATTTGGAGCGGCTTTATTCTCTTTAATAAGTTATTTTTTTGCTACCCAAAACCCCGATGAGAAATCATGGAAGAAAATGGGTCGAATCGGTTTTGTATTAAACGCAATATCTGTACTTACAATAGGCTCTCTATTGTTCTACATGATATACAACCATATGTTCGAATATTACTATGTATGGTCGCATTCGGACACTTCATTGCCTACACATTATATTATCTCATCTTTTTGGGAAGGTCAAGAAGGAAGTTTTTGGCTGTGGATGTTTTGGCAGATGGTATTGGGAAGTGTACTACTATTCCGTGCTAAATCTTGGGAATCTCCTGTCATGACTTTCGTAATGCTATGTCAGACATTTTTGGCGAGTATGCTAATCGGAGTTGAGATATTTGGCAACCGTCTTGGTTCATCACCATTTATCTTATTGCGTGATGCTATGGATGCTCCAATATTTAAAGATCCAAACTATCTATCCATGATTGACGGTAAAGGGCTAAACGCTTTACTTCAAAATTACTGGATGGTGATTCACCCGCCTACATTGTTTTTAGGCTTTGCTTCGATGATTATTCCCTTTGCATATGCTGCGGCTGGTCTATGGACACGTAGATTCAAAGAATGGACATCAGCGGGCTTACCTTGGGCTTTATTCGCGGTGATGATTTTAGGAGCGGGTATCATCATGGGCTCATTTTGGGCTTATGAAGCATTAAATTTTGGTGGCTTCTGGGCCTGGGATCCTGTGGAAAATGTTTCTATCATTCCATGGTTTACATTGATTGCTGCAGTTCATGTTATATTAGCATTCCGTCATTCAGGACATGGTTACTTCACAGCTACTTTATTATCCTTAATAAGTTTTGTATTAGTTATTTACGCATCATACCTAACACGTTCAGGTGTATTGGGAGAAACTTCGGTACACTCTTTCACAACTTTAGGTATGAATGGGCAATTGATAGCTTTCAATCTTACCTTTTTAGCCATAATGATTGGGTTGTTAATCTGGAGAAGAAAAGAACTACCTAAAACTCAGAAAGAAGAAGAAATCTACTCTAGAGAGTTTTGGTTATTTATCGGCGCCCTAGTATTGACCGTTGCTTGCGTCCAAATGATTGCGACGACTTCAATTCCTGTTTTCAATGCCTTATTCGGCACGAAAGTAGCCCCTCCTATTGATCCAATCGCACACTATAACAAATGGCAAGGAGCATTCGCTGTAGTAATTTTACTATTGACAGCAATCGCTCAATTCTTAAAATATAAACGCACAGATGCTAATAAATTCTGGGCTTCGATTATAGCTTCTCTAATAGTCTCAATCGTCCTTGCTGCGGGAGCAGTATATTTAACAAAGACATACACTAATGTGATGTATGTACTTATTATGTTCACAGGAACGTTCTGTATTATTGCTAACATTCGTATTCTTGGCGATGCCATCAAAGGCAAATGGAAGTTGACAGGTTCTGCTGTATCGCATATCGGTTTTGGACTTTTAGTTATTGGTGCATTGGTCGCAGCGGCGACTAATGAAGTTATTTCTGTAAACCAGAGTGGTTACATTGGTGTAAAGAATTTTGGTAAAGACGGAGATAAATTCACTGACCCTGGAGAAAACTTATTCTTAACAGAAGGAGAACCTGTACAAATGGGTGAGTACCGTATTACCTATACAGGCGACAGTGTAGCTGCTCCAAATGTTTATTACCATATTAAATATGATAGAATAGACGAAGAAACTGGAAATGTAAAAGAATCATTTACATTAAGTCCATTTGCTCAAAACAACCCAGAAATGGGTGGGTTGATAGGTACACCTGATACTAAACATTATATTTCTCACGATATCTATACATTAATTACAGCAGCTGCTGCAGATTCGCACGCTCCACTGAATAAGATTCAAGATGATAAAAAAACAGGTTTTGAAGATTATGACGAGCCTGCAACTTATGAAGTGAATATTGGTGACACCCTACGTTATAGAAATGGTATTTTCGTAATTGAAGGCGTTAATAAAGAAGCTAAATTAGAGAATATTCCATTAAAAGCTGGTGATATCATTGTAGGATTAAAGATTAAAGTTATTGCTTCAGATCAAAAAGAGTTCAACGCAGAACCTATTTTCTTATTGAAAGATGGCAATGCTTTCGATTTTAATAAGGATGTTTCTGAGCAAGGTTTAAAATTCAGATTTACTAATATTGTCCCAGACAAAGACAAGTTAGAAATAATGGTTTATCAAAAACCTTTACCAGAGAAAAAATGGATTGTATTTAAAGCAATAAAATTCCCATACATTAATTTCTTTTGGGCAGGAACTATTATAATGACTATCGGATTTATTATGGCGATAGTTAGAAGAGTTAAAGAAAGTAAATCAAAAGGACAACTAGATACAGAGTAATATGAATGCGGTAATAATTGGTAGTGGTAATATTGCAACACACTTAGCAAAGACATTATACACTGCTGGTCACACCATTAGTCAAGTCTATTCTCGCACATTAGCCAATGCACAAGCATTGGCTAATGTGGTTAATAGCGACTGCATCAATGATCTATCTAAAATTCTTTTAGATGCAGATTTATACATTTTATCCGTTTCAGACAGCGCAATTCCTGAAATTACAAACAATCTCAATAAAAACATTAAAGGTATTATCGTTCATACTTCGGGTGCTACCGATATGAATATCTTAGATGAATTTGAAAATTATGGTGTTGTATATCCCCCTCAGAGTATTAACAAAGATATAGATACAGATCTCAATTTGATTCCTTTTGCTATAGAAGCAAATACTTTCAAAAATGAGGAAATGCTATTGCAGCTGATTAAAACTATTGCCTCAAAATCTTTCTATTGTAACTCCAATCAAAGGCTAGCATTACATCTTTCTGCTGTCATAGCCAACAATTTTAGCAATGCACTCTTTCAAATTTCAAAAGACATTTTAGATAATGCAAATCTTGACTTTGAGCTCTTAAAACCTATCATTTTAGAAACGGCTATTAAGGTTCAAAATCATTTACCTGAGACGACACAAACAGGTCCTGCCCGTAGAGCAGATTATAATATCATTGATAAGCATTTACAATTCTTAAGTCAATTCCCTGAGGAAAGTAAAATATATCAAATTTTAACAGACTTTATTATTAAAAGATACCACAAATAAGATTTTATTTACGAAATAAATAAAAGTGCTAACTACCCTCTGAATGCTGAAATTACTTGCTAATTTTGCTAAAACATTTTCAACTAAATATTAGTATATATAGTAACTTCAGATTAAATCATGGCAGTTAGAAAACTAATTCTTATCTCTATTATTGTAATAAACCTAATCATCATTTCATTTGGTCTAATTTTCACACCAAGATGGTTTTGGTTATTAATAATTCCTGTACCGTTATTAATTGTAGCGATCTACCACAGCGTACAGACTCATCATGCTATTTTAAGAAACTACCCTCTAATTGGTGCGTTTCGATATTTCTTTGAATCATTTCGTCCAGAATTAAGACAATACTTTTGGGAATCAGATACCGACGGTCGTCCATTCAACAGAAGACAACGTTCACTAGTATACCAACGCGCTAAAAATCAACGCGAAACAGTAGCTTTCGGTATGCAATCAGATCCTCAAGCTGTCGGCAATGAATGGGTAGCACACTCTATATTCCCAACACATATTGACAACCATGACCTACGTACTTCTGTAGGTAACAGCGCCTGTAAACAACCGTACAGCTTAAGTATTTTCAATATTTCAGCAATGAGTTATGGCGCATTGAGCAAAACAGCCATTACAGCGCTAAATAAAGGCGCAGCATTGCAAAAGTTTGCGCATAATACAGGTGAGGGAGGTATTAGTGAATATCATATCAATGGAGGTGATTTGATATGGCAGGTAGGTACAGGCTACTTTGGATGTCGAGATGAAAACGGTTATTTTAATGCGGAACTATTTGCAGAGAAATCAAATAGACCATATGTAAAAATGATTGAATTGAAAATGTCTCAAGGAGCAAAACCTGGTCATGGAGGTATACTACCTGCAGCAAAAAACACTCCAGAAGTAGCTGCTATTCGTCACGTAGTACCAGGCACAGACGTCATGTCCCCTCCTGCTCATAGTGCATTTACTAATACTGAAGAAATGATGTATTTTATTCAGAAATTACGCGAATTGTCTGGATATAAACCCGTTGGATTCAAAATATGTATTGGTGACAAGCAAGAGTTTCTTGACATTTGCAACGCAATGCAAAATACTCAAATATTCCCAGACTTCATCTCTATTGATGGTTCAGAAGGTGGAACAGGAGCTGCGCCTCTTGAATTCACTGACAACATAGGAATGCCACTATATGATGCATTGACTTTTGTTACGACAACACTTATTAAATATGGTCTAAAAAAACACATCAAGGTTATAGCTTCAAGTCGTATTGTGACAGGTTTTGATCTGATGAAGGCATTAGCTTTAGGTGCTGACGCATGTTATAGTGCTCGTGGTATGATGTTCGCTTTAGGATGTATCCAAGCATTGAAATGTAACGAGGATGTCTGCCCAGTAGGCGTAGCAACACAAAAGCCGCATCTTTATAAAGGTTTGGATGTAGCAGATAAACATGTGCGTGTTGCACAATTTCATAGAAATACTTTACGTGCAACGGTAGAAATTATGGAAGCATGTGGTTTTAAAACCGTTGACGATATTCGCGCAGATAAATTCTTCCGAAAAGTTGATGGAATTAACACCATAAGTTTTCACGAAATCTACTTCAAAAACACCGGTATGTTCAATAAAAAAGAAAGCTCATTTCAAAAGGAAGAATTTTTAGAAGATTAAAAAAAGAGGTCGACATGGACTGCGCCCCAAAAGTTAGACGAATTTATGCAATCTTTTTGAAATAATGAGCTCGGTATTCTATCGGGCTCATTCCTTTTAAATTTGATTTAATTCTAACCTTATTATAGTAATTGATATAACTTATTATTTCCTTT
>NZ_JADEYP010000037.1 GCF_020295405.1 Sphingobacterium bovistauri
TTTCAGGGGATCACTTTGGCCTGGCGAAAGGGGGACACTTTGCTTTGGCAGAAAGGGATCACTTTCCTTTGGTAGAGGGGGACAGTTTCTGATGGTTTAGGGGGATCATTTTGGAGTGGTTTATCCACTTTACGAAATGATCTTCTTTTAGTCATTGCCAATTGCACGGCATTTAATAGCGATGCGTTTGTGGTGTAGATTTGGATTAGGGATTTATCCAAACTCTTACCACTAGGTAGCTTATATGTTGAATAGAAATCTGATGCTTTATAATCAATTTGATAGAAGGTTTCTAAAAAAGCTGTTTCTTTAATGATCCTTTGAGGATCTCCAAATGAATCGATACATTTTCTCTGCCATTCGACAGGCATATTTTCAAATGAAAACAAAGCTTCATTACCTGCACCCTTACCTTCACGTAAGCGAAGACCAGGTGTGCGAGTAGCACGCTTTTTCAAAGCATCATAAGTACACTCTTTAATACTTCTATAATCAGGAACAACTGACACCCCTCTTATCTCTACGGCTGTAGAAATCAGAAATGTCACGCGAACCCCGATTTTTCCGTCATGAGTTACATATGGCTGTTTGTTCTCCATCCTAAATTGGTTAATAGTCAAATTATTATTTAAGAGCAGCTGTGACAGCTTTCAATTGTGCGTGATAATCCTTACGAATCGTATCACATGTGATCCCCTTCTTTGTGCCATCTATACTTTGGCGGATGTAGACTTTTGAGAACCCATATTTCTTTACTAAATGCGCTATAACAACCGGGTTGTAGGCATTTCTTTTTTTATTACATTTGCTCATTGCTTTGTTGGTTTCTTTATTGATAACTGCCATTGCTTTTGTTTTTCGTTAAGACAAATATATACTCATTATGAGTATAAAAAAAATAAATATAAACATTATGAGTACATCTGTAAATAAGTCATTGATACTTAATGAAATAAAATCTTCATTAAATCTTAAAAGCGATGCTGAATTTGCTCGATATTTAGGAATAAAACCTCAAACACTATCAACATGGCACACTAGAAACACCTTTGACATAGAATTGATATACTCAAAATGCGAACAAATAAACGCAGAATATTTATTGACAGGAAAGGGGAATATTTTCAAAACAACTGTTTTGAATAACAATAAAAAAGAAGCCACACAGCTACAAAATGAAGAATTAAATAAAAAAACTATAGAGGATTACAACACTAGTGGTATTTCACGATCTGATTTTTTGCTTAAGACTGATCGTATATTTCAAAACAATCAGATAATACCATTATATGACATTAGTGCCTCAGCTGGATTAATAACCTTATTCAAAGCTGATAAACAAACACCTATAGACTATTATAGCATTCCCAATCTTCCAAAAGTAGACGGAGCTGTACAAGTTACTGGTGACAGCATGTATCCATTACTAAAATCAGGAGACATCGTCTTCTTTAGACAGATCAACAACTTTATAGAAAACTTGTTTTGGGGAGAAATGTATCTACTGGATATCGTAAACGATGATGATGAATACACCACAGTTAAATACATTCAAACATCAGAAAAAGGTTCTGAATGGATCAAATTGGTAAGCTACAACATACATCACAGTCCCAAAGACATACACTTAAGCACTGTAAAGGCAGCTGCATTTGTTAAAGGATCACTACGCATGAATAGCATGAGATAAGCACACGCGCACTTACACAATCACAAAATACATCAACAATCTATTATTCAATTATTTACACAAACAATACTATATTTCAAGGGTATACCAATACTCATATTTTACAACACTTTCATTAACATAAAACGAAACAAGCATATTTATATGCTGTTTTTTTTTGTTTCAAAATGTCCCCGTAAATGTCCCCGTAAGTGTCCCCGTTTTATATATATTTATAGTTTTTACACATTCGCATCTGAGCATAAAAAAAGCGTTAGAATACGAATTTCCTAACGCTGCAATAAATCATTAAACATACTTTAAATTGCCATTAAACGCTATTTAAAAGCACTTTTCGTATACTTCAGTATTAGTAATGGTAGCAAACTGTACTAATACAATCAATAACCGTTTAAAAATAGAATCAAAATGGTAGTAAATGGAAGTATTTGTACATTTGGTTTTAACAGCCTTTGGCTGGCATTTTGAATAAAAATGCCGTTTTTGATGTATTTAAAGCATCTTTTAACCGTTTTTGCCGTTTTGTATATTTTAACATTTGGTTTTAGCCCCTATACCTCAAATTGTATATAAGGTGTAGGTGAGTCCTTTTTTAGTAGTGATATCTTTATGACTGCTTTTTTGAAATCTTTCATCTGGATATTTTTGTCCTAAGTAAAGAGATATGAAATTACTGTGATACATGATGTTATAAGTAAGTATAAATAAAGGATAATAGAACATTGGGTTTTCATAATTTAATAATAAGTAATTAAATATATGATGATAAATTATTGTTGTTTCCATAGAAAAAATCAAAAAATGCAGAACTATAAGATAGTCTGCATTAAGATTGTTTTATAATATTGAAATGTTTTATAATTACTTAATGTCCTTATTATCTTCATTTTGCTTTAAATCCTCATAAGGATTGACTTCAGATTCGTTGATTTCTTTGTACGAAATAGATGTCTCGGTGTGATTTGGCTCTTCTGTTTTAATATTAACTTCGATTTTCTTTTTATTCTTCGGCATACGCACAATTCCCCATTTCATGAGCAATTCTTGGGTCGAGTTGCGTTTGAGATGTTCTTTTTCGGGTTCACCAATTAAGAAACCAAATGCTTCCATAGAAGGGATCGCGTCAAAAATCACTTTTAGCGTAGCAATAAATGGAAGTGCAATAATCAAACCTGCTAAGCCAAACAGCATACCACCTATTAATATTCCGACAATTGCCATTAAAGGGTTGATGCTTACTTTACTACCTACAATATTTGGTGTGATGATATTTCCTTCTAAGAATTGTACGATTTGAAACCATGCAATCACCCCGATTGCATACCAAGCACTATCTTTGACTGCTAATGCAAATAGCGCGGGCAAAATTGATCCGATAGCAATACCAATATACGGCAATAGCATCAAGAGAGCTGCTAGAGACCCAAAAAACCATGCATAATCAATACCCATCAACATCAATCCTCCTGTATTCAAGATTGCTACAATTCCCATTACAGTAATAAGCCCGACTAAATAACTTTGAACGACTTCGTAGATTTTATTTAATACTTCGTTGACCTTGCTTTGAGGTGTAGAAGCAAAAGCTTTAAAGAAAAATTCGCGGAAGAAGTCACGGTAGTACAGCATAAAGAAACAGTACAATGGCACTAAAACTGCATTTGCCAAAGTATTTCCCAGTGAGCCAAAGGTAGAGGTAATCATTCCACCTACATTTTCTAAGGATTTATTTCCTTGCTCACGCAATTTGTCCATCACTTGATTTTTTTCTACACCAAATTTTTCCTGTAACCAAGCTTGTCCTTGTTCCAGTACAGATAGTACTTTATCGGTGATAGACGAAGCATCTTTTCCTATGATAATACTTTGATGGACGATAAACCAAAGAACACCCGATATGATTGCTATAGCAACTATTACAGCCAGCAATGAAGCAAAGGCTTTCCCTAATCTTAGTTTTTCAAATAATTTTGCTAAAGGAAATAGAGATATCGATATTAAAGTTGCAAATAAGAGTGGGATAAGTACACTTTGTGAAACGTACATAAGTCCCAAAATCAATACCAATGCGAAAAGGCTTGAAGCTAAATTAATTGAATAAGGTTTTTTTGATGATTGTGCATCCATAGAGTTACTGGTTAATAGTACATTTGTTTTTTTTCTTTTCCCAATAATAAATATACAATAATGCTATAAATACTACAATGGCGTTACCATACATAATATACGGTATCCTATTTATTATATCATGGTAAATGTAGCCTGCAAATAATGCGCCAAAGCCAATTCCTACTTCCAATGCTATATATAGTGTAGCCATTGCTCGCCCTCTGTGATTGGGGTCTGAAAGATCTATAGTCCAAGCATTCAAAGCTGGAGATAGTATCCCACTTCCTATACCAAATATTGCTGCACCAAGTATTAGATAGTTTACGTTTTTTCCAATGCCTAATATTACCAATGAAATTGTAATAACTACTATACCTACACGCATGACAATGGTACGACCATGTTGATCTGCCACTTTACGCGATAATAAACGAATAGATACAGATGCAATTGTGTACACCGTGAAAAATAATCCTTTGTTGATTATACCAAAATTTTCACTCCAATCAGGTATTAAAGTCAAAATAACACCAGATGAACTGTAGCAAAGTAACATCACAATAGCGGCCGGAATTACACGCACTTCTAAAATATCTTTTCTGGAAATAGATAACATGGAGATGTGAAACTTGCTTTTATTCTTGAGTGTTTCCTTCATGTTAAACACGATGATAATTGATAAAAAAGCAAATATCGAAGAACTGTAAAACATTGTGTTGATGCCGTACTCGTGAGCTAAAAATCCACCAACAGCTGGGCCAATCGCACTTCCAATACTAAAACCAAGTCCGTGCATACCTATAGCTTCACCCCAACGATTTTGTGGAATTAAATCTGCAATGTAAGCAGATGTAGCGGTTGGTTTGAAGCCGGTAGAAAAACCATGTACTAAACGTAATAAGAAGAAACCCGAAAGACTGCTTAAAATAGGGTATAAAAAGCCGCATATCACACAGACAATCGACCCCACAGCCATGACGGGGACTCGTCCCCATTTATCGGTTAGTTTTCCGCTGAAAGGTCTTGATATTCCGGCTGTTAGTGTAAATAATGCAATGATTAATCCTTTATGCTCTCCACCACCGAGTGACGTTAGGTAGTTCGGTAATTCAGGAATTATCATATTAAAACTCGCTGAAAACAATAAAGTACTCAAGCAAAGTAAAAAGAAAGAAGTGGTATAAATAGTTCCGTTATGTCCGGAATTCATAGTAGTGTGTATTTGTTATGTTATCTTTTGTCTAGTTATTTCTGAACAAAATATTGTTGTTGCGATAGCAACATTTAATGATTCAGCAGCTCCAATACGTGGAATAGTAATTGCCTTGTCAATTTTTGAAATTAATTCTGAACGTATACCGTTTCCTTCATTACCCATTATAATCAACCCTTCGTTTCCAAAATTTGTTTCATATATAGATTGCCCGTTCAATAATGCTCCAAAAGTTGGAAGGGTTGTATCTTGAATAAAGGGTTCAATATCGACATAATAAATTTTCACTCTCGATAAAGATCCCATAGTAGCCTGTACAACTTTGGGATTGTATGCATCGACAGTTCCTATAGAACAAATTATATCCTCAATTCCAAACCATTCTGCTGTCCTGATAATAGTGCCCAGATTACCAGGGTCTTGTATATCGTCTAAAACGATAGAATATTTTCCCCCCAGAGCTTTGAAATCTAATCGATTATTTTGTGGCAATTCTACTATAGCTAATGCGCCTTGTGGATTTTTTAGGCTTGTTATCTTTTGAAATTCAGCTTCCGTTACATCTTCCAATTTTATATTATGCGGGATTTTGTCCAACTTTGTGAGGGCTTGTTGGGTAGCATATATTTTTTGTACCTTGTATGAAGAATTGACAAACTCTAATACAGATTTAATTCCCTCAACTACAAAAACTTGGTGTTGTAATCGGAATTTTTTGTTTTGTAAGGAAGTGATTAAACTTATTTGAGCTTTTGATAACATTGAATTAATGAATATAAAGAATAGATTATTTTTTATTGCAAGTATAACATTTTTACTTTTATTTTTTGAATCTTGCCGCTCTGCAAAATATTTAGAAGAGCACCAATCTTTGGTCACCAAAGTTGATTTAGAAGGTTTTCCACTACCTTTAAAGGAACAAGCATATCAATATATTTCAAATGAAATTCGGCCTAATTCGGCGCTGAACTTGACAATATACAACACATTTAATACGCGTGATGGAAGATATAAAACTGACAAAATTAGGTCGGTGGGGGAGGCTCCCCGAATTTTAGATTCTTCTTTAGTCGAACTTTCTGCTTTACAAATTGAACGTTTTTTACAAACTAAGGGTTATTTTAGAGCTGAAGTAAATCCTTCAATCACTACGACTAAAAACAAAAAGACTAAAATAAGTTTTATTGCGTCTCCAGATTCTTTATTCCATATAGGTAAAATAAGTGCAGATTTTGACAAAGATTATATTGAAAATGTTTATCAAAATAAAGTGCTTTCCAAAGTAAAATTGAAATCAGGAGTGCCTTATGATGTAAATTATTTTGCAGAATTGAGAGAATCTCTATATGAGGAAATGCGTAATGAGGGTTATTTTGATTATTTGAGGCAATATATGCGTATTGCTGTAGATACCAATAGAGTCACACAGGTAGCGGATATTGATGTGCAGGTATCCACACCGAATGTGGATACACTGAAAGTGTATAAAATTAATTCGGTGTCATTAAAGATAAATGGATATAGTGGCGTAAATACAAGAACAACGCAAACACGAGATTCGCTTCTAGGAATTAATTTTACGGATCAAAATGCAAGGTTTAAGCTTAAACCATTAGCGCGTTACATGTTTTTGCGTGAGGGAGATACCTATGGTATTGAAAATGAAAATCTTTCGTACGATAGGTTGTATGAGATGAATGGTTTTCGTAGTGTGAAGATCAATTATGAGAAGGAAGAAGATAGCTTATTGAATGTCAATTTTGAATTGACACCGCGAAATTTGATGTCTAATCAGATTGAAGGAGAATATACGTTTAGCTCAGGTATGAGTGGGTTTAATATTGGAAATACGTTCTCACATCGCAATGTTTTTGGTGGATCAGAACTGTTAGAACTTAAACTGAAGTACGGCGTCTTATTTGATCCTCGATTGTCAGGAAATCTTTCGGACAAGATTTTTAACAATGATTTTCAAGCAGGGGTTAGTTTGACTGTTCCACGCATGCTTTTACCATTTGGATGGGGTAATGAAGGTCGCTATGGTCTACCGCGTACTATATTTTCTTCCAATATTCAGATCTTTAATCAAGATCGCACCTATTCTAATGCTTATTTTATTAACACATTAAATTATTCTTGGTGGCAGACTGCTAATCTCCAACATAGTTATTCCCCAATAGTAGCAGAGTATCGTGTGGGGAAATTTGATGGTGATTTTAGAAATCAACTAGAACAAGAAGGTTATCAGTTATATATAGCTTCTAATGATAGGCAGTATTTCGGTTTGGGTGCACAATATGCGTTGACATACAACGCGAAAAAATTACAAACTCTTGCTAATTTTCAGTTCTTGCGTGGAGCTATAGATTTAAGTGGAACGACACTTGGACTATTGAGCAATGTATTTAATTTTCAACGAAATGACGACGGTACACGTACTATTTTTGGCGTGACTTACTTACAATATATTAAAGGTGAGGTGGACTATAGGTTGTATAAACATTTGGGTGGAAATCGTCAGTTCATTTTTAGATTCAATGGTGGTGCAATTGTTCCCTATGGAAATAATTCGAGTTTGTTGATTTTTGAAAAAAGCTTTTATGCGGGCGGGATGAACGGTATTCGTGCGTGGCAAGCAAGGACCCTAGGGCCAGGAAATTATAATCGCAGTACGATCCGAGAGGATTTACGTCTTAATCTCCGTAATTTGGATCAATTAGGTGAAATGAAATTAGAGTCAAATTTGGAATACAGATTCCGAATTTTAAATAGATTCTTCGGTGCAAAACTTAATGGAGCTACATTTTTGGATATGGGTAATGTCTGGTTACTTCGAGAGAATCAATTAAACAAAGGTGGTATATTCAAATTTGATAAATTCTTTTCTCAGATCGCCATCGGTACAGGATTTGGTCTACGCTTTGATATGGATTATTTCACCATTCGTTTGGATACAGGCTTGAAGCTTAAAGATCCTCAGTTTGTAGGTAAGAACCAGTGGGTTATACAACATCTCTTCAATACTAAGGAGTTTAAAGCTAATTATTTTAACAGCAACAAGCCTGATCGGTATGGATTATTCCAATATAATTTTGGAGTAGGTCTACCTTTCTAAATTAAATTCTTGATTACCTGAAAAGCACTTTCAAGCAGCTGAGATATAGAAAGCCCTTTGCTGTAAGAGAAGTAACCATATACAAGTGCTAGAATAATAAAAGTGGTCAATAACCTTTTGGCAGCATAGGCAATTAATAAGATTATGGCTGGAATAATTAGTAATAATAGGCCATTGATTTTGATAGGAGAGATTTTATTATCTTTTTTATAGAGAAAATACAATTTTCCTGTTGTTTTCTCTTGATTTTTATGTTTGAAATATACAAAAGTTGAGCTTTCAATAGGGTGAGAGGGGACTGCTACACCATTGTGAAATGCTAAAGTTTGTTCAAAGCCATTGATCGTGAACTTAAATGTACCATTAATATTATCTTGAGCTACATCAGCAGAGTCCACTACAATAATCGCTACTTTTCCATTAGAAGTTAGATTTTCTTTTATTATGAAGTTATCAATACGCTGGAATGTAGATTTGGCCTGCACAGAAATACTGCAGATATTCAATAATAAGATAATATATAAATTTTTCATACTCATATTTCAAAGCAAGTATACTAAATAATTCATGAATCATTTAAAAATCTGTGTTTTTAGCCGTCAAAATATTTTTGAAATGCAGATATACTTTGTACATTTGCATAAGTAAAAAAAGAGCATATTATTATGGAAAATACAGCAGGACAAAGACAACCGAAAACAACTGATAACAATGCAAACCAGACGCATTACTATGTGACGTTGACTATTGCTATAATCATTGGTTTATTTGGTGTGTTTGTTAGATTCGTGCCAGATGAGGTCAACGCGTTGAATCAATATACTTTTTTGTTTTCTACTATAGCTAATGTCGCAATTATTATCGCGTCTTTTTTAGCTTTTAAAGTTGTTTTTAAAATTTTAGGTTTCGGAAACACAAAATAATAGTAACGAATAATTATCTTCTAAAGATACTATATGTGAAAAGCAGCGAATATTATTCGCTGCTTTTTTTGTTATTAAAAAGTCTATGTATTGTCTGAATTAATCTTAAATTTAAGATTAATATATGCTTAACATTATATTAATATAAGACAGTTTTATTTGTATTGAATAAATAATATTTTAACAAATTCCTAACTAATACATAACAGATTTGAGATTTGCAGCTATAGATATTGGTTCCAATGCAGTTCGTTTGTTGATTGCAGATATATTGAGAAAAGATAATCGTATTTCATATACTAAGAATACATTATTGCGTGTACCATTACGTTTGGGAGATGATGCGTTCGTAGACAAGAAAATATCCCCTCCAAAATTTGAAGACATGGTTAAGACTATGCGTGCCTTTAAGGATTTATTGGATGTATATAAAGTCAGCGATTACCTAGCCTGTGCAACATCAGCGATGCGCGATTCCGAAAATGGTTCACAGGTTGTAGAAGCATGTAAAGAGGTAGGTATAGATATCAATATCATTGATGGTGGTGTGGAAGCTAAAATTATCTACAATGCATACTTAAGTGGCATTATGGATAAAGATAAGGTGTATTTGTATATCGATGTAGGTGGAGGTAGCACAGAAATATCCTTATTTGCAAATGGGGAATTAAAGGGATCGCGTTCTTTTAATTTAGGTACAATACGTATTTTAGACAATCAAGATATTCCAGAGACATGGCAAGAGATGCGTGTCTGGTTAAAGGATATTACAAAAGGATATAAAGATATTTACGGAATAGGGACTGGTGGTAATATCAATAAACTATCTCGTATAGCCAATAAGGCTGATGATAAGCCCTTCAGCTATGCTAAGTTGAAAGCGATATATGACCACTTGAATTCATATTCTTTAAAAGATCGTATACATGATTTGGGGTTACGTTCAGATCGTGCCGATGTAATTATTCCTGCAGCAGAGATATTCTTGACGATTATGAAATCGGCACATTTGAAAAATATAGTAGCTCCGCGTGTAGGTTTGGTAGATGGTATTATTCAGCAGTTGATACAAAGAAACTATGCCAAAATATTATCAGCTTAGAACTTGCAAATAATAAAAAAAGATATATTTTTGTGCCTATAAACACCTAGGTGGCGAAATTGGTAGACGCACCATCTTGAGGGGGTGGCGCTCGCAAGGGCGTGGCAGTTCGAATCTGCTTCTAGGTACAAATTATAATAAGAATAGCGAGATAATTTATCTCGCTATTCTTATTATAAACCATTTGCTCTAACTGTTATTTCTGCAATGTCGAGCACCTGTATATCTTGCTCTTTATCCTTTACCTTTATACCGTCTCGTAGCATTGTCATACAGAATGGACAGGCTGCAGCTACAATCGCTGCTTTGCTTTCAATGACATCCTCTATACGTTCGACATTGATATCTTTGTTACCTGACTCAGGTTCTTTAAACATTTGTGCTCCACCAGCTCCACAGCATAAGCCATTACTTTTACATCGTTTCAATTCGACTAAATCTGCATCTAATGTTTCTAACACTTTACGCGGCGCTTCATAGACTTCATTAGCCCGTCCTAGATAACAGGGATCATGATATGTTATTTTCTTACCCTTAAATTCGTTTCCATCATTTGGTTTTAATTTACCATCATCGATAAGCGATTGAATTAGCTGTGTGTGGTGAATGACCTCATAATTTCCACCTAATGATGGGTATTCATTCTTAATCGTATTAAAGCAATGAGGACAGGCAGTCACGATTTTCTTAATCTCATAACCATCCAATACTTGAATATTCATCATTGCTTGCATTTGAAATACAAATTCATTTCCAGCACGCTTGGCTGGATCTCCTGTACAACTTTCTTCTGTACCTAAAATAGCATATTTAATACCCACGTGTTGTAATATCTTGCAGATATCACGAGTAATACGTTGTGCTCTTTCATCGAATGAACCAGCACAACCAACCCAAAAAAGTATTTCTGGTGTTTCTCCTTTTGCTACTAATTCAGCTGCAGTCGGTATATATAAATTATTTTCCATGTGTTTGCAGTTTTACATTTGTGTCCAATTCGCACGATCAGCTTGGGAATATTTCCAAGGGGCACCATTGTTTTCGAGATTTCCCAGCATGTTATTAATACTTGCTGGAGCTTGTGATTCTTCCATTATAGCGTATTGGCGTAAGCCCATGATGATTTCTAATGGATTAATATTGACAGGACATTGTTCTACGCAGGCGTTGCAGCTCGTACATGCCCAAATTTCTTCACGAGTGACATATGAATCCAAGAGTGATTTCCCGTCGTCCACGAAGGTTTTGTTGATGTTTATGTTTTTTCCTACTTCTTCTACACGATCTCTGGTATCCATTATGATTTTGCGCGGGGATAATAATTTGCCCGTTATATTTGCTGGACACGCGGATGTGCATCTTCCACATTCTGTGCAGGTATAAGCATCTAATAGATTTTTCCAAGTCAAGTCGTGTACATCCTTGACTCCAAATCTACTGACATCACCTGATGGAGGAGGTAGGGAAGGGTCTAGCATAGCCTTCACTTCAGCAGTCACAGATTCCATATTTTCAAATTTACCTTTCAGATTCAAATTTGAGAAGTAAGTATTTGGAAAAGCCAAGATAATATGTAAGTGTTTGGAGATAGGTAGATAGTTTAGGAATGCTAATACACCTAAAATATGGAACCACCATGCTAATCTTTCTATAAATATTAAACTATTTATAGACTCTGGAAGAATGCCAATCAAATATTGACTAATAGGAAAGGAACCTGCTATGTGATATGATTCTGGAAGAACAACTTGCAATTTTTGATCTGCAGCATTCATTATTAAGAAAGCTGTCATTAGTAATATTTCGGTTATTAGAATATAATTGGCGTCTGATCTAGGCCAATTATTTAGTTCTGGTTGATTAAGACGTTTTAATTTCAATACATTTCTTCTAATAAAAAATATAACGCATGATAGTAAAACTGCAAATGCTAAGATTTCAAAAGAAGCAATTAGAAAGTTGTAAAAGTCCCCCAAAAATGATAAAACACGATGCGTATCAAATAATCCATCTATTATAATTTCTATCATTTCGATGTTAATAATACAGAACCCTACATACACAAATAGATGCAGGAGGGCAGGGATAGGTCTTTTGAACATTTTTTGCTGTCCAAAAGCTACTAACAACATGGTTTTAAATCTTTCTGAAGGATTATCAAATCTATTGACTGATTTTCCTAAGCGAATGTTTTGGTATATCTTGTACGCATTTTTATAAAATAACAAGATAGCTCCAATTAGTACGATAGCAAATAATAGTTGGCTTATCATAATGTTTATTCAGGTTTATAAACAAATATAATAATCTATTTAATATTATGCGTGCATAATATAATATTTAATGAAATAAAAATAGCCATCCACAAAAAAAGGTGACTTTAATTTGAAGTCACCTTTTTTTGTGGATATAAATATGTCTCTATTTAATGCCTAATTTAGTTTTTACGTCTGCTGATACATCATCACCACCACCGTAATATACAGCAGCTCCAGAACCTGTATCAAAAATATAAGCGTAGCCCTTTTCTTTCGCAACAACGTTGATAGCATTCATTACTTTCGTTTGAATAGGAGCCATCAATTCTTGTTGTTTTTTAGCTACTTCTTCTTGTGCTACCTTTTGAACTTCTTGCACACGAGCTTGCATTTGTTGATATTCTTGACCAATTGTTTGCAATTTAGTTTGTGTTTCTGCTTTGTTAGCTTCACTTTGGTTCAACATCAAATCGTTAGCTTCTTTTTCTTTCTTTTGAAGTTCAGACACCATTCCTTCAATTTCTTTTTGCTTTGTTTCGCCTAGAGTTTTCAATGTTGCTGTTGCAGTTTTGAATTCTGCAGTTTGTTGAAATATTTCGTCAGCGTTGATATGTCCAATTTTTTGTTGCGCATTTGCAACAGAAGTTGCTGCAAAAAGACCCATTACGATTACTGCTCCTTTTAATAAATTTTTCATTCTTTTCATTTTAATCTCAATAATTACAAATGTAATTTTTCTGTACAAATTCTATGTTAATTAATCAGTTTATTTTACAAATTATTTATTTTGTTGTAATGCTGTGTTTGGTTTGTATCCTAATTTCGTGATTACATCATTACTTTTGTCCAATGTAGGATTAGCATACAAAAAGGTTAATTCATTTCCTCTATCCACGATAAAATCAAATCCCTGCGCTTTAGCAAAGTCTTGAATGGTTTTTGATACTTTGTCTTGAATTGGTTTGAAAAGTCTTGTTTTTTCATTTTCCAACTCACCACCATAGCTAAATTTCTGATGTTGTAAATCTTTAACTTGTTTTTCTTTGTTTACGATTTCATCTTCTCTACGTCTACGCATATCTTCACTTAATAAAGAGTGGTCATTTTGATAGGCCTTATACAGTTTTTCAATTTCTGCATATTGCGTGTCAATTTGATCCTGCCATTTTTTAGTAAGATCATCTAATTGTTTTTGTGCTGAAGTATATTCTGGAATATGCTTTAAGATATATTCAGAGTCAACATAAGCAAATCGTTGTGCAAATGTAACAGAGATGCTCAGTGTTAAAAAGGCTAAAATTGCAAAAATCTTTTTCATATACTATTAATTAACTTTTTCTATAGGACAACAATTATACTAAAAAGTTTAATTTATTAAAAACCACCCATATTTTGAATAATACTGAATGTGAAGTTTTGTCTCCAAGCATCTGTACGCATACCAGGGATAGGGTCAAATGCATGACCGTAGTCGATACCTAGCATACCAAAGATAGGTAAGAATATACGCGCACCAATACCTGCCGAACGACGCATTTTAAATGGATTCACTTCAGAGAACTTGTTCCACGTGTTACCTGCCTCCGCAAAAGCTAAGGCAAATACTGTAGCTTGGTCATTTAACAAAATCGGATGACGTAGTTCTAATTGATATTTTGCATAGATTGGACTTCCCGAATTAATAGCGATATTTTGATAACCATTACCTGTCGAAGCAGGGATAATTGTACCATTTGCATAACCTCTCATCGCTATGATTTCAGAACCTTGTAAGAAGTCGAATCCTTGCATACCATCACCACCTAATTTGAAACGCTCAAATGTAGATGTTTTTGTACGATTTGTATAGTTACCTAAATAACCGAATTGTGCCTGAGATTTCAAGATCAATTTACCAGCAATCTTTGTATACCATTGGGAATCAAATTTCCACTTGTGGTATTCAGTCCATTTGTAACGAACTGGATCTGGATCTGTATCGTAATTTATACTATTCCATGATGAATATGGCGGTGTCAATGACACAGAAAATTTAATGTTCGATCCCGAAGTAGGGTAAATAGGCGCATCAATAGAGTTACGACTAATTTCTTGTGTAAAGTTTATATTGAATGCAGTACCATCAGAGAATAAGAAATAGTTTCCGTAGTTCTGTAATTTGTAACGTTGGAAGGATAATGAGCTGTTAATTTGAAAATAGTTATCAGGCCACTGAAGACGCTTACCCAAAGAAGCTGTCACACCTGACATCCAAATACGCTGCAATTCTCTATCTGCGACCATTTGTTCTCCTGTGTAATAGTTAAATCCACCATATGAAGAGTTTGATGTATAGGCACTCAAACCAAAGTAAATCGGTTTTTTACCACCTAGCCATGGCTCCGAGAAAGAGAAACTATACGATTGGTATCGCTTACCTGAAGTCTGACCGCGGATACTTAATTTTTGACCATCACCACGAGGTAGAGGCTTCCAAGCTTCTTTTTTGAAGAAGTTACTCGTTGAGAAGTTATTGAAAGTCAATCCTAATGTACCAATAATTTGTCCTGCACCATAACCGCCAGATAATTCAACCTGATCTGAAGGTTTTTCAACTACATTAAATACCACATCTGTCGTTCCTTCATCATGATTCATTGTTGAAGAGGGGATATCTGGTGTGATTTTTTGCTCATCAAACATACCTAATTGTGAGATCTCACGTATACTACGCATGATCAATTCTCTTGAATATTTTTGACCTGGCTTGGTATAAACGGAACGTAATACAACACGGTCATTTGTTACATCATTTCCTTTTACAATCACGTTGTTTATCGTGTATTGCTTACCTTCACTAACCTGAATTTCTAAGTCTATAGTATCGTTGTATATTCTTTTAATAACAGGATTAATGTTGAATGTTAGGTATCCATCATTTTGGTATATAGCACTGATATCATCACTATTACGTGTAGGACCCATTAGTTTACTCGTTAATTTTTCCTCAGAGTATACATTACCTTTTTCGATACCTAAAATTATGTTTAATACAGAATCTGTAAATTTGGTATTGCCCGTCCAATTGATATTACCTACAAAGTATTTTGGACCTTCGTAGATTTCTAAATCTATTGCTACTTCATTATTATCAAATCTATACACCGAATCACGAAGGATTTGTGCATCGCGATATCCCTTATCTTGAAGCTTTGCAATTAATTTTTCTTTTGCTTCTTTGTATTTATCATCTTTAAATTTTCCGGGACCAAAAACTCTAAACCATTTACGCGGCTTTACGCCTTTCAAGTATTTGCTTAGTTCTTTATTGGTAAATGTTTCGTTCCCTTTGAAGTGGACGCTGTTTACTTTAATCTTTTTGTTTTTGTCAACATCAACAACAACGATTTCATTATTTGATTGTGCTGAATCCCTAATTGTTTTTATGTTAATATCAGGATACAAGAAAGATTTTTCGCGCAAGAACTTTGTAATAGTATTTTTAGTCGACTGAAGCAAGTTTTCGTTTACAATACGACCTGAATTTGCATTTAATCGCTTGTTAATTTCTTCGGTTTGTGATTTGCTCAGTCCACTGATGTCTATACGTGTAAGACGAGGACGTTCTTGTACTCTGATTTCGAAGAATATATTTTCTCCCTCTATACGTGTAGCCCAGAGTTGAACATCTTCGAATAAATTTTGAGACATCAAATCTTTAATAACATTTGATGTTGCCTCACTAGGTACTTCAATGTATTGACCCAAGGTTAATTTTGAAATAGTGATCAGCACTTCCGTATCCAAATATTGTGCACCCTTTACGGTCACACCAGCAATGACATAATTTTTTGGCTGTAAATAACTAAACTCATCGGGGTCTGAGAGGTTGATAGGACCTTGTACTTGAGCAAAGGAATTGGACCAACTGAATAATATAAATGCTAATGTCAGTATGTATAGTTGCTTCATTTAATTCTAATTATGGATGCTAAAGTACATCAATCTGTTGTTAATTTTTGTTAAAAGGATAAATTCTTCAAAAGACGCTTTAAATAGCTATTAGAGCTGTTCACTAGTCTTTCCAAATCTACGTTCTCTATTTTGAAAATCTAAAATGGCACTGAATAAATCTTCTTTGGTAAAGTCAGGCCACAGTTTTGGCGAGAACCATAATTCTGTATAGGCTAATTGCCATAACAGAAAGTTACTAATTCTTTGCTCGCCACTAGTTCGTATCATTAAATCGGGGTCAGGTGTACCCGCTGTCTGTAAATGATTCCCAATTAAGTTGTCATTAATGTCATCTATATTTAATTCACCGCTAGCAACTTTAGCTGCTATTTTTTTTGTAGTTTCAATAATTTCTGCTCTTGAACCATAACTCAATGCTAATGTTAAAACACAAGAGGAGTTATCTTTTGTTGATTCAATAGTATTTGCTAATGTAGCCTGGCAATTTGTTGGTAAACTTTCAATAGAACCAATTGCTTTAACGCGTACACCTTTTTTCTGGAATGTAGGCAATTCCTTGTTTAAGGAGTTAATCAAAAGCTCCATTAATGCTTTTACTTCCAATTTAGGTCTGTTCCAGTTTTCTGAAGAGAAAGCATATAAAGTTAGATTCTTAATACCAAGGTCAACGACCCCTTCTAGTGTCTCTCGTACTGCAGTTACTCCATTCTTATGACCGAAAACTCTTAACTTACCTAAACCTTTAGCCCATCTACCATTACCATCCATGATAATGGCAATATGTTGAGGTAGCTTATTTATATCAATTTTATCCTTTAAGCTCATTCTTTATCTTTTTATCCAGCTGTAGCAATTTGGGTCAAATATAGTATATGTTAATGTAATACCAACTGTCATATATCCATCCATATTTCTACCATCTCCACGTGATCGTCCTGCATTTGATGTCAAATTATTTGATGGGTCTGCTAAATGTTTCCAATCATTTAAATCGAACGGTCTCGGTGAATCTACAGGACCTACTGTTACTTTAGGCAAGTCAACCATGTCAGGTGTCGATGTCGCATAATATTTGCTTACATTATCCAAATAATCTGTAAATGCAATTCTATAATTTGCTTCGATACCTAAATCCCAACTGCTATTTAATTTATATTTTATGCCAATCGCTAATGGTATTGCTAAATTCCAATTTTTATATAATTCTGTATCGGTCAATGCATCATATTCCAATTGCAATGGTCTTAATTTAATTTTATTGTGTTCATAATATACATATGGATCATGTTTTAATAATGCTAATCCAGTAGATAAATATGGTGTAAACTTAGAACGATGCTTACTATTGAAATACGTCCAAAAGTTAAAGTCTAAAGCTACGGCTATTTCAGTTAATTGATTGTTGAATTTTAAATTACGTACTTGATGCAATGTGTTTTTAAAATCTAGGTCGTCACCTGAAATTAGCAAATGATTAGCACTTAGTTTCACTCCCCATGTGGGATCCAAATTGTACTTTACAAATATACCGCCACCAAAATTTTTAAGATAAAACGGATTCTCCGAATTTAGATCTCCCATATATCCAGTAGTAGCTCCATTCACTCCAATTTGGTAGCGTTGGGCATGTACTGTAGTCACGAATAGACAAGTCAGGATTAATATGGTCAATCGTAGTATATTCAATATCGATTAATTTGGTTGTAAAGATAAAATTTTTGGAATAATTGTGATGAAATTATAGTCAGAATCTCAATTTAATAATTTCTTACATCGATTCCCCAAAGTAATTTTTCACGAAGCGTGCCAAAATAACTGTCATTCTGTAATCTTATTAAGTTGATTTCAAAAGGCGCCTTACGAATAGTAATTTCTATATCGGTGGATAGTGTTTCACTTTTTGAATCACAAGACAAAATAAAGTTATCAGTTCTACTTTCGATTTTGAGCTTCAGCGTCATGTCTGCCGAAACGACAATGGGGCGTACATTCAAATTGTGTGGTGAAATAGGTGTAATCACAAAATTACCACTACCTGGCATAATGATTGGCCCCCCGCAGCTTAAAGAATATGCTGTTGATCCTGTAGGTGTGGCGATAATTAAACCATCTGCCCAGTAGGAATTGAGTAATTCATCATTGATCCACGCATTGACAGTAATCATTGAAGAAGAGTCAAAGCGGAAGACCGTAATATCATTTAAGGCAAAATTGTCAGATCCAAACAATTCTTTATGCTCGCTTTCTACACTTAAAAGTGTTCTTTTTTGAATAGTATATTGATTCTCCAAAATTTTGGACAATGCCGATTCAATGTTTTCTTTAGGAATGTTGGCCAAAAATCCTAGGCGTCCAAAATTAATTCCTGCTATTGGAATACCTGAATCACGAATTACTGATACTGCAGCCAACATAGTGCCATCACCACCAAGACTCAATAAAAAATCAATGTCTTTTGGTAAATCGTGATGTGCGTCAAAAGTCTGTAAATCTTTAGGGCAACTGCTATTCTGTAATAAGAAATCATAAAACTCGCTATATATAACGACTTCAATATTTTTACTTTTCAAATATTTGAAAAGTGTTTCAATGAATGGTGTAATAGATGTATTAAATACTCTTCCAAATATGGCAATCTTTTGATGTTGCATTTTAGCAAGTTTGATATTCATCACAAAGGTGCAAAGAATTGCTTATAAATCTAAATAATTCATCAAAAGGTCATACCTGTCTTGAATATCAGATTGTGCACCTCCATCTCGGAAAGTTGCTTTCACAACATAATCATTACGCCATAGCGAAGAGATTACAGCTGATATATTTGTTTTATTGACCTTAATTGTCATTTCCAGTTTGGTGCTATCTGGTATTTGATGTACAGCAGTGCTTAGAATGGCTGTGTTTTCTGCTTCTATAATACGTGCAATATGGGATAGTGCGTTGTCGCGCATACCTAATTCCAATACGATGATTGCTCCATCATCTTTTCCTAATGTGCTATTTAAGGCTACAAGGAGATCTTGCTTAGTCAAGACACCTTGATATTCATGGTTTTTATTTAGAATAGGAATAAAACAATAGTCAAAAGCCACCATGCTTTGTAGAGCGTCATAAATGTGTTGGTAGTCAAACAAGTAGACTGTTTTGAAAAGAATTTTGATAGATTCAATTGAATCATCTGGATTGAATTGATCCAAAAGGACATCTTCAGTAATTATTCCATAGTATATATTTCCATTCACTACGGCTAATTGTTTGAGGTGGTTATCCGACATTTTATTGAGTGCGAACTCAATACTATCGGATAGTAAAACCTCGTGGTAATCCGTTGATATGTATTGTCCTATGAACATGATTGTGCTTTAATAAGTTAAACTTTATATATTGCAAATCGTTTAATAAATATTCGAAAAAAAACGAGTAAAAGCAAATTAAACGGAATAAATATTGTAAATTATATCCATATTCAAGCATTATTTTTTATTTTTACGCGTCAAGATTTGTTTATTAAATCTTGATGTATCGTATCATATGGCTGAAGACAAAAAGAAGTTTATACAGGTAAGGGAAGTAATACGAAAGAAAAGTCCTGGGTTGGCCAAATGGATTCCAAGTCCTCTTTTAAGTTATCTAGAGCGCACTATACATGAAGATGATATCAATGATATCATGTATCGATTCAGAGATCAAAAGGGACTTGATTTTGTGGATGCATTAATCAATGATTTGGGAGTTGATGTCGTTTTGGAAGGTGAAGAAAATATTCCTTTAGACGATAGTGTGATATTTGCATCTAATCATCCTTTGGGAGGTCTCGACGGGATTGCTTTTATGCAAGCAATTGGTCGTGTACGTAGGGATGTGAAATTTTTGGTAAATGATATCTTGATGAATGTCGTGAATCTTGAGCCATTATTTGTTGGGGTTAATAAAGTAGGAGGGCAGAATAAAACAGCGGTATCAGCTATTGAAGAGGCTTATGCTGCAGATCATGCTCTATTAGTATTTCCGGCGGGTTTAGTTTCACGTAAAATCAAAGGACAAATTGTTGATTTAGAATGGAAAAAAAGTTTTATTTCTAAAGCTAAAAAATATGAAAAGGATATTATTCCTGTGTATATTGACGGAAGAAATTCAATTTTTTTTTACAATCTTTCCAATTGGCGAAATAAGTTAGGTGTGAAATTTAATATTGAAATGCTTTATTTGGTAGATGAGTTTTTTGCACAACGTAATCAACGGGTTACAATTCGAGTTGGAAAACGAATTCCTTATAAAACATTTGATACATCAAGAAGTGAAAAACAGTGGGCTGCGGAAGTTAAGCAGTTGGTATACGATTTGAAGACGCAGAAATAATTTTATGGAAGAAATAATAGCTCCAGTTGAGAGAGATTTGATAAAAAAAGAATTGACTAAAGAAGCTTTTTTACGTTATACCAACAATGGTAATAATGAAGTGTACTTAGTCAATCACCATACAGCGCCTAATATCATGCGTGAGATAGGTCGTTTACGTGAAATTACCTTTAGGGGAGCAGGTGGTGGTACGGGATTATCAATGGATATTGATGAGAATGATACGTGCGAGCATAATTATGACCAATTGATAGCATGGAATCCTGAGGATGAAGAGATTATCGCTGGGTATCGTACAATTCGTTGTGATCAATCGGTAGATGAAGAGGGAAATATTCATTTATCTACATCTCATTATTTCGAGTTTTCAGAAGATTTTTATAAAAATTATTTGCCCTATACGATAGAGTTAGGTCGTTCGTGGGTGCAACCAAAATATCAGCCATCAATTGATAATCGTAGAGGATTATTTTCTTTGGATAATCTTTGGGATGGTTTAGGAGCATTAGTTCTTGTTAATCCAGATATTAAGTATTTATTTGGTAAGGTAACAATGTATCCACATTTCAATGCGGAGGCGCGAGATTTATTGATGTATTTTATGGAAACGTATTTCCCTGATCACAATAATTTAGTTAAACCTTTAGCACATTTGAATTTAGGTTATAAGACAGATATTTCAAAATATATTGGAGTCTTTGATGGATTGAATTATAAGGATGGATACAAAGTATTAAATAAGCATATTCGCGATTTGGGTGAGAATATTCCTCCATTAATTAATACCTATATGAATCTTTCGCCTACGATGATGACATTTGGTACAGCATTAAACGATGAATTTGGTGAAGTGGAAGAGACAGGTATTTTGATTACATTGGATGATATTTATCCTCAGAAAAAAGAACGTCATATGAGTACTTTTGAAAGAGATAGACTCTATGTCGATAGATAAAAAAAACTCGCTTCTTATTTTGGAAGCGAGTTTTTTTTTATTTTGAAGATATTGTAACCTTTCCTTCTTTTCCTATTGAGCCAGAATAAATTTGTCCTTGTGGTACACCCCTTAAGCCCGGGGCTGATCTTTTTATCTGGTCATAAATATTTCTTAAATCAGAAGTCGGAATGACACGTAATCCACCTGGGTTCACATCGGTATGAAGATAGTTTTTTCCTTTTTTATCTTCGGTTTGCGGTACTACACTTTGGGCGTTATAGACTAAATTGATATTACCAGCATCACCATTGGGATCAGTTTTCATACCATTATTTGCATCTTGTCCGCGTGCTACAATATACAATGATCCTAATTTTCCAAAATTAAAATCTAAATCAAAATTAGATGCGTTATTCTTGCCAGCGATGCCGCTGATAAATACCCTATGGCCAATCTCGGCATAACCAACAGAAATTTTAACATCTTTCTTTCCAAAAAATTGAAGAGAAGATCTGTCATTCATAATTAGTGTGTCAATATAAATGTGAGCAGATGAATCTCTGCTTGAGAAAACTTTCTTTTCTTTTTTGTTTAATATCAACTTCGATATCTTGATTTCATTAGTTTGTGCGTTTACATTACCTAAGGATATAGAAATCGAAAAGATAATTGTCATTATTGCTGTGAATTTCATAAAAACTCCTTTTTTATTTTAAACTTAAATACTCAACGATGAGTCTTGCTGTGCGTTGTGAAGCTCCTGGATTACCTAACTTCTCGGCTAAAACATCGTAATTTTCTAAGATACTTTCTCTATGTTCGGATTCCATCAATATTTTTCCGATCTCGTCTTTGATGGTCGAAGTAGTACAATCTTCTTGTATCAATTCAATAACAGACAGGTAATTGTTGATAAGGTTTACTAAGGAAATAAAATTAACTTTTATTAACTTCCTTGCTATCCATACAGATATTGGGTTTGCTTTGTATACGACAACTTGCGGAACACGCAAAATACCTGTTTCTAACGTCGCTGTACCACTAGTTACTACAGCAGCTTCTGCATTTTTCAATAGGTCATACGTTTGATCAAAAACAATAGGTATTCCTAAATCACCAATGTATCTTTCGTAGTAGGCTCTATCAAAATTAGGCGCACCAGCAATTACTAATTGATGTTTAGGAAATGAAAAACTTAATTCTACCATTTCTGGTAATATTTCCTCAATTTCCATTTTACGACTACCAGGTAGTAAGGCTATGATTGGTGCTTCTGATAGTTTGTTGTCTTCACGAAAGTTCGAGTTAAACTGATAAGAGGAGATAGCATCGAGTAGGGGATTACCAACGTAATCAACATTCATGTTAAAGCGCTTATAAAAATTTACTTCAAAAGGAAGAATACAAAACATGTGGTCAACCACTTTTTTGATTTTATGTACACGCCCTTGATTCCATGCCCAGATTTTTGGTGAAATATAATAGCATACTTTGATACCCAGCTTCTTCGCAAATGAAGCAATTTTCATGTTGAATCCAGGAAAGTCAATTAAAATAACAGTATCTGGTTTATACGTAAGGATATCTTCTTTTACTGCTTTGAGGTTTTTGGAAATTTTTTTTAGATTTTTTAAAACTTCAATGAATCCCATGAACGCCATTTGTGACGTATGTATTAGAGCTGACTCACCCGTAGCTTCTTGCATTAGATTGCCACCAACGATTCTGAAATCAGCTTGGGGGTCTTCAACTTTTAGCGCTTTGATTAAATTAGCTCCATGTAAATCACCAGAAGTTTCTCCTGCTATAATATAATATTTCATGTAATTTCCTTTTGAATCCTTAAAGATAAGTATTCTTTAAAGATGGATGCAGAATTCTGATGTATTCCATAATGTATTGGTAAAAAAAATACATAAAATCAAAAAAGGTGATCCCGATATAGAATCACCTTAAATATTAATTGTATTTTCTTAGGTTAAATACCCAATTCCACTTGGAACATTCCACCCCAAGCATTCTTTTTATTGGTATTAGAGTAGATGCCATCTTTTACTGTGTAATTGGCATTTAGTTGAAATTTCAACCGATGTGCTTTCATATACTTAGTAAGACCAAGCTCAATAACTTCAGTCTGATTTTCGAACTGCGTGATTTGTTGATGTGGTTTAACCAATGTATAACGTGCTGCAACTTCGTAGCCTTTGTTCAAAAGGTAAGATGTTTGTTGATTTATTCCCCAACCTTTATAGGCATAAGTTTGTTCTGTAGGATCTTCCTCTAATACATTCAAGGGATTGTCGACATCACGACGCATGTATTCAACTTGGTATGCAAAACCTTGATATTTGAAAATTGCATCGGCAAAACCAGTCTTTAATGAAAAAGGATTCATGACATAACGCCCCAATTGTCCCCCCTCACGGATAGTGCGATCGTTATAACTATAACCACCACCTATTGATAGTTTTGGAGTTTCTTCACGCTCTAAATCGCCTTCGGAATAATCACCGGCATTTTCAAATTCTCCCATGGGAAGGAATTCAATACGACCCGTGTATGCCAAACCATTGTCAGTAGACATAGCTGGCCTTCCTTCGCCTGTAGAAATTGCAGCCTTGGCATTGAAAGGCATATTGCCAATTTTTTTACTCAAATTGAAGGTTATACCAAAGTCACGATCCACGGTGAAATTGCTATTTACTAATGAACGATCCGAAAATTGCAATTGTCCAGAAGAATTAACACGTTGTCTATTGCCCGGTAATTTGTTTTGTCCGAATGAAATATAGAAATCATCTGAGAAATTGTAAAATAAAACGGCATCACGAACGATATTTGGAATACCTGTGTCATCAAAATCTTGATCTCCTCTTGTGAAGGCTAGTTGTACGGAATATGATATTTTGGGTGTATAAATATAGCCATCCATACGCATACGTAATCTGCGAATTCGAGCGTCAAATTTCCCGTTATCCTCATCGTCAATTACATTACTAAAACCTAAGCGGTTTTGCATACGAAATCTAAAGTTTGTATAGAATAAGGAGTCTTTAGAGGTATATTGGATTCCTTTGAAATTTAAAATGGTTGCGCGATCATCTCGTTCTTGAGCAGTTGCTAAATTTGTATTACATACTGCATATATAGCTGTTGTGGCTATGAAAAAAGAAATTTTTCTTAAAATAGTCATTTCTCAATTTAGTTTATCGATATGTTTCTAATGTTAACAAACGTACGCTAAATGTGTTTGCTAACACTAACTTAACACAAAGATATAATTACAATCTTGGAAATATTCTGATAATTGATAAACTAATGTTTTTATAATAATTACTTAACATTAATTTAATCCAACAAGGTGTGGTGTGTTTTTAAGAAACACTTATTGACCATTATTAGTTGCTTCAACAGCGTCAATTTGACGTTGTTTATAGTTCTCGATTGCGTTTTTACTAGCTTTTTGTGAAACATATAAAGCGACAATTGCGATTATAGTTACAACACTAATTCCCCAAGCGTATTTTTGTTTATCTTGTTTAACTAACCAATACATCACAAAAATGTAAGGGATTGCAAAGATGATGTAAAATATTATGCTTGGACCAACCATGATTTCTAGTATTTAAAAATGTATAATACAAAATTAGGGTATTTAGAAGTATAAACAAAGCATAGTCTTCTTATCATGTAGATATATAGATTGATGTATTATGCTTTTGGTAAAGATTATGGTAAATTTATTTTAAACATTTTAATGTTTTGAATGTCTTATTAAAAGTTTGGTAAAGTAGGTGAATCGGTGTTTGATTTTTTTGAAAAAAACTACATTATCATTGCAGAAACAAAAAAAATATTTAATACTTTTGCGCTGTCTGATTTAAGAAGATAAATATAAATTCAATGTATTGTACAAGAGAACATATGACAACACAAAAGCAAGCTTTTAATAAGCTTGTGCAGTTGCTTATTGCTTCTTTTAATAGATTGAATTGTCCTATTCTGCGATTTCGACGACCTATTCTGCCTCGAGCTTGATTTTCGGAGGCAGAGCACATTAGCTTCTTCAGAATTCGTGCAGCTCTACGAATTTTTTAAATCCATATTTATTTTATTATTTGCACATAAGTGCGTTAATTATTAGGTCGACATCTTAAGATGACAATTTCAGATTTTTTAATTATTCCTGCAACAGCTGACCATGTAGTACATGCTGAGGCTATCTGTAATGAAATGTTCGAGTCAGCAAAGGCACGTGGAACAGGTATTGCTCGACGTAAACCAGAATATGTAGCCATGAAAATGGAAGAGGGCAAGGCTGTCATAGCGTTGCATAGGGATGGACGATGGGCAGGATTCTGTTACATCGAAACTTGGTCTCATGGTGACTATGTCGCCAATTCAGGTTTAATTGTTAGCCCAGAATTTCGTAAAGTGGGATTGGCCAAAGCTATTAAGAAGCGTGTATTTGAACTTTCGCACGAAAAGTATCCTAAAGCAAAGATTTTTGGATTAACAACGGGTTTAGCTGTTATGAAAATCAATTCTGAGTTGGGGTACGAACCTGTGACCTATTCAGAGCTTACGCAAGACGAACAATTTTGGGCAGGCTGCAAAAGCTGTATCAATTATGATATTTTGGTGAGTAAAGAACGCAAAAACTGTATGTGTACAGCCATGCTTTGGGATCCGGAAGAAAAGGCTAAGGAATTGGAAGAAAGATTGAAGCGCAGAGCGGAAGCCAAAGTACGTTTGGAAAGAATCTCAAAGAAGCAATCTCTTTTGAAACGTATAGAGGCGAAACTATGGCGTTCGACAAAGAAATTTGTGACAACAGTGTTTCCAAGCCATGCAGAAACGGCATAGAATATTAATTTAGTACATTTGTAAAGCTTTAGCGATAAAGCATTTTACCGTAAAATATAGCATATTAAAGAATGAAAAAAGTAGTTTTAGCATTTAGTGGTGGTTTAGATACATCGTTTTGTTGTATTTATTTGACTAAAGATTTAGGTTTAGAAGTACACTCTGTTGTGGTAAATACAGGTGGTTTCTCTGCTGAAGAAATCAAAAATATTGAGGCTCGTGCATATGAGTTGGGCGTGAAATCACATACTACAATCGATGAGACTGAAAACTACTACCGCGAAACTATTAAATATTTGATTTTTGGTAATGTGTTGAAAAACGCAACTTACCCATTATCGGTATCCGCTGAGCGTGTTTGTCAAGCTACGGCAATTGCAAATTATGCAAAGAAGATAGGTGCAGAATCTGTTGCACACGGTTCAACTGGTGCTGGTAATGACCAGGTTCGTTTTGATATGATTTTCAACACCTTGATTCCAGGCGTAGAAATCATTACACCAATACGTGATTTGAAATTGTCTCGTGAAGCAGAAATTGAGTATTTAAGTAAACATGGTTTCCCATATAGCGCTGAGAAAGCGAAATATTCGATTAACAAAGGTCTTTGGGGTACTTCGGTAGGAGGTGCAGAAACATTGACTTCTAATCAATACTTACCAGAATCAGCTTGGCCTACGCCAGCAACTTCTACGGAACCTCAAACAATTGCGATTGATTTTGAAAAAGGCGAACCTGTAGCGTTGAATGGAGAGAAAATTGGTGCAGTAAAAGTAATTCAACAATTACAAGATTTAGCTCAACCTTACGGTATTGGTCGTGATATTCACGTGGGTGATACAATTATTGGTATCAAAGGTCGTGTCGGCTTTGAAGCAGCTGGGCCACTTATTTTGGTAAAAGCACACCATACCTTGGAGAAACATACATTGACGAAATGGCAATTGGCGTGGAAAGACCAAATCGCTGCTTTCTACGGAAACTGGATGCACGAAGGTCAAATGCATGATCCGGTAATGCGTGACATTGAAGCATTCTTGTCATCGGCACAAGAAACAGTAACAGGTCGTGTGATTGTAGAATTACACCCTTACCGTTATGTGATCGTTGGTATTGAGTCTGCGCACGATTTGATGAACAATGCATTTGGTAGCTATGGCGAAATGAACGAAGGATACACTGGAGATGACGTAAAAGGATTCTCTAAAATCTTCGGAAACCAAACTATCATTTGGCATAAAGTAAATAACAAAGGCTAATTTTTAGTCAATACATATTTTAAAAACGTCATTTTGAGCGTAACAAGGTGAAGTCGAATTCCAAGATTGGATTTCTCCTTCGCTTAGACGAATTCGAAATGACGTTTTTTATAAACCTTAAATTCAATATGAGCAAAATAAGAGTAGGAATAGTTGGTTCAGCGGGATATACAGGTGGTGAATTATTACGTGTTCTGATATTTCATCCTGAAGTAGAAATTGTATTCGCGAATTCTGCATCCAATGCGGGAAATAAATTATACGCTGTACACAACGATTTATTTGGTGATACAGAATTGGAATTTTCTTCGGATTTTCATTCTAATATTGATGTATTGTTTTTATGTGTTGGACATGGCGATGCCCGTAAGTTTTTAGAGGCTAATCAAATTGACCCTTCAGTGAAGATTATTGATTTGTCGCAAGATTATAGGTTACGTGCGAATACCAAATATCAAGGTCAAAACTTTGTGTATGGCTTGCCGGAATTGAATCGTGAAGCAATCAAATCGGCACAATATATCGCTAATCCAGGTTGTTTTGCAACAAATCTCCAATTGGCGTTATTACCTTTGGCATCAAAACGTTTGTTGCCTGCACAAATTCATATCAATGCCACAACAGGTTCTACTGGAGCTGGGCAAAAGCCAACTGCGACTTCGCATTTCTCTTGGCGTAATAATAACTTGTCAGCTTACAAATCTTTTGAACACCAGCATTTGCAAGAGATTTCTGAATCGTTGGATCAACTTCAAGATGGATTTTTGCCAGAATCAGAAAAGTCTTTGTTAGAAAGAGCGGCAGAGAAAATTAATTTTGTACCCCAACGTGGTGATTTTACAAGAGGTATTTTTTCTTCTATTTATGTAGAGTCGGAATTGAGCGAAGAAGAAGCGTATGATTTGTATAATTCCTATTATGCTTCGCATCCATTCACATCCGTTTCAAAAGTTAATATTGACTTGAAGCAAGTGGTGAATACAAATAAATCCATTATTCATTTAGAAAAACACGGGAATAAGTTGCTGATTTTAAATGCGACTGATAATTTATTGAAAGGCGCTTCGGGGCAAGCCGTTCAGAATATGAACCTGATGTTTGGATTAGAAGAACGTAGTGGACTTAATTTAAAATCCGTAGGATTTTAATCCATAAAAGATTTATATTTTTGTAAGCCATCACGACCTGATGGCTTTATTTATTTCTATGGCTTTCGATACATTTAATTTTTCTAAAGTAAATTTCAAAAACGAGATTCTAGCAGGTTTGACTGTGTCCATGACGATGATTCCCGAATCGTTGTCATTTGCTATCCTTGCTGGATTAACTCCATTGATGGGTTTATATGCTGCTTTTTTAATGGGTATTGTGACGGCTATATTAGGTGGAAGACCTGGTTTGGTGTCAGGAGGAGCAGGAGCTACAATTGTGGTAATGATAGCTCTTATTGCATCGCATGGTGTAGAGTATCTATTTGCAGCGGTAATACTTGCTGGTATAATTCAAATTTTAGTTGGCGCTTTTAAGTTGGGGAAATTCGTGCGATTGATACCTCAACCTGTCATGTATGGATTTTTGAACGGTTTGGCTATTATTATATTTATGGCGCAGGTCGAGCAGTTTAAGCTAGTAGAGAATGGTGTTACAGCATGGATGACTGGGACAAGTTTGTATGTGATGGGTGGATTGACCTTGCTCACCATATTGATTGTATTAGTCTTTCCTAAATTGACCAAGGTTGTGCCAGCTTCATTAGTAGCAATCATTGTGACGACGGCATTAGTGTTTTTTTTGGGTATTGAGACTAAGAAGGTCGTAGATATTGCTACGGTCAGTGGTAGTCTACCGTCATTTCATATTCCTGCAATTCCGTTCAATTGGGAAACAATAGAAATAATATTTCCTTATGCGTTAATCATGGCAGCTGTTGGATTGGTCGAATCTTTGCTTACACTTAGCATGGTGGATGAAATCACAAGTACAAAGGGTAATTCAAATCGTGAGTCTATGGCACAAGGGGCAGCCAATATTGTGAATGGTTTTTTCGGAGGAATGGGAGGGTGTGCAATGGTCGCACAGACATTAGTGAATTTGGATGCAGGAGCAAGAACTAGACTTGCAGCTATAGTGGGTGCATTAGGTATTTTAGCTGTTATACTAATCGGTGGGCCTGTGATCGAACAAATACCGATGGCTGCATTGGTAGGGGTAATGATGATGGTTTCAATAGGGACATTTCAATGGGCTTCTCTGAAAGTGTTAACCAAAATGCCAAAATCTGATGTGTTTGTGGGGATATTAGTAGCAGCAATTACGGTTTTTCTTCACAATTTGGCATTAGCTGTTTTAATAGGTGTTATCATATCCGCGTTAGTGTTTGCTTGGGACAATGCTAAACGGATCCGTGCACGTAAAAGTCAAGATGAATTTGGAAATAAAGTGTATGAGATATATGGTCCCTTATTTTTTGGTTCCACTTCTAATTTTATGGATAAATTCGATATCCAAGAAGATCCAGAAATCGTTATTGTTGATTTTAAAGAATCTCGTGTAGTAGATATGTCTGCGATTGAAGCTTTAAATAAGTTGACTGATAAATATGCTAAAGTCAATAAAAAGATGGTTTTGAGACATTTAAGTAAAGATTCTGTTCTGCTTTTACAAAATGCCCATGGTATTATTGAAGTAAATATTGAGGAAGATCCTACATATAAAGTAATGCCTTAATCAATGTTAATATACTTTAGGTTTTTCTAGTAAATCAGTAACATAACCAAGGATCTCAATCTCGCTATCACCGTCTTCCATCATGGAAAATGTTAGGTATGCAGCATATATTTCAGGGCTGAATACAATATGCTTGTTGCTGATGATTTCGTCTACTACATGTTCGTACACGTGAATACCAATATGAGTTAGTTCATTGTGTAAATTTGTAGAAATAGTGTTATGGCTTTCGCCAGATGCAAAACCAACAATAATATGCAAAATTAATTTTTCATAAATCTTCTCATCAGCAAAGTGATGTACGTATTCTTCATATTTGAAGCGTTGTTTTGCACTATTGACAATCTTGTCCCAAATCAGGAATTCTGTTTTAGTTTGCATAGAAGAAATGTGTTTATAAGTGGTTACATAAATATATGGAAAAGATTTCAAAGTAGTCTAAAACTTTCTTTCATTTTATTGATTTACAATATTTAAGTGTAATTCTGTTCTGTCTCATTAGAACAATAATTTGTATTTTCGGGTCTAAAATTTGAAGCATGGAAATCAATTTAATTGGTAAAAAGGCATTAATAGGAGGATGTACGTCTGGTATTGGTCGTGCTATAGCCGAGCAGTTGGCCTTATGTGGTGCTAATGTAACATTAGTTGCTCGAAATGAGGGTAAATTAGAGGATTTGATTAAAAAATTAGATATATCAAAAGGTCAACATCATAATTTCATCGTTGCTGATTTTTCTGACTTTGAGAGTTATAAGAATATCATTATGGATTTTTTTGCTACGCATTCGATAGATATATTAGTGAATAATACACAAGGACCTAATCCGGGGACTGTTGAACAAAAATCAGAAGCAGATTATCAGGAGGCTTTTAATTTATTATTCCAAAATGCAGTCTATACTACTAATTTGGCTGTTTCTGGTATGAAGCAAAGAAGATTTGGTAGAGTGATTAACGTGTCATCGATGACAGTAAAGGAGCCACAAGATAATTTGGTATTATCCAACACGATGCGAACAGCATTGGTTTCCTGGTCCAAGTCACTTTCCAATGTAGTCGCTAAAGATAATATCACGGTAAATTCTGTAATGACGGGTTATTTTGATACAGAAAGATTGTCTAGTCTTATGGAAAATCAAGCGAAGAGCCAAGGTGTTAGTTTTGAGGAAATCAAGTCAAAACGTGTAGATTCAGTTCCTATGGGAAGACTCGGAGATCCCAAGGAATATGGGTATTTGGTTGCTTTCTTAGCTTCAGAATACGCTTCGTTTCTGACAGGGGCTTCGATTCCTTTGGATGGTGGTATTGCGAAGACAATATTTTAAAATTACCAAGGGCTCCGATTTTTTTGGAGCCTTTGGTATTTAAAAACTAATTTCTGTAACCTGGATTTTGTTGGCTGAATATTTCACGATTTGCATTAATTTCTGCTAGAGGAATTGGCAAAATAGTTTTAAAGAATGTTCTATCGATAGTAGCTGTTCTATGAATTGTAGAAACTGATGCTAAGGCATCATCATAAGTAATGGATTTGTTCCAACGCATCATATCAAAAAAGCGATGACCTTCACCAATTAATTCTTTTGACCTTTCTGATGCAATCATATCTAGATTGATTGTAGCATTGGTAGCAACAGCTAAATTTGGTGAACGTTTACGAATTTGATTCAAATAATTGACAGCTTTAGTTAGATCTGGAGAAGTTTTTCTTAATGCAGCTTCTGCAGCAGTTAAATATACTTCTGACAGACGTATAACTTTTATATTTACAGCAGTAGAGTTCCCTTTTCCATCACCATCTAACCCTACACTACCACTATATTTGTAAATTGCACCATGTCTAGGATTCGCTGTTGTAGATACCTCATCAGTAGTCATTATGCCCTTTCTTACATCTTGAGTATCTTCATTTAGTCTGGCTAAAAAAGGTGTGCTAGAAGTGAAATATCCTGCTGCAATGGTGTTATTTGGATGTCCTCTTCTACGTGTATAAGCTCCTAATGAGCTATTCCCTAAATCACCTTCATTGGGATAAATCGCTAATTCAAAAACAGATTCTGAACCAAACTGCTTAGACCATGAGCTTGCCCAAGTATCATTCGTATACAGTTTGTACTGATTGAAAGCGATAACTTCTTCAGCTGCTGCTAGTGCATTATCAAAATCCTCCATATATAAATATACACGAGCCTGAATCGCTTTATTTCCGAAGTAATTTAAAAATCCATTCGTATTTGCCAATGTTGATACATTTGTAGGCTTAGTGATTAGAGGTTCTGCATCTTTCAGATCTTTTAAGATTTGCATGTATACTTCGTTCACTGAACTTCTCGTTAATTTTGCGTCTGAAGTAATAGGTGTTAAAGTAATAGGGACCCCAAATGAATTTTTATCCATATTGAATGGCTTTCCATACAATCTAACTAAATCAAAATATATTAAAGCTCGAGCTGTTATTGCTTGACCAATGATTGGGTCAAAATTTTCGATTGAACCAGCAGCTTTAAGTTTTTCAATTTGTACCAATAAGTCATTAATGTGTGCAATACAATTATAGCCTTGAGACCAAATAGATGAATAATTGTTAGCAGTTTCACTGTGGTTGAATACATATAAATAATCATATCCTCTTCCTTGGGATGTAATCGTATAATCCCCACCTTTGGTATCTGCATATAATGGGAAGTTACGACCATAATAACTTCCACTAGCCATTTTACTCATCAAACCTCGAATAATTACGGTTGCATCAGCTACAGTTGTAATTGTTTGTGTAGATGCATCAGCTGAGTTTGTTGGTTTTACGTCTAAGAAATCACTACATGAACTAAAGGTTAATGCAACGAATAAACAAGACGCTAATATTTTATTTTTCATAATTTCTCGATACTAAATATTAAAAACTAAAATCAATTCCGAAAGTGTACGTTTTAGCAATCGGAGTCTCCCATCCGCGCGTACTGTATTGATTCACTTCAGGATCGGCAAGCTTAAATTTGCTAAAAGTCAACAAATTAGAGCCATTAAAGAACAGTCTTGCATTACTGATTTTGGCAGATTTCAAAATTGAGTTGGGAATAGTATAAGATAACGAGATGTTTTTCAATCTTAGAAAATCAGCATCATTTAGATGTCTACTACTAATCTGGTTTACATCTTCTAAATCGCGTCCACTTAACATTGGATAATATCCACTACCTTTTTCTGGTGTCCAAGTATTGTCTACGAAATCTTGAGAATGTAAGCGTTCCCAATAGTAACCATCATCCGCAACATCTCTATTTGCTGCATCATATAAATCACCACCAATTTTATACACGAAGTTTAATCCAAGAGAAAAGTCCTTGTACTCTAAGTTCGAATTGATACCACCTGTAAATTTAGGGATACCATTACCAATAATTACCCTCTGAGCTTTAGTGTATGTATATGTGGCGCCACGACCATTGAATTCAAAGTCGCCAGCTGTACCATCGTTGATATACCAAACGTTTTTACCGTTAGTTTGGTCAGTACCTGCCCATTCTATACCATAGAATGCTAATGTCGATTGACCTTCCTTATAAATATATCTTGATCTAGCATCACCACCTGTGGGGTCGTTCCAAATGATTTCTTCTTCAGGTCCACCATTCAATCGGATTACTTTAGAAGACAGGGAAGCTGCATTGATACTTAATGACCATTTTAAGTCTTGTTTGTCAATGATATCCGATCCCAATAAAATTTCTATACCCTTATTGTTAATTTGTCCAACGTTTCTAACAGAAGAACTAAATCCTGTAACCATCGATTGAGGAACATCCTGTAAAAGGTCTTTAGAATCTCTATTGTAATATTCAACTGTACCAAACAATTTGTTTTTGAATAAACCAAACTCAACAGCTAAGTTTGTGCTATAGTTGTTTTCCCATGTCAGATTAGGGTTAGGGGAGTTTCCTAGTCCACCTCCAGGTCGTTGCATATATTTATTGCCATAAGTTACTAATGCTCTCCAAGCAAAATTGTCTGAAGGCAAAGTACCATTCAAACCATATGATGCACGTAGTCTTAACGCATTGATTGATGGGATATTGGCAATAAAGTTTTCTTTAGCTAAATTCCAAGAACCTGCGATGGACCAAAAATTACCCCATCTATTTTCAGGACTTAATTTTGAGGAACCGTCGGTTCTATACGAAGCTGAAGCAAAATATTTTTCGTCGAAATTATATTCAACTCTTGATAATGCTGACATCATGGAACTTCCCCAAGCATAGGCTTGTGCATCAAGGTTACCTGCAGTAGCTACTGTAGGTAATTGTGAATTCGGAATATCCTTTCCTGTCGTACGCATAAAATCTGTTGTATTCTTCTCCGCTTCAAATCCAGCCAAAACACCAACGTTATGCAATCCAAAAGACTTGTTGTAATTAGCCGTAGTAGATGATACTAATTTTTTTAAATCCGTGTTCATTTCGTGAACAATCCCCATATCATTTGCTCCAGTATAGTGGTTGGCACTATAATATAAGTGATCTCTCGAAGTGGTTTGGTCATAAGAGAAAATTGTTTTCAAATTTAACTCTGGCAATAATTTAAGAGTTAGAGATGGACTCGCGCTTAAGCGTCTTGTACCTGTTCCATTTTCCCATTCATTATTGTAATATACTTGGTTTTGTGCATAACTGTTATATCGTGTTGTCCAAGTGTTACCTGTTTTGTAATCTGTTGGCCAATAGAATCCCCAAAATAGATTTCTTGATTGGAACAGGTAGTTTGTACTAGTGTTTCTTGTGTCATTAAAACCAGATAATTCTGTGTTTGCAAGTGCCATATTGACCCCAAAGTCCAAAATAGGACTTAATTTCTGCGTGAAATTAAAACGCCCATTTATTCTTTCATAATCATTTAGTACAGTTCTACTTTTGTCAGTAGTATATCCTAATGAAGTGAAATAATTTGTGTTTTCAGTAGCACCACTAAATGAGATGTCATTTACATTATATTTACCAGTACGGAAGAAAACATCATCCCAATTGAAATATTTGCCATCACGATTTTCAACACCATCGGTCTTACCTTTGATATTTACGTGCTCATACATTGAGGTGCCTTCTGTCGAGAATTCATAACCATGAATTCCGAAACCATAACCAGTATTTGGAGTGCCATAAGAACCACCAGGAGTCCAATTTCGAGAATTTAGACGCATTAGTGCTTGTTGGTTGGCTTGTTCAGGAGTTCGACCTGCTGCTATACGAGAATCATATAATACACTATATAGCGTATTTATTTGATCTTGAGTATCAGCCTTTTCATAGTTGTCAGTTGCCCAATCTGGACTAATCGCTAAAGAGCTTTTAAAGCTTAATTTTGGAGCACCAGTTTTACCTCTCTTTGTTGTAATTATAACCACACCATTTGCTGCTCTTGATCCATAGAGTGAAGATGCTGCAGCATCTTTTAGGATCGTAATGCTTTCAATGTCATTTGGATTAATCGTGTTCATGACATTGTTAGTATTGTAAGTGTATCCTGACATTTGTGACACTTGCCCTGACACTATTGGAACACCATCTATTACATATAAGGGCTCATTGGATGCATTCATTGAACCAATACCTCTAATTCTTATGGATGTTGTTGATCCTGCCTGACCTGATGTTGAGTTTATTTGAACCCCAGGTACACGACCAGTTAAGGCATCTTGAAATGATGTAACAGGTACATCTTTCGCGTCTTTCGCATAATTTACATTTGCTGCGGACCCCGTGAATGTACTCTTTTTGGCAGTACCATATGCGACAACTATAACTTCATCTAATTCTTGGTCAGTAGAATTCAAAGCGACGCTTATGGCCTTGCGACCAGAGACTTTAATCTCTTGAGATGTATATCCAACTGATGAAATAATCAAAGTCGCATTTTGATCTGCATTCAAGGTAAATAAACCATTAGCATTTGAAGTGACGGCAACATTAGTGCCTTTAACACCAATAGTAACACCTGATACAGGAGCTCCATTTTGATCTGTAATTTTACCCGATATCGGGATTTGCTGCGCATTGACAACTTGTATTCCACAAGCCATCACGCACAGGGAGGTGAGTAAATGTTTCTTCATCGATAATAAATAGTTAATAGTGTGATTAAATTTTAATGACTTGAGAGAGCATTAAAATTAGCTGTATTCTACAAATATGTAGGTGTTATTTTAAGGTAAGTTAATTACCAAAATTTATTTTTTCAAAATTCCTATACCTGGGCGATCAGGTAATATACAGTTTCCTTCCTCTACTCTCATACCGTCATATATATCATTTCCAATTAATAAAGCTCCATCCAAGTCAGCCCAATCAACTAATGGAGCTAATTGTGCTGCTGCAGAAATCGCACAAGATGTTTCGGTCATACAACCCAACATAACCTTCATGTCTAGTGAGCGAGCGAGTTCTGCCATTTGCTTTGCTTCACGCATACCTGTACATTTCATCAATTTGATATTGATACCTGTATATACGCCTTGCAATTTTGGAACATCTGCCAATCGTTGACAACCTTCATCTGCAATAGTCGGAATAGGAGAGTGTTCAGTTAGCCATGCATTTTCATCAATCATTTCTTTTGGCATAGGTTGTTCTAAGAAGACTACATTTCTTTCGTGCAACCAATGCGCCATTTCTAAGGCTTCTTCTTTATTTTTCCACCCTTGATTAACATCCGCACACAGAGGAACGTCTGTCACCGAACGGATCGTGTCAATAATTGTTTTGTCAGTATCTAACCCCAATTTTACTTTCAATATTTTGAATTGGTCTGCTTCAGCTACTTTTTTACGAATCATTTCTTCCGTATCAATACCAATGGTATATGAAGTAGGAGGAATTAAATCTGGATTTAAGCCCCAAATTTTATAAAATGGTTGATTCATAATCTTTCCTAATAAATCATGCAATGCGATATCTACCGCTGCTTTTGCTGCTGTATTTTTTTCTGCAACTTGATCTACATAGGCTAGTATTTCTGCAGTCTCAAAAGGTGATTGGAAATGTGATAAGTTTATCTGATTCAAAAACTTAGATACACTTTCTTGTGATTCTCCCAAATAAGGAGGCATACTCGCTTCACCATAGCCTACTATACCATCGTATTCAAGCTCCGTTAAAATAACAGGCGTAGTTGTACGACTAAATGATGCAACTGTAAATACATGACGCATCTCTAGTGTATATGGTCTAAAACGTAGGGTAAATTGTCCCATTTTTTTACTTTCCCAGCTGCTCATTTTTTTTCTATTTTTTGTAGGATTTATTTTCTTTAATTAGTTGAATTTGTCGATCTGAGGAGCCAATATATCTTCTTGCAGATACCACAGTACGTGTTTGAAAGTCATCATAATTTTCCGCATCTTTCAACATTGAATTGATTCTAACTCGCCCCGCTGAATGGATAAATTCACCATTGCCAATATACATCGCTACGTGCGTAATTCGTGCATTTGGATTGGAATTTTTACTTCCAGCAAAAAATAATAAGTCAGCAGGTTTTAAATTTTTTAACGCTAATGTAGCATCAAAGTTTCCATCTGAACCTATGATCTCGATTTTGTCGCCCACTAAGACCTGTTGAGATGCATCACGCGGAATTACATAACCATTCATATAAAATGCCGTTTTAGTAAGTCCACTACAATCCACACCCTTTACCGAAGTTCCACCCCACAAATAAGGCAATCCCAACATTGATTTAGCACTTTCTAGAAGATTCTCCGCTGTCAATTGACGTGTGGATAGCCAATTTTCAAATGTTGTCATCTCAGATTTTGAAATATATGCAGTTCTTCCATCAGGATATTTCACGTGAAAATATTTTTCATCAGAACTGATCAAAGACAAAATATTCCCGTAAACTAAATCCGATACACGCAAACTTTTGTCATCTGCTTTAGAATATGATTTTCCAAATTCATTGGTATAAATTAACTTTGGTGACACTTTCCAGCGTTGTAATTCAGCATCATTCATCTGTGCTACCGAAGCTGTAGGTATCCAAGCGATATACCCCTCTGGTGTGCGTACACGAAGTTCTCCTCTTTCTCTTTGAAGAATATCGACCTGTGTTCCTAGCAAGATTTGAGTGGCCATTTCCTCAGCATGTCCTGGCTTCGTACGTAGGTTTGCTACTGATAAAATAATTACACCCTGTTTTTTGTCCACAACAGAGCTGTCAGGTAATAATCTGTATTGTATATTTGCGTTGTAATTTTGTAGTTCTTTATTTAAAAATGGAATAACACCATTTTCTGTTGTTTGGATCGTATATTGATTGTTTTTGATATCAATCTTAACCAATTCCAACAGTTTAGTTCTCTTATCTGGAGCAAATTTAGGTTTTGCTGTATCTAGTGTTTTAATGATAGACTTGTAGATCGTAGAATCAACTTGTGCATTTGAAATATTAGTCCCACCAAAATAGAGAAGAAATGGTAAACAGAAATATGGTAGTTTGTTTTTCATCATTAAATAATTGTGTGTTATAAAATAACGTAAAAAAATGCAAAAAATGGCAATAATATGTTTGATATATTAAATGTTTTTGCGTTTTTAGTTTATTTACTGATAAATAATGTAAAAAATATATGAAAGCAACATTTGGTGGAGGCTGTTTTTGGTGTACGGAGATTATTTTTCTCCATACTAATGGAGTTAATTCGGTATTACCAGGGTATATGGGTGGAAAAAGAGAAAATCCTACCTATGAGCAGGTCTGTTCGGGCGCAACGGGACATGTCGAAGTCGTTCATTTGGATTTTGATGAAACAAAAGTTTCCTATCAAGATTTGTTAGCTGTTTTTTTCAAAACGCATGATCCAACGACGTTGAATAGACAAGGGGAGGATGTAGGTACACAATACCGTTCGGTAGTATTCTATCACAATGAAGAGCAAAAGGAGCAAACCGAAGCGTTTATCAAGGGCTTAGAAGAAGCTAATGTTTATGATAATATTATTGTGACAGCGATCGAAGAAGCTGTGACACTTTGGCCTGCAGAAGATTATCATGTGAATTACTTTAATCGAAATCCTGAGAATCCTTTCTGTGCCGCGGTGATTGCACCCAAATTGACAAAATATCTTAAAACCTACCAGAAATAAAATAATAAAGGCTTGGAATTTGGACTGACCCCCAAAAGTTGGACGACTTTATACAATGTTTTTGATATAATGAGCTCGTTATTCCACCGGGCTCATTCCATTTAAATTAATTCGTATTCTTTCGTTATTATAATACTTTATATATTCTCTAATATCTTTAGCTAACTCAAAAATAGAAGTATATTTTTTTAGATAAAACAATTCTG
>NZ_JADEYP010000038.1 GCF_020295405.1 Sphingobacterium bovistauri
CTTTGGGTGCCTATATCGGTGGTGTTCACCTCTTCCCATTCCGAACAGAGCAGTTAAGCCCACCCGAGCCGATGGTATTGCCGTAACAGGTGGGAGAGTAGGTCGGTGCCTTCTTTTATTCAATAATAAAAACTAAAGCCTTAGTACAATCGTACTAAGGCTTTTTTACGTTATACACTTTTCTGTAATTGATTGTAAGGATCGTAACATGTAAATGTTTTCTACAAGTGTAGGGTTAGCTTTTCTTCAGCACTTAATTTACTTAACATATAGTGCTCTATCTTTGCGGATCTTATTTCGTCAAAGCAATCTATAATATTTTTTGTAAATGCGTCGTTAGTAGGCTTAATTATGACAATAGTATTCTTATCGGCTGTATTTAATTTGACTTTATTATTTAGTTCTATTAAATGGTTTTTAAGGGAATGTCGTTTTGTGTCAATGCTTTCAATGATTTGGATGGGGCTTGACATATTTCCATAAATAATCGAATATGCATTCTCATAGATGATTAGATTGACTATTCTCTTTTCATCCATATCTACAGGTCTATCCATATTTTTGTCAGGTACAGCTACATCTAAGGTATTTGGTTTATTAAGGGATGTGGTCAACATAAAGAATGTAATAAGCAAGAAGGCTAAGTCTACCATAGCTGTTAAGTCTACTTTAGGAGCTACTTTACGTGTTCTGATTTTTTTGTTGACACTTGAGTTTGTTTTTTCATTTAATTCAGCCATGGTCCTATTATTTAAGTTTGTTAAAATGGTAATCTATTTTAATGATGTTGATTGTTGTTTATTTCCATAAATTATTAAAATAAAAATGCCCCTATCAAAATGATAAGGGCATTAAACATAGGTTTAGGTATTTAGGTATATCTTATTTTAGTATTTGCTCTAAAGTCTTGTGTAGCTCTTCTCCCCTCAGATTTTTAGCGATAATTTTACCAGAAGGATCAATTAAGTAATTCTGTGGAATTCCTGTAACACCGTATTTTAACGCAGCTTCGTTGCTCCAGAATTTTAGATCTGACACGTTGGTCCATTTTTCTAATCCATCGTCTTTGATCGCTTTAATCCATGCTTGTTTCTGAGATTCTCGATCTAGAGAGACACCGAATACGGTAAATCCTTTGTCTTTGAATTTCTCGTATGCACTAACAACGTGAGGATTTTCCTTACGACATGGTCCACACCAACTTGCCCAAAAATCTAATAATACATACTTACCTCGAGTAGATGATAATGCGACTAATTGACCATCAGGTGTATGTTGGGCGAAGTCAGGAGCCATGCTACCAATTGTAATTGCTAATTGTCCCTGTACACGTTTATAGAAAGCTGTGCCTTCTGCTGAATTTTGTTGGTCTGTAGGTAGTTTTTTATAAAGTTCAAGTGTTTTAGTCAAGTCCTCACGAGAATTTCCCCCATAACGTTGTAATGCATAAAACAACATAGGAGACTCGGGGTTTTCGTTAAGGTACTTTAAATATACTTCGTTTTTTAACTCTAACTGTTTCGTTCTAATTTCTGACTGTAATTGTTTTTTTGAATCTTCAGATAAGTTTTTATCTTGAGTTTTGCGCATTAATGTCATTAATTGCTCTTGGTATTGCGAGGCTAGAGTATTCAATTTTTCGTATTCAAAGTGACTTTTTGATCCCGTTACTTTTATGTTGGAAAATGTCTCTTCGCTTGATAATTTAATTTTTCCAGGTTCGATGTATATTGAAGCGGTATTAGAGGGGTTGCTAATTCCAGCGCCAGGACGTCCAGGTATAGCTTTGAAAACAATAATTCTAACCAATGCGTTTGGTTCTTCAAGGTCAAATTCGAATTTATATTTACCTTTATCTAATCGAGCACTGTCTAAGAATTGCTTACCGTCGAATTTGTAAAATAGATATAGTTTGTCAAAATCTCCTTTGATATTTTTGAATTCACCTTGAATAGAAACCTTTTTCCCCTGTGCAATTCCAAAAAATGGAATTATTATAAATAATAGAGCAAATAATTTGATGTTTTTCATGTATAATAGTTATTAAATAATTACAAATTCCACTTATATCCCATATCTACAATTTTTCCAAATCCAGAATACTCTTTCTGTGTGTTTGATGTTATTGTACCGTTAGTTATATCAATTTTTAAATTGTAGACTTTACCTTCTTTAGTTGTTTGATTGTATGTAGATATATATATGTATTGATTTACTCCAAGTGGTGTTAGTTTAACCATATTGACAGCAGTATGATAAAACTTTAGAAATTTGACAGAAGTAATTTCTTCACCATTGGGTGCAGACCAGACTTTACCTACATTGTTAATTTGGTATCTGTATGCATAGAGATTATTTGAAGCACCATATACAATGTATGCCCCTGTAGAGGATGCAGCCATAGTGTTGATATGATTAGATTCAGGAAGCGAAGTCATATCGTATTTTTTCTGTGCAATAGCTGATGCAACAGGTGATGCAAAGTTTGCGGTTAACAAATATGTATTCGAGCTGTTTCTCATAATCATATACTCATTGGCTAATGGTGTATTTGGAAAGCCATAATCTGATGCCACAAAGTCTAACCCTACATCACTAGGATTCCATTCAGCTGCAAGAGATTGATTCGGTAAATTATTAACCATCATTGATCCGCTTACGGAATATAGAAATTTTTTATTAGTAGCGTCATAGGCTACTGCGTCATATCCTTGAGCGACAAATTTTGGATTCCACGGGGCTAAATTCCCGTAATCGCCAGATAGTGATGGACCAAAATAGACACTTCGATCTAACGCATTTCCTAAAACAAAATTCGCGACATGAATTTTGTTGTTATTTATTATGACTTCTCTACGCGAGTTATTTGTTGTTAGGCCACTAATTGATCTATTTATTGGAGCATTGTAGAATAGTTTGGTATAGTCAAATAGTACAGTAAAGTCAGTATGATTATAGGCTTGAATATTTTTCTCTGATGCGACAAGTACTTCTCTTGAGTTCAGTGCAGTAGCAGAATGGAGTACAGCAACCGGTTTGCCCTCTAACGATTTACCATTAGAATTTTTGATTAAATCTGTTAATACCCTAGTTCTTGTTGCACCTAATTTAATACGTTCATCAACGATTAGTCCAACATCAGAATACCCATCTTTTTCATATAGAACAATCCACCCATCTGATATAGCCTCGCTTACCTCTACTTGAAATTTTTGATACGCTTCAACTTGAGTATTCAAATTCTTAACTGTCAAAACTAGATTCCAAGTACCAGAACCTTTGGTAATAGGCTTGTCTAGTGTAAATTCATTAGATAATGTATCTCGCGAATATATAGTACCACCAGTTGTTATTTGAAAAATGCTCCAAGAGAAAGCATATTTATCTTTGATACTTTCCAGATTGATAATTTCTTGGTCATTGATAATTAGTTTAGGCTGGATTTGAAGTGTATCGTACCTCTCTATTGAATATATTTCTTTGATACCTCGGTTGCTTGTATCGACAACAACTTTATCCAGAGCAATATAGTCGTAGTTCCCCTTGTCTTTATAACATGAATTTAATGCAGATACTGCAATGATTAAATGTAATAAGAGTGTTATATATTTTTTCATAATATTATTCGATTTTAAGGAAAAGTAACTTCAAGACCATTCTCGTCCAAAAGACCTCGATTATTATTGGCTTTTTTATATTCTATTAAATAATTTTTCCCTAAGTCTTTATAGTTTGTAGCTTCAGCGATACTCATTGCTTCAGTATCATTTATGGTAGCATTTCGATTAGAATAAATTCTGAATTCTGTTTTGCCACTTAATTGTATCAACAGCGAATGTTTGACAGCACTATAAGTACCAAAGTATCGGCTAAGACTTAAGTAATACAATGGCGCTGTCTGCCAATGTGCTGGGATAACTAAACCATTCTGGAGTATTACAGTTAATGTGCTCAATTCAAGTGCCCCGGACTTTATGTTATCAGTTTCCTTAATACGAAATTTAATTTTACCAGCGTTTTCTTTAAAATGATTGAAGTTCTCTGGTTTTAAGAAATAAATCGGAAATCTACCTTGATATTCTCCAGCATTAATTACATACTTGCTAAATTCAAATTGAACGTCATCCAAGTTACCTTCGAAAGCCTCCAATTCGAACTCTAGATCGCTAGTTAAAGGATATCCAAGAAGTCTATAGTTAAACATCAATGAATCTTTGCTGTCAACAATGTGAGAAAAGTTGAAATTACCACTATCTATAGGAGCATTCAATTGACCTAACCAAACATTTATGTCTGTTTTGTTCTGCTTAAAAAGTAGATCCTCATTTTCTGAACAACTATATTGAATGAATGCAGTTAATATTGCAATAAATTTTAAAAATTTCATGTTAACTATTTATTAGGTAAACGGTCTGCGAATTCATATTCTGTTTCTGGAATAGGAAATGTATAACTTTTATTTGTTACTAAATTCTCAGCATAGTTCTGAATACGCTCTTGATTGATACGTTTGTAATAAAAGAATAATTGACCTGTTGCTAAAAATTCTTTACGGAATTCGTTAGTCATTAGCGTTCTGAAATCATTATAGTTAGTAAGGGTATTGATTCCTCTGGCTGCCAAAACAGGATTGATATGCACTAATGCATCAGAACCATTTTGATTTGCGCATTCTCCTAAGATAAAATACAACTCGCTTAACATGATGATTGGCATCTTTTGGCGGAAGTATTCTGGATTAGTAATGGTATTTGGAACTGTAGGTTCAGTATATTTTAATGTATATTTTTGAGTTGCATTAGCGCCGGTACCATTTTCTAATAAATATAAATAACGATAATCATTTGAGAATTCTGCTCCGAAATATGTTTCAGCTACAGTCGCGCTTAATGAGAATATTGGTCCATCGCCATTTGGAGTAAGGTGATTTACTGCATCTTGATGCAGAGTGTTTATTTGCAAAGCGAAGATCTGTTCAGGTGCTCCAGATAAATCGACCTTGTCTGCAATGTTTTTTTGTGTAGAGAACCCAAATTTTTGCGCTTTCAATACATTTTCAGCATATTTTTGTGCATTTGTATAATCACCTTTATATAGGTAGACTCTAGCAAGTAATGCTTCTACAGCATAATAATTCAAATGTAATTGGCGATTAAGAAGGTATCCACGATCATTAGCCTCAGTAATTGTTTTACCAGTGAAGATTGGATCAACTTTTAATAACTCTTTAGCTGATTCTAAATCAGCAATAACTTTATCTATTATTTCATTGACCGTGTATTGTTTGGTTTGTTTAGACGTATATAATTCAACATAAGGAATGGCTCGCTGTGAAGAATTAGTCGTATAATTAACCCCAAACAAGCGTACCAAATCAAAATGGATAAAAGCACGCAAAGCAAGAGCTTCTCCTTTTATAATGGCTTTATTATCTGCTTTAAATACATTTTTTGAATCTATATTCTCTAGAATCATATTCGTATTCGCAATAGCTTTGTACATATTACTCCATATCGCGTCGATTCTGTTTCGTGTCAAAATGGATAGGTAGTTGTGTTCACTATCATCTTTATATGAAGTAGAGTAACTAGTCCATTCGTGAGATAGTACCCCCATCATTCCGTAAGTCATCTCTCGTCCGTACAATGCTTTTTCTGTAAGAATTGTATACACACCGGCTAACGCTTCCTTGAATCCATCTTCAGTGTCAAATAGTTCGTTTGCCTTCACTTGTGATTTAGGTTCTACGTCGAGCCATTTTTCGCAGCTTGTAGTCATCAGAAGACCTGCTGCAACAATTATATATATAAATTTATGCTTGATCATGATTAAAATGTTGTTTGAAGGGTGAAAGAAAACGTTCTTGCGAAAGGATAGTCTGTACCACGCTCCGTTCTGATCGTAGACAACACAAATGCTTCAGTCATGTATAATCCAAGTTTTAGATTTTTAAGATGATACCTGCTTAGATTCTTCCATTTGAAATCATAATATGCGTTTATTGAAGATAATGTCAAGTCAGATTTCTTTTGTAAAAATCTAGAAGTAGGATTTGTCTTGGTCGGTGTCGCTGTAATGCGTTTGAAGAATGCTTGATCACCTGGGTTTAGCCATGTATCATTCAGTACGCGCGTGTCTACATTGTATGCTACATTAACATTCTCAATTCTGTTAATTAGTGTAGAATTGTAATGATCTTCGCCAATGGTATATCTTAACGAAGTGCTTAACCCCCAACCTTTGTACTCCATATTGAACCCAAGGTTTCCTCTAAGTTTGGGGTCTGTAACTCCTACAGCAATCTGATCATCCGCATTCCAAACATAAGTTTGCTTACCATCTTTTTTCAAGAATAATTCGCGACCTGTTATTGGATCGATACCTAATGAAGGCACAGCCCATATTGCATTGGTAGATTTGCCTTCTTCATATCGAATTTTTGGCAGATTTACAGTTTGCTCAGCTCCTAGGTCATCCTGTTCTTTATTAACTTGTTTAAGTGCGTCGGATATAGTTAGTAATTTGTTTCTGTTGGTCGCAAAATTTCCAAAAATTGAGAAGTAAGATTGTGATTTGGGATTGCTATACACGGTATAGTTTAATGATCCTTCGAAACCTTTGTTTTGTACTTTACCCAAATTTTCTTTGTATGAAGCAAACCCTGTAGATGGAGGTAATGTAAAATCTGTCAATAGATTATTCGTATTACTTATATAATATTCAAACCGTGCATTGATCCTGTTGAATAAGCGAAAATCGGTACCCAAGTTATAGTCAAGTTTTTCTTGCCATTTCAAGTTATCATTGGCCAAAGCCTTTAGATAAGCTCCTGCGATATTATCATAAGTACTTTGGTTAAAGAATGAGTAGGTTGCCATCGCTTGGTAAGGATTGAAGTTTTGGCTTCCTGTTGATCCAATTGAACTACGTAGTTTGAATTGATTAATCACAGGATTGTTTGCTAGGAACCTTTCATTGTGAATATTCCAACCTAGACCGAATGACCAAAAATTACCCCAACGATTATTAGCGCCAAATACTGATGATGCATTTGTTCGGAAACTTATATCCGCTAAGTACCGATTGTCGTAAGAATAATTACCAAATGAGATAAATCCCACCTCATGTTTTAAGCTTTCAGATCCAGTCGGAACTCCATTTTCCTCGTATTGCTTGGCAAAAGTGATAAAGTCCACACGACTATTCAAGAATCCCCATGCACGCATACCGTGTGATTCACTATCAAATGAAGCTAAATTCCAGCCTGCGTTTACGAAGATTTGATGTTTACCGATTTGTTTAGAATAGTTCGCAAATATATCCGAACTTAATGAAGTACTTTGGCCGTCACTCATGTAGTACGATCCACGCTTGAAGTAATTTTCGCCAGTCCAAGTTGCAAAGGAGGTGTGATCACCAGGTAGGAATACTTCAGAATTATTGCCGTTAAATGTAAATCCTACACGAGCAGTTAAGCGAAGCGCTTTATTAGCTTGCCATTCTGCATAGAAATTCTCCGTTATTTCGTTGTATTTAGAGAAATTCTTTGTTTGTAAGGTTGCATTGTACAGCGGGTTGTAATAATAGAATGGATTAGCACTTGCACTTGCGGTGAAGTTACCTAACATTTTTTTTATATTTCCATATTCATCATAAGAAGAAAAATATGGATTTAATGAGCTGTATTCTGAGAAATTGCCATAAGGTGAATTATTAGAAGCATTGAAATTAACACTTAAAATATTTCGAAAATTGAATTTTCCACTACGATATGAAAGGTTTATTGACCCACCAGTATTCTGTCTATTTGAACCTTTCATGACACCGATGTTGTTGTTGTATGTAAAGTCCGCAACATATCGGAGAGCTGATGTTCCCCCCTCTAACATTAGGGTGTGCTTATTTCCTAACCCTGTACGAAGAGGTTGCGCTAACCAATAGGTGTCTACTCCAGATTCTACATCTGCTAAAATGGCATTATATTGTTCTCTCAAATGCTGTTGAGTAACAGGCTGTGTTGATGTATATCTTCCTGCATTCAATTCAACTTGTAGTTTTTCTCTTGCATTTGCTAAACTGTAAGAGGATAAATCAGGAGCTTCAACATTGAAGTTTGCATTATAGGATACGCGCATCGCTCCTTCTGCAGGCACAATAGTTTCTATAATAACGACACCATTTGCTGCTTTAGAACCATATATCGCTTTTGCTGCAGCATCCCTAAGAATTGTTACAGAAGCAATACGATTCATATCTAAATCAAATATTTTCTGCAAATTGGCTTCAAAACCATCTAATATAAATAAGGGCTCATTTGGATTTCCTGAATATTCTCCCCGAATATCATCCAAGCCTGTTTGTCCACGTAATTGAATATCTGGTAGTGCATTCGGATTTGAACCTAAAGACAGATTTTCTGATAGTACAAAAGATGGATCCAAATTCTGTAAACTTTGTAATACATTTTTATTTCCTACACGAAGTAAATCTTGTTTAGAAAACGTAGAAGCACTACCTGTAAAACTTTCTTTCGAACGATTGGCATAGCCTGTGACCACCACTTCGTCAATGTTTTCATTCATTGCTGTCATCAATACACCTACAGGAAGCTTCATGTTGGGAGAAAGCTGAAATTCTTGTGTATTATAGCCTACACTTTTAAAAATTAGTGTTGCATTTTCTTGATTTGGAGTGATAATAAATTCTCCCTTTGTGTTCGTTAATGTAGCTGTTTTAGCGTCACCCTTGACTGTTACAGATACATTAGGAACAGGCTTCTTTTCTTCGTCCAATACCACACCAACTATTTTTGTAATCGTTTTAACTTGTGACATTGGAACCTGACTAAAGAGGTGCTCAGGAGCTAAGAGAGAGGTTAGCAGAGCTGTTGCTAGCACACTTCTCCGGACTCTCGATCGGAATTGCTTATTCATTAGTAGTTAAAAGTTAGGTTATAGGTAAATTATTGTTATTTCAAAGGTTTGATAGTCAACCCCTCAATTGTATCAAAGATTAATTTGCAATAAGGAATCATTCAAGTTGTATGATAATACCTTACTACTCTCCATGAGTTGCAACAATTCAGGAATATTAACTTTTTCAAATCTTGCGGCATACATATTTTTATTTCCCCCAGTTCGAACTGGCTCCAAGATTATTCCATATTTCAATTTTAACAAAGAGGACATTTCTACAAACCGCTCTTCTTTCATATTCATTGTAAGGACAAGCTTATTTGAATCAATTTGAGAGCTTAATTCACTCAAAAGTTTTTCATTGAATTGAAGATGACCAATTCTAGATGCCATGACTTTGCTTTCAACTTTATTTGCAGTTTTTTCTTTTGCTAAATTATTTGACGGTTTAAATTGACTCAGTGTCTTTCGTGGCTTTGGATCTTTCGTTTCTTTTGGCGAACTAATCTCAATTTTTACTATTGTGTTTTGAGATTGTTTCTGCTCAATAGTTTTATTGATTTTTACAGCTTGTTGATTAGCTGAATTGGAGACACTGATGTCACTTGATAAATAAACAGCGTATGTAATTAAACTACCTGTGATAATAAGACTTGCGGCAATTTTTAATGCAGAAGATTTTCTGAAGTTGAAGATTGGGGAATACTTCTTCTGTTTTGGATGAATGGTGAAGTCATTCCATGTCTCTTCAATATAGTTTTCAAAGGCAGATTTATTATCTTGATTCAAAATCCATTCTTCTACACACTCTTTCTCAGAATCTGTACATTGGTTTTTAAAATATTTATGGAGTAGATGTTTATTCAAAATTCTTCGTCTTTTATAAACTATACAATTTGAATTGTATTTGCACCTAAAAGAATTTTAAAAAAATAGTACTAAGACAAAACCTAAGTTTTTTAAGATTTTCTTGATGATAGAATTGGAATTATTAATGTGATTTTCGACAGTGCTTTTTGAGATCCCCAATTCACGTGCTATCTCCTCATTTTTGTAGCCTTCTAGACGACTCATTCTATATACTTGTGCTCTTTTCTCAGGCAAATTATCTAAAATTCGTAATAAAATTATGTTTAGTTCTTTCGTGTTATCAATTGAGTCTACTTTGGGAACTATGTAACTTAAATATTTTTGTTCTATAATATTTCTTTTAACCCTATTGTAAATGTCATTTTTGGCGACCGTAATCAAATAATTTTTAAAAGATTTGTCAGGATCAATTGTATTTCTATTTTCCCAAACTTTTATGAAGGTTGTTTGGATGGAATCTTCTATATCTAGGCTGGATATGTTGTATTTTTCTAGAAATCTCCACAATGTCTTCGAATATTGATCGTACAGTGTCGAAAAGGCTTCTTCATCTCCGTTTTTTAGTAGATAAAGCAGGTCAAATTCATTTTGATCACTGTGGTTCATAAGTTAAGGTTGATGTGTTTTGCAACAATATTATAAAATCATTTGTCATTTTTAAAATTTTAAATGATTTTGTTGTTAATTTATTAATTGATTGCTATAAAAACCAAAAAGTCGTTTATTTTAAATTATATTCAAATGCCAATTCTCAGTTAACTACACGATTAATTGTTCAATTTTTCTTATTTTGTTTAAAATTATAGGCTAATGAACTTCATAAAAACACATATAGACGACCACATTTTTCATATCATGCTAGATCGTGGTAAATCAAATGCCATGCATTTGGAAATGATTCAAGAGATGATTGATGCAGTAGAAGAAGCTGAGAATAATCCATCGGTAGAGGGATTGATCTTAAGCGGAAAGGAGAATTTCTTTACGTCTGGATTAGATTTAATCACCCTTTACCAATATGATGAGAACCAAATGCAAAGCTTTTGGAGTTCGTTTATTTTATTGTTATATAAATTAGTTTCGTTTCCTAAACCAGCAGTATCTGCAATTACTGGGCACAGTCCAGCTGGTGGCTGTGTATTGGGAATTTGTTGTGATTATAGAGTAATGGCAGATGGTGATTTCATCATTGGACTGAATGAAGTTCCAGTTGGTATTGTAGTGCCAGAAAGCATCTTTAAGTTATATAGTTTTTGGCTGGGAAATGGTACAGCATACCGTAGTTTGCTAGAAGGTAGACTTTTTAAACCATCGGAAGCAAAGGAAATAGGATTGGTTGATGAAATAGTAGCTTTTAATCGTATTCAAAGTGCAGCTATGCGAAAAATAAAAACGTTAACTCAATTTGAAAAGAATGCTTGGCGTACTTCGAAACTGAATTTTAGAAGGCAGTTGATTGCAGAGTTTCAAAAGGATCAAACAGAAACGATTAACCAAGTGTTAGAGCAGTGGTGGCGACCGAGCACACGTGCTATCTTAAAAACAATCATCGATAATTTAACACAAAAAAAGTCATAATATGGTACAAGGTGCATTGCGGGATGACGCGTTAAAGGGAAAAACAATAGTGGTCACTGGTGGAGGAACAGGATTAGGAAAGGCTATGTCAAGCTATTTTTCTGAATTGGGAGCCAATGTAGTCATTACTAGTCGTAAGTTGGATGTATTGACGGTTACAGCAAAAGAAATAGAAGCGAGTACAAAGAATCCAGTGCTAGCTGTAAGTTGTGATGTGCGGAATATTGATGATGTCGAAAGGTTATATAAAGAGTCTGTTGATGCTTTTGGTGCTGTTGATGTTTTGGTTAATAATGCTGCCGGAAACTTTATATCTCCTACAGAGCGACTTTCTGCAAATGCATTTTCTACAATAATTGATATTGTACTAAAAGGTACTGCAAATTGCACATTGACATTTGGTAAAAAGTGGATTGAAGGTCAAAAAAAAGCCAATATTTTAAATATAATTACGACCTATGCTTTTACAGGTTCTGGGTATGTCGTACCTTCGGCAGTAGCTAAGGGCGGTGTATTGACGATGACACGATCATTGGCTGTGGAGTGGGGGAAATATGGAATACGAACTAACGCTATTGCGCCAGGGCCATTCCCAACGAAGGGAGCATGGGACAGGTTACTGCCTGGGGATTTAGCAGAGAAATTTGACTTTAAAAATCGAGTTCCGTTAAAGCGTGTGGGAGAACATCAAGAGTTAGCTAATTTGGCGGCATTTATAGTCTCTGACTTTGCGGGATATATCAATGGCGAAGTAATTACTATTGATGGAGGAGAGTGGTTACAGGGAGCTGGTCAGATGAATGGAATGGAGGCTGTTTCTCCAGAAATGTGGGATTTTATAGAAAAGAGTATACGAGAAAATAATAAGTAGTATGATTAATAAGTGGATTGGTTTTATTTTGCTATTATCAGTATTGATAGGTTGTAATGAAGTAAAGAAATCAGATAAAGAACAAACTAGGGATACCGCAATGGTGGTTGTACCTGTAACTGTTGATGAACAGAATCAATTGGCCGAAGTGATCACCCGATTTGCTCGGGCATATGCAAGTAAAGATAATGCAAAAGCGAATGCTCTTCTCCATCCAGATTTAGGAATACATATTATCTATCGTCCAGGAGCTGCTGATACCTTTGTTAAGGTGGATAGTCTAGATTTTTCAAAACCAGTTCCTGAAGTTTATGCTTATCCAGAATTTTCGGCAGATTATGCCTTAGCATTCGATAAATTACCAACGTATGATTGTGGAACTGAGAAATGGGACATTTTGGGGTTCTACTGTGACACTACTTCTCATCCAAATCAATTGTCGAATATTGCTGCCTTTGAAGATGAATTTGAAGAAGATAAGTTTTCCGAAGATGATTTAATAAAATTAGAAGTCGCCGAAAAAGAGAGTTATCGTGTAATTATTACAGCAGATATACCTTTAATATTTCATGTTCGAAAATACAAAGGTGCATGGTATGTAACTACATTGGATAGGGCATATGCAGGCTGTGATGCCTAAATATTCTAATAAAATTAAGATTAGTAATAGTAATTTTAGCTTATTTTTAATAAATTGTTAATTAGTTGTTGTAAATAGAAAATTAAGGTATGAGTAATCTTGACCAAGCCACCCAATCACGTGTTAATCAGTGGTTGTCGACAGAATATGATAAAGATACGGTTGCTAAAGTGCAGCAGCTTATAGATAACAAAGAGGAAACAGAGTTGTTAGATTCTTTCTACAAAGAATTAGAATTCGGAACAGGAGGGTTGCGAGGAATAATGGGGGTAGGGTCGAATAGAATAAATAAATATACTCTTGGAAAAGCAACTCAGGGTTTGGCAAATTATTTGAAAAATCAATTCCCAAATCAACAGATCAAAGTTGCTGTTTCGTATGATAGTCGTAATAATTCTCAATCATTGGGACATTTGGTGGCCGATGTTTTTTCAGCAAATGATATTCATGTATTTCTGTTTGAAAATTTGCGTCCTACTCCGATGTTATCTTTTGCCGTTAGACACTTTAATTGTCAAAGTGGTGTGATGTTGACAGCTTCGCATAATCCTAAAGAGTATAATGGGTATAAAGCATACTGGAATGATGGAGGGCAATTAGTGGCTCCACATGACACCAACGTGATCGCAGAGGTTAATGCAATACAGTCAGTTAACGAGGTGAAATTCAATAGAGTGGATTCTAATATTACGATTGTAGGGGAAGAGTTTGATGAGATTTATATACAGGCAAATAAGAGGTTGAGTATTAATCCAGCAGCAGTTGAGGCTCAAAAGGATTTGAAAATTGTGTTTTCACCTATTCATGGTACAGGAATCACGGTAGTACCTAAAATGTTAGAGGCTTGGGGCTTTACAAATGTTATTGTTGTTGATGAGCAGGCAAAGCCCGACGGGAATTTTCCCACTGTAGTGTATCCTAATCCTGAAGAGGAGGATGCTATGGCTATGGCTAAAAAGAGAGGTCAAGAGCTTGGTGCTGATGTGATCATGGCTACTGACCCCGATGCAGATCGCGTAGGAGTGGCTGTTCGTAATCTTAAAGGTGACTATGAATTGATAAATGGGAATCAAATTGGTAGTTTGTTGACTTATTACGTGCTTTCTTCAAAGAAAGATAAAGGAGAATTAAAGGATAACGATTATATCGTTAAAACTATTGTTACGAGCAACTTAATTAGTGATATAGGCACTGGTTTCGGCGTGAAATACTACGATACACTTACTGGTTTCAAATATATCGGTGAAGTTATAACTCGCGAGTTAGGTAAGGAGAACTATTTGGTAGGTGGAGAAGAAAGTTACGGTTTTCTAATTGGTGATTTGGTGCGCGACAAAGACGCGGTGAACTCATGTGCTTTTATAGCAGAAATGACAGCTTATTTCAAAAGTCAAGGCAAATCTTTATATGAAGTATTAGTAGAGCTGTATGGAAAATACGGTTTTTATAAAGAGAAACTAATTTCTTTGACTAAAAAAGGAAAGGCTGGTGCAGATGAAATCAAACAGATGATGATAGACTTGCGCGCAAACTCTCCAAAATCACTTGGAGGAGTAGCTGTTAAAGAAATACGCGATTATGAAAATTTAGTAGCCACTAACGTTATTTCTGGTGAAACTTCAGTTATAGATTTACCTAAATCTGATGTATTACAATTTATTACGGTAGATGGTGATGTTATCTCAGCACGACCTTCGGGTACTGAGCCGAAAATTAAGTTCTATTGCTCCGTAAAAGAGTCTTTATTGGACGCTTCTCAATATGAAACAATATCTTCAAAATTAGAGGAAAAGGTAGAGAATATTATGGCTGATATTGTTAAATAAGTAATTATGGAAAAATGGAAACTCCTTGATTCCAAGTATTTGGTCCAACGACCATGGGCAACACTTCGTGTGGATAAACTTGAATTGCCCAACGGGAATATCAAGGATGAATATTATGTATTAGAGTACCCGACTTGGGTAAATATGGTCGCTATTACGGAGGAGAAAAGTATATTATTCGTAAGGCAATATCGTCATGGTGCAAATCAGATAATGGTTGAATTGCCGGCTGGTGTGGTTGAAGAAGGAGAAGAACCTGAGGTAGCGGCGCGACGAGAATTACTAGAAGAAACAGGTTATGCGTTTGATTCGATAGAATATATTTGTGAATTGTACGCTAATCCAGCGACAAGTGGTAATCTGACATATACCTACCTATTAAAGGGAGGGAAGAAAGTTCAGGAACAAGATTTGGACAATTCCGAAGATATTGAAGTTGTAGAGATGTCTATAGAAGAAGCGAAACAATTTTTATTTGAGAATAGGCTTGGTCAAGCGCTGCATACTTCAGCGCTATTTTATACCTTCAAAAAAATGGGCTTACTGTAAAATGTAAGCCCATTTTTTTTGAATTAGTTGTTAATCTAATTATTAAACTCATTTTTTTATCTTTGCAGCATGGCAAGAGAGATATTCGAGACAAAGCGCAAGGCTTTAAAAATTAACCTCGATCCTGCAATCTACGGTACATTTGCGGAGATAGGCGCGGGACAGGAAGTAGCACGTAATTTTTTCGAAGCAGGCGCAGCTTCAGGAACCATAGCAAAGACCATCTCTGCTTATGATATGGCTTTTTCAGACGCTATATATGGTGCAGAAGAGTCTGGTAGGTACGTAAGTCGTACTCGTCTGCGTAAAATGTTGGCGCATGAGTTTTCTCTTCTTACTGAAAGATTGCACACGGAGAAATACGACAATAAAAAATTCTTTGCTTTCGCGGATACCGTTACTACATTAAATTTTACAAAAACAAATGAGCCTCATGGTTGGCTAGGCATCCGATTTCAATCAGAGGTAGACGGGCCGACGAACGATATCATTATGCACGTTCGTTTGTTGGATTCAGATAACCGTCTTCAATCCAAAGTTTTAGGAATTTTAGGTGTAAATCTTGTATTTGCGGCTTATTACTATTCAAATGATCCTCAAGTGATGATTGAATCGTTGGTAGATAACCTTTCTGTAGGGGCTGTGGAGATTGATTTAATTAAAGTAAATGGACCTGTATTTGAAAATGTCAATGAACGATTAGTCAATCTTTATTTGATTGCAAAAGGCTTCTCTAAGGCAGCTCTATTTAAGCCTGATGGCAAAGCAGCACAAATTAAGGACACATTGTATAGAAAGGATATAGTGGTATTACGTACCAAGTATCGTCAAAAGTCATTGCCAAACTTTGATTTGTTTAATCAGGCGGTTGAACAATTTAAGAAAAACACGGGCGCTAATCTTGAAAACACAGTTGTATTGATCGAGGTGTTGATGGGGAATGTTTTAGACGAAGATTCGGATCTGACTATAGAGGACTTGCAATATTTTGCAGATAGGGCAGAAGAGTTATGTGCAACAGGAAACAATATTTTGGTGTCTAACTTTAGACGTAACAATCATTTAGCTGAATTTTTTAAGAACTTTAAGCCTAATAATGTCGGTATTGCAACAAACGTGTCTAACTTGCGCAATATTTTCAATTCGGATAATTACAGCAAAGAAAATTACACAAACGAGTTACTTTCTTATATCTCAGGTATGTTTAGTAAAAACGTGAAATTGTACGCTTATCCGTATTTGAATAAGAAAGAAAATCAGATTATCACAACGAAGAACTTAAAAGTTTCAGAAGAAGCAAAACCTCTTTATGATTTCTTAATTCAAAATCAGTATATTATTGATATTGAAAATTACGATGAGAAGTACGTGAAGACGGTCTAGTTTATTTTAAGATAGTATTTTTAATACCCGAAATTTTGTTGAAGTTTCGGGTATTATTTTGTCAAATCTTCGCTATAATTCATTGCTAATTGTATTTTTCTGTAAATTGTATACTCAATTAGTATACATTTGTCGAGAAAATAAATCTTTTGGATGAAAGCGACCTATATAGATTATAAAGACACCAATAGTTTTTCAAAAACATTAATAGCTTATTTGGCTGGGGAAGAGAATTTGAAACCATTTTATGGGAACAGCCCTACTTTTGAGGGTTTTGAAGATCAATTAAAATTAAAATCAAATTTTGCGCATCGTGAGGTTCTAGTTTCTTCTCTCAAAAGTCAGTATGGTGATTTATTAAAAGATGCTCCAGAAGTTGCAAAGCACGTTAAATTATTAGCTGAAGAAAACACCTTTACCGTTACTACAGGACATCAATTAAACATTTTTACAGGTCCGCTTTATTTTATTTTCAAAATAGCCTGTGCTATTCGTTTAGCTAAAGATTTAAAAGAAAAATTTCCAGATAAGAATTTTGTCCCTGTTTATTGGATGGCTTCGGAAGACCATGATTTTGAAGAAATCAATAATACACGCGTGTATGGTAAGAAGATTGTTTGGGATGTGCCGGGTATTTCGGGTACTGGGAAAATGGATACGAACTCCATGCAAGATGTGGTGCGTCAATATATTGGTATGCTCGGCTTATCTGATAATTCTTCCAAATTAGCCCAGATAGTAGAGGATGCATATTTAAAAGGTAGAAATCTAGCAGATGCAACCCGTGTGTTGGCTAATGCTTTGTTCAAGGATTATGGACTTGTAATTGTAGATGCAGATCGAAGAGAATTGAAGCATATTTTTGCAGCAATAATTCAACACGATATAATAGAAGAAAAAAGTTTTAAAGCAATATCTCAAACCACTACTGAATTAGAAAATAAAGGATTTTCTACGCAAGTGCATGCACGGGAATGTAATTTCTTTTACCTGACAGAGGAATACCGCGAGCGCATCGTGAAGAATGAGGATGGGCGATATGAAGTTCTGCATCAAAACATATTTTTTACGGAAGATGAATTGAAAGAAGCAATAGCGTCTACACCTGAACGGTTTAGTCCGAATGTTGTTATGCGCCCACTTTATCAAGAAGTGATTTTACCCAATTTGGCATATATAGGTGGTGGTGCTGAAATAGTATACTGGTTGCAATTCAAGTCGAATTTTGATCAATTTGGTGTTCCATATCCAATTCTTATTCCACGCAATTCGGCGATGATTACAGATGATGCGGTGGCGAGTAAAATTTATCGTCTTGATTTGACCTTTAAATCCATCTTTAAATCCACTACGGCATTGCAAAATGAGTATGTACGAAGACACACCACACATCGATTGAATCTTCGTGACGAATGGATGGAGTTTAATGCGATTTTTGGAAAAATAAAACTTCGTGCACACAAAATAGATGCTAGTTTAGCACCAAGTACTGAAGCTGTTCAAGCACGATTGAAAAAGGCAATTGATAATCTTGAAAAGAAATTATTGAAAGCTGATAAACAGAACCATGAGGAGGCTTTGACGCAGATAGAACGTGTTAAAGAGAAATTATTTCCTAATGGAGGATTGCAAGAGCGCTCAGAGAATTTTGCAGTCTTGTATGTGAAATACGGAGACGATTTAATCAAGGAGTTGATTAGGCATTTCAACCCCTTAGAGTTTAAATTTACGATATTGTATTAATAGAAGACAGCTTGGGCTATCTTCTATTTTTTCTATATTTATGGTAATATCTATCGTATTCAGATGGAAGATATTGCTCTTTTGGTCCCCACTCTTCTAGTCTATTATCTATAAATAATAGCCAATTCAACATTGTATCCGGTTGTGCTTTTAATCTTGGGTATTCGTAAATTTCTAATATCCCATCGTCATAGCGTTTTGCAGCGACTACACGAGCAGGAGTTCCTATGTTTTGTTTGACTTCCGCTGTAGTCATCCCAATTTGTATTAACGAAAAATCGGTTTCTCTTAATAACCCACAGCTAGAAAGGAAAATTGTGAAAGCTAGAATGATAATGGTGGTTAGTGTTCTCATAAATATTAAAGTTAAAATATAACAGTATGACCTTTGAAACTGCTACATGGTTTATTTCTTATTTGAAATAACGGTTAATAATTTTTCTATCAATAAAAAAGGCTATAAGACTTCCTAGGCAATAAGCAATCAAATCTGTCCAGAGAAAGCCTTGTCCCAATACAAGCCTTAGCATGGGATTGTTTCGCCATTCAATGAGTATAGGATGTTGAAGCAATTGAAGAAATTCTATTCCAAAGCAAAATAGGACAGAGAAAATTAGTGCGTAATAGCTTTTCTTGGTCGTGAATATAAACCTAAAAAACCAATATATCATGACTGCATACAATGCATCGCCAGTAATTATTGGTATCCAATCTATTCTTCGTGAAAGTAAACCTAGAACAATTGTGCCAAAGAATGATAGAATATATATTGATTTAAATGGATACATTTCAGTGACTGTATGGTGAATTAAAAAAATTACGCGTAGCGAAATCGTCTTTTTATCGTTTAATTTGTATTAACAATGTAAATTATGAGAACTCTGTCAATAATCACAATATTTCTTTTATTTGGCTGTCAAAAGGGAGATAATCTATCTTTTGTGGAAAATACTAATTTCATGGTGGAAACATACGTCTATAGTGGATGGTGCGCGCAAGACTATCATATTGTAATTACAGAGGAGCAGACCAAAGTAGAAAAATTAAAAAAAGGTAATTGTGCCAAAGAAAAAGGAGGGCTAGAGGGGCTATTTGTTACGGATAGTATGAAATTCGATAGATTGAGAGAATTATTGCGCAAGGTAAATTTTAAAGAAATTTCTATATCAGAGTGTTTTACATGTGCAGACGGCACTGATTTTAATATTATTTTAACTGAAAATGGAAAGAAATATGAAAACAGAATTGGAAAAACATACAATGATTCAGAAACTTTGGAAACAAAGAAAGACCAACAAGAGCTTCTTTCGGTATTAGAGAGTTTTTTAAGGGAATAAAACCTCCTGTTAGATGATTCTAAAAGGAGGTCTGAGTTTATAATTTTCTACCTGATTATGGTAGGTCATTTATCCCATCTATTACTTGCTGAATGGTTCCATTTTGAAGTTCAGCATAGGTGAATGTAATAGTTTGATTTGGTGTAATTGTGCTTACGGGTTTCACTGCGTATTTAAATCCGTTATTGAATTCTGCTACTAAAATATAGTATACTTCACTTCCAATTGGCATTTTAGTGCTGGCAAAAGCCAAAGAATTTGGTCGAGTTTTAGTTGCCATAAATACAGAACTATTACTGTTGTTAAATCCTGCTGGTGTTACGAATGTAACACTTGTAAACCCTTGTCCTAGATTTAAGAACTTGTCGTAGTTGAACCAATCGAAGGCATTAAAAATAACATTATATGCATCCGCATTCACAGATTGATTAAACCCTGTCCACATTTCTGTATTCTGTGTAATACTTTCCCAAGTTAGATTGCCATCGTTATCAATAGCTCCAGCAAAGGCTTCCATTTCAGGATCGGTTCCACCGGTTAGGGATGTAGGTGCGTGAATTGAATATCCGCATGATGTTTGCAATTCTTCATTGTTTTGTGAGACTTTAACCAAAAATTCGCCCCCAGATGTCAATAATTTTGGTTCACCATTTTGTATGCCAACGGTAGGTTTATTTGTCGCGAGCATAGTGCCCCTATCAAATATTTCTACATAAGAGAAGTCAACTTCACCGGTTACAGGGGCACCATTTTGCTTTTTTAGACACGAACCTTGTATAACAACTTTTACACCTTTAGCCGAAGTGAAAGTAAATGTTTGGCTAGCATCGAAAGTGTCGTGTTGGGTTATAGCAGCAAGGTTATTTGCGTATAAATTCTTTAGAGCGGTGCCATCTGGCGTGAAGGTTGGCTCTGTTAATGTATCATTTGAGCATGCTGCAGTACTAAATATTAATGATCCTATTCCGAATAATTGTATTAGCTTTTTCATAATTTTTAAAAATTAAAAGGTTTTAAATTCTATTCTTTAATATTATATCAGCAGATTAGAATTTTTGTTACCCCCGATTTAAAAATTATAAGTTTCTATTGGTGGAAAACCTCTGCTATCATGCACCGCATGGAGCCGCCACCATACTTCTCTATGGTGTAAAGAGGTATTTGCACGATTCTACCGAAATTTTCTAATTGATCTATTTGTTCATCGGAAAAGGCTTTGTGTGCTTGTTCACTCATGACAATTATTATGTTTCTGTCCTTATCTTTTAACTCTAAGATGTTGCCACAAAAGTGATTCATCTGATGTTCAGATATTGGAATAATTGTTTTGTTGGTCGAGGTTAAAGATTCTATTACAGTTTGTTTCTCTTCATTATCTTGAATAGTATCTAGGCAAATGACAGAAAAATTTGTTCCTAACGCCATCATCACATTAGTGTGATAAATAGGGAGCCTTTCCTCTCCTAGATTTTGAGTTGCGTGAAAAACAACGGGTTTATACTGATTGTCTTCGCAAAAAATAGACAACAATTCTTGATTAGCCCGTTCGGAGATAGAGCAATACGCGATTTTATTCTCCCGATCTAATATGAGTACACCCGTTCCTTCCAAATAAATTTCTTGCTCGGTATAAATACTATAATCTTTTAGGGTTTTGAAATGTATATCATTTTTTTCCAATACCCCGAGGTGATTAAGGAAAATTTCTCTCTGTCTATTATGCGCAAACATCGGATACAGAATCGCCTTATCTCCATGGAAGGAGATTATGTTATTCGGAAATATGCTGTCGGGCGTATCATATTTGCCAGAGTCTTCCAATACGATAACTTGTACACCTTCAAGTTGTAATGTTTTGACAGCGTTATCAAATTCAGCTTGAGCTAAGAAATTTGTGTTTTTGTCTACAGCGTCTGTATCTTGAAAATAGTTGTTTACAGCCGTTTCTTCATTGGAGCGAAATGAAGCAGGTCGCACCATTAATATGCAATTTGTTGATTGAGCCATTATTCGCGGATTAGGGGTAAAGTGGAACAACGTAAAAGACCTTCCTGTTTGCCAATTTCATGGTAAGGGATTCTTTCTACTATAAAATCATGGTTCTCTAGCCATTGATTCAATTTGAGAAAACGTTGTTCTGAAACAATCACACTTGGGGAAATAGAAAACAAGTTGGAATTCATATCATACATGCCATCTGCATCAATATGATAAAGGTTGTTTTTTCCAAATATCTCCACGATGCGGTGATAGTCATTTGGATTACGAAAACCACCTTCAAAAACAATCCCTTTGTCTAGTCCTATGGGCTGAAAACAACAATCCAAATGCAGCGCATTTGCTCGTGGATTAGTCGTTGATTTGATTAGGTCAAAATCTAATACTATTTTATTGGGGAACAATTCTTTTATAAATTCAACACCATGTCGATTTGTTCGTGCGGTGTTGATTGCTGAATAGTCAGATCCATAGTAGGTTCCAATAAAAATATAATCGTTCCAGACTATAACATCACCACCTTCTATATGAACTTCTTCTGGAGGTGTTATAAATTTGTTAGTTGGAATTTCGTCAATTACAAAATCAATTGCATTCCATTCTTCTGCTCGATCTGGTAAAATGTTTGACTTGATGAATTTATCTTCGATAACAAAACCAATATCGCGTGTAAAGATCTGATTTAACTGAGGGATTAGTCTAGGACGAATCACATTCACCTCATACTTTTTCAATACCGATTCAAAGGCAGACATTTCTACAATCATATCTTCTTCTTTTGGGTAGGTTCCTGCCTTGATTTGTTCCAAAGATTTCGGGTCATATGCCTCATCCGCTAGCGGGGTGGGACCATTGCTATCGGCCCGTCCTAATATAACAGTTTTTAATAGAGAAGTCTCATTTTTAACTTGTAGTTGCAGCATATAATTAGGTTGTTTATAAATGATCCAAAATTACCAAAATGATAGTTAATAATTTGACTTATAGTAACTTTTGAATTTTTTATAGATTAAAGTGATATGTGGTAAATATTTTTGAAATTTAACTTGTTTTAGGTGGTTTTTTAATAATAAAATCGAACAATCGTTTGCATGGCAATAAAAATTTTTGGAAGGGCTATATCGTTCAAAAAGTATTCAAAATTGCGTATCTTTGCGCATCCAAACTTTAGGCTTTCTTGCGAAGAAAGAAATTGTTTGTCAAAGTGTTAATACATAAGTGTTCTTGCAATTATAAAGCAAATGAGTAACGTACATTACAACGAAAAATTTCAGGACCGTCATAACGGTCCAAGTACTGAACAAACCGAAGAAATGTTGAATTTTTTGGGTGTTGCTTCTTTAGATGGGTTAATCGAACAAACAGTTCCTGCTCAAATCCGAAGAAAGGCTATGAATCTTCCAAATGCACTAAGCGAAGTCGCATATTTGGACAAGGTAGCTCAAATCGCTGAGAAGAATAAAGTGTTCAAGTCTTATATCGGACAGGGGTATTACGATGTGGTTCTTCCAGGAGTAATTCAGCGTAATGTATTTGAAAATCCAGGATGGTATACGCAATATACGCCTTATCAAGCTGAAATAGCGCAAGGACGTTTACAAGCCTTATTAAATTTCCAAACTGTTGTTTCTGATTTTACGGGATTAGAAATAGCTAATGCTTCATTATTAGATGAGGCTACAGCTGCTGCAGAAGCAATGTTTATGTTGTATTCGGCACGCAAAAGTAAAAATGCGAATGTGTTTTTAGTATCTCCGAATATTTTCCCACAGACTTTAGATGTATTGGTAACACGTGCTACACCTTTTGGTGTTGAATTACGCGTTGCGGAAGTAACAGAGGTTAATTTGACAGAAGATGTATTTGCTGTATTTGTACAATACCCTGCTGCCGATGGTACTGTTGCTGATTATAAAAAAATTGCTGAGTCAGCACACGCGAAAAATATTACAGTTTGTGTGGCTGCAGATTTAATGTCTTTAGCATTGTTGACGCCTCCAGGCGAATGGGGTGCTGATGTTGTCGTAGGTAACTCCCAACGTTTTGGTGTACCAATGGGTTTTGGTGGTCCTCATGCTGCTTTCTTTGCTACTAGAGATGCTTACAAGCGTAATATTCCTGGTCGTATTATAGGTGTGACTTCAGATTCAAATGGTGAATATGCGTTGCGTATGGCGTTACAGACTCGTGAGCAACATATCCGTCGTGATAAAGCTTCATCAAATATTTGTACAGCACAAGCATTGTTAGCAATTATGGCATCATTCTATGCCGTGTATCATGGTCCAAAAGGTATCAAAAATATTGCAAGCCGTATTAATGATTTGGCAAAACTAGCAGACAAAGCTATTCAAGCTTTGGGTTACGAGCAAACAAACAAAACGTATTTCGATACGCTACGTTTCAACGTTGGTAAAGAGGTGGATGGATTGAAATCAGAAGCGTTGAATAATGAATTGAATTTCTATTATAATGAAGGTACAGTAGGTGTTTCAATTGATGAGACGACTACTTTCCAAGATATTGAGACTATCGTTAAAGTGTTTGCTAAAGTTAAGGCTAAAGCGCAGGATATTGTAGATTTGGAAGAATTAGCAAATGAACTAGGTACATCAATTCCTTCAGAATTGGCTCGTACGTCAGCGTATTTGTCGCACCCAATCTTTAATTCTTATCATTCAGAGCACGAGATGTTGCGTTATATCAAATCTTTAGAAGCTAAAGATTTGTCATTATGTCACTCGATGATTCCATTGGGATCGTGTACGATGAAATTGAATGCAACTACGGAGATGGTTCCTGTTACTTGGGCTCGTTTTGGTGGTTTACATCCTTTTGCTCCAGTTGATCAGACTTCAGGATATATGTTGTTGATCAATGAGTTGAATGATTGGTTATCAGAGATTACTGGTTTTGCAAAAATGTCATTCCAACCAAACTCAGGCGCTCAAGGTGAGTACGCTGGTTTGATGGTAATTGATGCTTACCACAAAAGTCGTGGTGAAGGGCACCGTGATATCTGTCTGATTCCTGCTTCTGCGCACGGTACTAACCCTGCTTCAGCTTCTATGGCTGGTTTGAAAGTCGTAGTTGTGAAAACAGATGATAAAGGAAATATTGATGTAGAGGATTTGAGAGCTAAGGCTATTGAGCATGCAGCCAACTTAAATTCTTTGATGGTAACTTACCCATCTACACACGGTGTATTCGAAGAGACAATTATCGAAATTTGTAATATTATCCACGAAAATGGTGGTCAGGTATATATGGATGGTGCGAACATGAATGCACAGGTTGGTCTTACTAGCCCAGGTTTCATCGGTGCTGACGTATGTCACTTGAACTTGCACAAAACATTCTGTATTCCTCACGGTGGAGGAGGTCCAGGTATGGGGCCTATCGGTGTGGCGGCACACTTGGTGCCTTTCTTACCAAATCACAAGGTCGTGGAGGTTTCAGGCACAGACGGCATTACAGCTGTTTCAGCAGCTCCATTTGGTTCGGCGTCTATTTTGTTGATCTCTCATGCCTATATCGCTATGATGGGTGCTAAGGGGCTTACAGATGCTACGAAAATAGCAATCTTAAATGCGAATTACATTAAGGCGCGTTTAGAAGATCATTATCCTGTATTATACGCTGGAGCTAATGGTCGTTGTGCCCACGAGATGATCTTAGATTGTCGTGGATTCAAGAATGCAGGTGTAGAAGTTGCAGATATTGCTAAGCGTTTGATGGACTACGGTTTCCATGCGCCAACAGTATCTTTCCCTGTAGCAGGGACATTGATGGTAGAGCCTACGGAGTCAGAGTCTAAACCAGAATTGGATCGTTTCTGTGATGCGTTAATCGCTATTCGTCAAGAAATCGCTGCGGTAGAAGCTGGTGAAGTAGACAAAGAGAATAACGTATTGAAAAATGCCCCTCATACTGCTGCGGTAGTATCGGGTGACGAATGGAATAGACCATATTCGCGTCAGACTGCGGCTTACCCACTTCCTTACTTGAAAATAGCTAAATTCTGGCCTTCAGTAGGTCGTGTGAACGATTCGCAGGGTGATAGAATGTTAATCTGTTCTTGTCCTTCAATAGAAGAATACGCGTAAATTACGTTCTTTAAATAAACAAAAGGCTTGCAAAAATTTTGCAAGCCTTTTTGTTTTTAAATCCTATCTTTAAGTTAAAACTATCCAATTATTTTCCATTTTTATGAGATATTGCTGTATCCTTATACTTATTAAGTTTTTACTGGTAATACCGTTTTCTACGTATGCGCAGCAATATATACCTTTTGCGCAGCACGCCTTTAATGGAGCGCATATCAATCCAGCTTATGTAGGTTATAAAGAAATGTGGTATGCCCAAATGGGGATCAGATCGCAATGGTCAAAATTTCGCGGTGCGCCAACATCTGGTTATGCTTCGATAGATGGTATTATTGATCCTATTTGGAAACGACATGCTGCAGGTTTGCAGATAGCTTATGACAAAATAGGGGTGCAATCTGCTACATCATTGTTTGGAAGTTATGCATTGCGCTTACAAATAGATGAGGACGACACACAGCGATTAAGTTTGGGTATAGCTGGAGGAGTTACGCAATATAGTCTTGATGGCAATGATTTGGTATATATTGACGAAAATGATCCTTATATCCCTAGGGGGATGATTACGACATGGCGGCCAGATATACGATTAGGTGCATTTTATTATCATCCCAATTGGTATCTGGGCTTGTCTGTTCATGATTTATTTTCTAAATCGGATAGCAGAGAAGATTTTGTGTATAACCAAAATTCTTTAGAAGGACTTTATCGAAATACGCATGCGTATATTATGTTAGGCGGAGCAATTCCTATGTCTGAGGGGTTCATCTTTAGACCAAGTTTGTTAGTCAAAGATGATTTAATCGGGCCTACAGCGGTGGATGTCAATGCAATGGGGATTTTTGATGAAAAATTTTGGGTAGGATTAGCGTTTCGTTCTCGTTCTAAGATCTTTGATAGAGAGTATGATGACTTACCATTGTCCAAGTTTACTGCTTATAAATCTATTGGTTTGTTAGCACAATTATATACAAGTTCAAAATTACGTATAGGTTATTCATTCGAACACAGTTTGAATAAAATTGCGGGAATGAATAATGGTACACATGAAATATCAATAGGTGTATCATTAGGAAAATCAATGAATAGATTCCCTTCGGCAAAGTATTTTTAAAGGACTATAAAACTTATTATCTCGACTTTTCTTTATAGGTTTGTATATGCAAAAAGGCAAACTTTTTTTGATCCCGGTGCCACTTTCTGAAGGCGCAGAGCGTATATCTTATACATTGGTGCATCAAGATATTATTAATAAGATCGATGAATATGTGGTGGAGAATGAGAAGACTGCGCGTAAATTCCTAAAAGCCGCTGGTTTATCCATACCTCAAAGTCAATTGATAATTCACGATTATGGTAAGCATACACGTGAGAAAATGGATTATAATCAGGTTTTTGCAAATGTAATGAAGGGAAAGGACTTGGGATTGATGTCTGAAGCAGGCTGTCCTGCTGTGGCTGATCCTGGTTCGGATATTGTAGCGGAAGCGCATCGAAGGGGTATTCAAGTGGTGCCAATGGTAGGGCCTAGTTCTATTTTATTAGCATTAATGGGTTCAGGTTTTAACGGTCAGAAATTCTCTTTTCAGGGCTATTTGCCTATTGATAAGGGCGAACGTTCGAAAAAAATAAAAGATTTAGAAAATCAGAGCACTCGTGATAAAGTAACTCAAATTTTTATAGAAACGCCTTTTCGTAACAATCAGATGCTTAGCGAACTTTTGCGTATAGCTAAGCCGTCAACCAAGTTGTGTATTGCTGCAAATTTGACTTCACCAGATGAAATGGTATTAACAAAGCGCATATCTGAGTGGCAAAATACGACAATTGATTTGCATAAGATACCCGCTATTTTTTTATTGTTTGCGTAAGTATTCGTACTTTTAAAAGATGAGATATTGCTATTTTTGTGATTAAGGACTGTGTTATTATGCTTTTTGAATAGCTAATTTGGCAGCACTTATGCCATTGATCAAAAGTTGCTCATTACTAATGTTTTTACATTAGGAGACAAGTAAGGGAGGTAAAGAAATGTGACTTATTTTGCCTGTGAAGGCAAAGGAAAGTAACACTAAAATAGTAGAATTGGATGCCTCTCTTAATACACAAATTAATAACTTAAACAAGTTAGAATCTATATTATTAGAAGATAAGTAATGAATGAATTATTGAATGATCCGGAGTTTCAAAAGCTAATACCGTATTTACCTTGGCTGGTTGCAATTGTTGTTATACAGATTATTATATGGTTGTTATTAGGGTATACTATTCGCAAGGTACTACTTCTTATAAAAAAGGAAAATCGGTTGTTACCGCCTAATCAGGCTTTTTTGTTGGCAGTCCCTCTATTAAATATTTTCTGGAATTTTATTGTAGTCAGAAATCTTAGAGACTCATTAAATAATGAATTTTATGATCGTAAAGTAGCGATAGACGAAAATCCAACACAGAATGAGGGCAACATATTTGCATGGAGCTTTTTAGTTGGAAACCTTCCACTTCCATTAATCGGTTATATTGCATCATTTACATATATAGTTGGCATTGTTTTGTATTGGAGAAAGATCATATCATATAAAAGGCTGCTAGAAAGCTCATCTACTGATGATGGTGCTAATGTTCAATCATCAATGGATAAGGAGGAAATTGAATAGTATGAAAATAAAAGAAATCACTTCGTATTTAGAGACTATTGCACCTCTTGCATATCAAGAGTCTTATGATAATTCTGGATTGATCGTAGGGCATCCAAATGATGAGGTCTCTAAGGCATTAATCTCCCTTGATTGTACAGAAGAAATCGTCGATGAGGCTATAGCCAAAGGTTGTGATATCATTATATCTCACCACCCGATTGTTTTCAAAGGGTTAAAGAAGTTTAATAGCAAAAATTATGTAGAGCGCACAGTCATTAAGGCGATTAAAAACAATATTGCATTATACGCTATCCATACGAACTTGGATAATGTGCTAGGTGGTGTAAGTTCTAAAATTGCGGATAAATTAGAATTGGTTAACCATGCGATTTTAAGTCCAAAATCAGAGCTACTGAAAAAGCTTGTTGTGTATGTTCCACGTGCGAATGTTGAGGACGTTCGTCAAGCGTTGTTTGATGCAGGAGCAGGAAGTATAGGTAGTTATGATCAATGCAGCTATAATACCTCAGGATATGGCACTTTTAGGCCCTTAGAAGGAGCGAATCCGGCTATTGGTGAAATGGGGACTCAAGAACGTGTTGAAGAAACAAAGATTGAAGTTATTTTTCCATCTCAACTTGAACGACAAATTGTGGTTAGTATGTTGGCTGCTCATCCATATGAAGAGGTCGCTTATCACGCAATTACCATTGATAACAAATTGCAATATGTGGGCTCGGGGGCTATCGGCAATTTGGAAGTTCCGATTGAGGCTTCAGCATTTATGGCATATCTGAAGGAAAAACTAAATTTAAATGTAATTCGGCATACTAAGTTTTCTGACAAAAAAATAAACAGAGTGGCTGTCTGTGGAGGCTCTGGTGGTTTCTTATTAAATGAAGCTAAGCGCTCAGGAGCTGATATTTTCATTACTGCAGATTACAAATATCATGAGTTTTTTGATGCAGAGGATGATATCATAATCGCTGATATTGGACACTATGAATCAGAACAATTTACACAAGAATTATTATTAGAAATAATTCGGAAAAAATTTGTTAACTTTGCTGTCCTATTGACGGAAATAGACACAAATCCCATAAAATACTACATTTAATGGAACAAACGGTAGAACAAAAATTAAAGGCATTGTGGTCGTTGCAATCGATCCACACCAAAATAGATAAGATTCGCCAAGTACGTGGTGAGCTTCCTATCGAAGTAGCTGACTTAGAGGATGAAATCGCTGGGTTGGAAACTCGACTTGAAAAAATCAGAGTTGACTTAGATGATTTAGAGGATTCAATTGTAAAACGTAAAAACATGATCAAAGATGCGCAAGCAGCGATCAAGAAATACGAAGGTCAATTGAATGAAGTAAAAAACAATCGTGAGTATGACGCTATTTCAAAAGAAATTGAAATTCAAGGCTTAGAAATTCAAGTATGTGAGAAACGTATTAAAGAGGCTGAGTTTGAAATCAAAAACAAATCTGAAGGATACGAGAAAGCTCAAGGTAACTTAGATTACGCTAAAGGTGAGTTAGAAATCAAGCAAAAAGAGTTAGAAACTATTGCTTCAGAAACACAAAAAGAAGAGGAAGTTTTATTAGAAAGAGCGGAAGTTGCTTCTCAGAAAAATGAAGAGCGTCTTTTGAAAGTTTATAATAAACTTCGTGGCTCATACCGCAATGGATTAGCTGTTGTTTTTATCGAGCGTGATAGTTGTTCTGGTTGTCACAATAAGATACCACCTCAATTGCAATCAGAGATTCGTCAACGTAAAAAATTGATTATCTGTGAGCACTGTGGTCGTGTTTTGGTAGACGAAGAACTTGCTTCTGAAGATTAATATTTATTTGATATAAGTAAAAAGGGTAGATCTATTGATTCTACCCTTTTTTGCGTTTTGCAACATCTTAGATATAGTATTTTCCCTTGTGTTATTAATATTTATATTTGATTTAAAATACAACCATATATTGACAGCATATGTTAAATAAATTATCAATGGCTTTAGGTGCAGCACTTTGCATTGCTAGTCCATTATTCTCTCAAGCTCAAGAGGAGACTCTATTATTACGTAGTCCGAGTATTAGTGATACACACCTTACCTTTGTTTATGGAGGAGATGTGTGGGTTGCTGAAAAGAATGGCAGTCACCCCAAAAGATTAACTACTAATCCAGGTGTAGAGATAAACCCTATCTTCTCACCAGATGGCAAACAAATTGCTTTTAGTGGAAATTACGATGGTAATAATGATGTATATACAATTCCAGTATATGGTGGAGAGCCCAAAAGAGTTACATATCATCCTTCTGCTGATGTTGTTAGAGGCTGGTTGAATAATAATGAATTGTATTTCACTACGACTAGAGAATTTCAGTATGCATTGAGCTCAAGATTGTATAAGACGAGTACAAATAGTCAAGTAGATGTACCATTGATGATGCCTGAAGCTTATCAAGGCTCCCCTTCGCCAGATGGAAGGTATTGGGCATACATTAAAAATTCGGATCCTACAGAACGAGATCGTGTTGCATTTAAACGTTATCGTGGTGGTGGTATGGCGTCAATTTGGCTTTTTGATACCGAAACTAAAAATGTAGAGGCTATTCCTGGAGAAAGATGCAATGATGTTAAACCAATTTGGTTAGGCAGTAAAGTGTATTTCTTATCGGATCGTGATAAGACAGTCAACATATTTAGTTATGATACGAAGACCAAAAAAGTAGATAAACTTACGAATTATAAAGATTATGATGTTCGTACACTTCAGGGAAGAGGCTCTGAATTAGTTTATGAGCAAGCAGGTAGAATTCATATACTAGATGCAAACAATAAAAAAATAAGCACATTAAAGATTGCTATTGCTGCTGACCCGCTGTACAAACGTACGCGTTATGAGCAAATTCGTAATGATATTCGTGAGGTTAATATTTCTCCAACAGGACAACGCGTGCTGTTTCAGTCAAGAGGTGAAATTATATCTGTACCGAAAGAAAATGGTGAGGCACGTAATATCTCTAGCGCAGTAGGTAGTCATGAGAAATATCCAGCTTGGTCTCCAAATGGAAAATGGATCTCTTATTTATCGGATGCAAATGGTAAATACCAGTTGGTGGTTCGTGATCAGAAAGCGCAAGAAGAGCCAACATATATTGATTTGGGGAAGGAATTGTTCTATTTGCAACCAGTATGGTCTCCTGATAGCAAAAAACTGTTTTATTCAGATGTTCATTTAAATTTATATTATGTAGATGTGACTACCAAGAAGGTTGTTATGGTAGATTCTGATAAATTGGCTTCAACAACTGGACGTACACGTAATTCTTTTTCTCCAAGTTGGTCATTTGATTCGGATTGGATATCATACGTTAAAACGTTAAATAATGGCGTAACTGCTATATTCATGTATAACTTGACGACCAAAGTATCTCAACATATTACAGATGGAATGTCTTATGTTAGCCAACCTACATTTAGTAGAGATGGTAAGTATTTGTTCTTTACGGCAAGTACGGATGTTGGACTTTCAAACTCAGGGTTACACATGTCTGCTTACGACCGTAATCCTTCGTTTAATGTTTACGCATTTATTCTTTCAAAAAAAACACCTACAATTTTCAAGACCGAAAGTGATGAAGAAACGGTAAAAGAAGAGAAGAAAGAGGAACCTAAGAAAGAGGATAAGAAGGATGATAAAAAGTCTACAGATAAAAAGGAATCAGCAGCTTCAAAACCTGAGGAAAAAAAGCTTATTGTAGATTTTGAGAACATCGACAGACGTATAATTTCGTTACCATTGCAGGCTGGATATTATTCTTTGAATGGTCAAGTCGAAAACATGTTAATGTACAGCCGTGGTGGAGTGATAGGTGCTTTTGACTTACAGAAAGCGGAAGATAAAGTTTTAGTTGAGAATGCTAGAGGATTTGTGGTTAGCGCAGATGGAAAGAAGATGCTCTATCAATCAGGACGTGATTATTTTATTGCTAATGCTGGTCAAAAGCCAGCTCCCAATTCTGGTAAAGTCAATATAGAAAATATTCAAATCGAAGTAAATCCAGTTGCAGAGTGGAAACAAGTTTTCAATGAGGTATGGGTTATGCAAAAGGAGTTTTTCTATGCAGAAAATATGCATGGAGCGGATTGGGATGCTGTGAAAAAGAAGTATGAAAAATTTGTTCCGTATGTTAATCACCGTTCTGATTTAGGTTATTTACTGAATGAAATGATGGGTGAACTTGTCGTAGGTCACGCGTACATTTATCCAGGAGATCAACCGTCGAGTCCTTCTGTAAGTACAGGTACTTTAGGAGCAGATTTAGAATATGTAAATGGCGTTTATAAAATCAACAAAATATTTTCTACACTGGAATGGAATCCAACCTTCAAAGCGCCTTTGGCGGTACCTGGATTAAACATTGAAGAGGGTGAGTATATCGTTGCGGTAAATGGTGTTAAATTAACAGAAGATGTAAATCTTTACAAGTTGTTAGAAAATAAGGTAGACAAACAAGTTGTGTTAAATATTAACAGCAAGCCTTCATTAAATGGAGGACGTGAGGTGATCGTAAAACCAATTACATTCTCACAAGAGATTGAGTTACGCCAAACAGATCTAATCGAATCAAATCGTAAAAAAGTTGATGAACTGAGTAATGGTCAGATTGCGTATGTATATATGCCAAATACGGGAAGAGAGGGGTATACAAACTTCAATCGTTATTATTTCTCTCAGATGGATAAGAAAGCCTTATTACTTGATGAACGCAACAATGGTGGTGGTTCGGTAGCGGATTATGTTATTGATCTATTATCTCGTGAGTTAATCGCAGGATGGGGAATTCGTGATGGTCGCTCGTTTACAACCCCAGGAAATGGTATTTATGGTCCTAAAGCGATGATCATTAATGAGAATGCAGGATCAGGAGGGGATATGATGCCTTATATGTTTCGTTTTAAGGGACTTGGTAAATTAGTAGGTCGTACTACAATGGGAATCCTTGTAGGTATTTCTGGCTATCCACCATTATTAGATGGAGGAAGTATCACTGCTCCTAATTTTGGAGTATTCAATTTAAAGGGTAATTATATCATTGAAAACGAAGGTGTAGCTCCTGATGTTTTTGTAGAGCAAATGCCTAAAGATTTATTGGAAGGCCGAGATCCTCAATTGGAAAGAACAGTTCAATTATTATTGGAGGAAATGAAGACATATCCTTACAAAGTACTTAAAAAACCTGCGGATCCAATCCGTGTAAATTAATTAGATAGAAGAAGGGACTGAAAAGTCCCTTTTTCATTCGTAAATAATATATAACTTTATCCAATGAACGATTTTTTGGAAAAACAGCGGTCCCCTTGGCAATCATTATTGCTGTTGATTTGTTATACCTTTGCATTTAGTATAGGGCTTCAGTTGTTAGCCTTGATGATTGGGGAGTTGACGAATTCTAATACACAGCAGTTTCTCTCATCTGCCGATGATAATACAATTCTAGGAGGTTCACGCTTTTTCATGTACGCATTATTGGCGATAGGAACTTTTGGAACATTTTATTTACCTTCTGTTGTATTACAAAAGAGGGAGCCATATAATGATTATTTTCTAACTAAAACGGTTCCGTATAATTTCTATATTCTCGCAATAGCATTTTTAATAGCATTTGCTCCTTTGATGGCTTTAATTGGCGAATGGAATGCTAATATGACTTTCCCTGAAAGTCTGAAGGGGATTGAAAATTGGATGCGAATACAAGAAGACGCTTCGAATGATTTGATCAAAAAAATCGTAATGGTTGACCATATGACTTTGCTATTCATGAATTTGATTGTTTTAGCCGTATTTCCTGCTGTAGCAGAGGAATATTACTTCAGAGGATCATTGATGAATATTTTCCAGCGTATTTTTAATAATATGCATGTGACGATTTGGGTTACTGCTATAATATTTAGTGCTATTCATGTGCAGTTTTTTGGATTTGTACCTCGGGTTTTATTAGGTGCATTCTTCGGCTATATGTTGTATTGGACAAATAATATTTGGGTTCCTATATTAGGACATTTTGTAAATAATGCGTCGGTGACAATACTTGCCTATTATTATACAACACAGGGAAAGACATTTGAAGATTTGCAATCTTATGATAGCTATTCAATATTTGTGTATCTTGGTAGTTTCATTTTGACAGCCCTAATTGCAGTCATATTTTATAAAAAGTCGAAATCAATCAATAATAATGGAGAAGGACTGGATTAAAGTCAGAACATATACAAAGCCGTTAGAGGCTGAAATTGTTAAACAAATGTTGGAGGAGAATGATATTGCTGTGGTTTTACTTAATAAACAGGACTCTTCTTATCTTTTTGGAAAAATTGAGCTGTATGTAAACGAAAAGGATGAGGCGATTACAAATGTATTGATTGATAGTTCAACATTTACGGAGGAAGAGGATGCTAACTAGAGCGATTACGGGGCTTTTTTTTATTATTGTATTAATAGGTGCTTTACTACTGGGGGAGGTCGTATTTACTATATTTTTTAGTTTAGTAGGTATCGGCGCTTTATATGAATTCTATGGAATTGCCAAGTCTGAGGACAACAAGCCTAATGTAATTTTGGGAATGCTAACAGCCATCGTGTTAGCTGTTCTTGTTAGTTTGCATTTTGTCGGTGTAATACCATTTAAATATGTTTGGGTATTTATACCTTTCTTTTCATTTATATTTATTGCCAGTTTATATCAAAAAAGTAAACTTCCATTTAATGATATAGCATACACTATCTTAGGAATTATTTACGCATGTATTCCTTTTTTATTTTTCGTAGCATTAGGATTTATTTCAGGGTCATTCAATCATTATATTCCATTAGGTTTTCTGATCATTCTCTGGGCTAATGATACTGGAGCTTATCTTTCGGGAAGAAGCTTTGGTAAACACAAGTTGTTTGAGCGTATCTCTCCAAATAAAACATGGGAAGGTTTTGTCGGTGGCGTACTATTTGCGATGTTGATTGCATTAAATCTAGAGCAGTATTTTGGATCACTACAAAAATGGGAGTGGGTGACGATGGCGGCCATCATTGGTGTCTTCGGCACATTGGGTGATTTAGTAGAATCTATGTTGAAGCGCAGCCTTGGTGTTAAAGATTCTGGCAACATCCTTCCAGGGCATGGTGGTTTGTTGGATCGTTTCGACGGTCTCTTAATAGCTGCTCCCTTAGTTTTTTTATTTTTATTAATGTTACAATAGAATGAATATAGCAGCTTCGACATTCAAATTTTTGAAATCTCTTGAAGAAAATAACAATAGAGAATGGTTTAATGCACATAAAGATGAGTATGAATTAGCAAGAGCTAATGTAGAGGCCTTTATTCAAGAGTTAATTAATAAATTATCTACTTTCGATCCGCATATTGAATCATCTATAAAAGCGAAGAAATGTATGTTTCGTATTTATAGAGATGTTAGGTTTTCAAAAGACAAATCACCTTATAAAACTTGGTTTGCGGCCGGGATATCACTAGATGGGCGAAAATTAGATGGTCCAGAATATTATATGCATGTCGGTCCAGGAAATTCATTTATCGCCGTGGGGTACTGGAGGCCAAAAAAAGAACACCTAGATAATATTCGTCAGGAAATAGATTATAACTTGGAGGCTTTTGAAGATGTGCTAAATTCGGGGAATTGGACATCGGAAGATCTATCTCAAGACGATAAACTAGTTCGTCCCCCGACTGGCTATACAGAAGAAAATGATGCTATCGAATTTTTGAAATTAAAGAGCTTTATTATTTTCAAGCCTTTGGAAGATAAAGAAGTTCTTAAGCCATTTGCACTGGAGGATATGGTACAAGTGTTTCAACGTAGTTTGAATTTTAAGAACTTCTTGCATGATGCAATTGCCGAATAGGCATCTAAATAAAGCTTACGTTAATTCGGTAAACAAATCTTTCCCATACATACTGCAGGGGAGTCTTTTATGCTGTTGACGTTGTCGGGTGAACCGGCGACTGTTTCATTGGCTAGTATAGCGAATAAGCAAGCCTCCTTAGCGTCAGGATTCACACCTATTTCATCTATTGAAGTCACAAGCATATTTGGAAGCCCTTTTTGGATGTTTTGCATAAGTAAAGGATTGTGTAATCCACCACCACTTACATAGATGCCAACATTTTCTAGATTAGAGCTTACTTTTAGTATACCAGCAACTATTGCTTCAGCTGAAAAGGCATTTAATGTAGCCATGACGTCTTCTTTAGATAAATTAAGGCTATTGCTTGCTCTTTGTTTATCTTCTAAATAGGCTAAATTAAAGAGCTCTGGACCGGTTGTTTTTGGAAAGTTGTGACTTAAGAATTCTTCTTCTAAAAGCGCTATTAATAACCCTTGATGAACATTGCCCTTTTGGGCTACTAAAGCATCTATGTCCATCTCCACATCAAAATATTTTTTCATGTATTGATTCATGATAGTGTTGCCAGGTCCCAAGTCTGTTGCAAAAGATTTTAATTCTGTACTACTGTTTGGTAGAAAAGTAAAGTTTGAAATGCCGCCGATATTTAATAAAATACGATGCTGCGTGCGGTCTGTGAAGAGTAGATAATCGCCATATGCAGCCAAAGGAGCCCCTTCACCACCCGCAGCTATATGTTTTTGTCTAAAATCAGAAATGGTGATAATCCCTGTGTTTACAGCAATATGATCGCCATCGCCAATCTGTAGGGTGCTGTTTGGTAATGTATAGTCTTTCGTGAGAATCTGTGGTGCGTGATAGACCGTCTGCCCATGACTAGCAATCAAATCAATGTCATTTGCTGTGATCTCCCATTTTCTCAATGCAGTGTTAATAAGATTAGCATGTATAATGCCTACATAAGCATTTATACCACTAAGGTCTTGCTGACTGATGTCTTTTTTTGCAAATATCCTACGTATGTAGATGCGAAATTCATCATCATAATCTAACGTGTCAAATTTAAGAAGCTCTAATTTTGTTTCTATACCACTGTTCGATATTTTGCATAAAGCGATATCTAACCCATCTAAGGATGTTCCTGACATTAGGCCTAATATCAATCGATTGTTCTTTTTTCCGATTTCGTAGAGTTTCGCTATTTGACTATTCATACGCTAAAATTAAGATATTCCTTTTTGCTATTGTCAAATGATAATGATATTTTTGAAAAAAAACGATTATAAAATGAATTTTCCAGCAGAATTAAAATACACAAAGGATCATGAATGGATTCGTGTGGAAGGCGATGAGGCCGTAATTGGTATTACTGACTTTGCACAACGTGAGTTGGGTGACATTGTATTTGTGGATATCAACACTGTTGGTGAAGAAGTAGCTGCTAATGAAGTTTTCGGAACAATCGAAGCGGTAAAAACTGTTTCAGATTTATTTATGCCAACAACTTCGACCGTATTGGAAATTAACGAGGCTATCGACGCATCACCTGAATTAGTAAACTCTGATCCATATGGTGAAGGTTGGATTATCCGTGTTAAATTGGCTAATGTAGCTGATCTTGATGGATTATTGTCAGCTGACGAATACAAATCAGAAGTTAACGCTTAGTCTTCTAATAGACTATATAATAAAAAAGGAGCAATCATGCACTGCCCCCAAAAAGTTAGACACTTTCTGGGGGCATTTTTTATGGATAGAAAAGTAAAACACACATTATCATTTAAGAAGACTTGTATTGATTTGTACACTAAATCGTCAGAATCAATATTAGGTATTAGCAAGGAATATAAGGTTTCCGAAAGTTTATTGA
>NZ_JADEYP010000039.1 GCF_020295405.1 Sphingobacterium bovistauri
GCCTCTTTGTTTCTTAAGCGGTCTGGACGGGACTCGAACCCGCGACCCCATGCGTGACAGGCATGTATTCTAACCAGCTGAACTACCAGACCTAAGATTTGTTGTTGTATTTAAAAAGAATTTTAGCGGTCTGGACGGGACTCGAACCCGCGACCCCATGCGTGACAGGCATGTATTCTAACCAGCTGAACTACCAGACCTAAGATTTGTTGTTGTATTTAAAAAGAATTTTAGCGGTCTGGACGGGACTCGAACCCGCGACCCCATGCGTGACAGGCATGTATTCTAACCAGCTGAACTACCAGACCTAAAATCTTTTTTAATGTTTTAAAGAACGATTGAAAAATGTGAAATAATTTGGCGGTCTGGACGGGACTCGAACCCGCGACCCCATGCGTGACAGGCATGTATTCTAACCAGCTGAACTACCAGACCTAAAATCTTTTTTAATGTTTTAAAGAACGATTGAAAAATGTGAAATAATTTGGCGGTCTGGACGGGACCACAATAACGACATCCGTGCGTGACAGGCATGTATTCTAACCAGCTGAACTACCAGACCAAAATTATTTTCAATATTTTTCAGAACGATGAAAGAACGTTTTCTTTCTCTTTGCGGTCTGGACGGGACTCGAACCCGCGACCCCATGCGTGACAGGCATGTATTCTAACCAGCTGAACTACCAGACCTCAATCCTTCATCTGAGAAGGTGTGCAAATATAGGGCTGTTTTGCGTAAAAACAAACTTTTTTTGCAAAAAAATTAGTCTACAGCACCATCTTTCATCTTCTCTGCATTCTCGGCAAACTGCAATGCGTCGATAATGTCCTGAATATCACCATCCATAATTGCTGTTAGATTGTACATCGTCAATCCAATTCTGTGTTCAGTTACGCGACCTTGAGGGTAATTATAGGTACGAACTTTAGCTGAACGGTCTCCAGATGACACTAAAGTCTTACGTTTAGCAGCAATATCACCATTCTTTTTATTCAATTCGATTTCGTAAAGTTTATTACGAAGCATTTCCATTGCCAATTCACGGTTCGCTAATTGAGAACGTTCTACTTGACAAACCACAACAATACCTGATGGTTTGTGTGTCAATTGAACCTTCGTTTCTACTTTATTTACGTTCTGACCACCAGCACCACCAGAACGTGAAGTTTGTAATTCGATATCTCCAGGATTCAATTCTACGTCTACTTCTTCTGCTTCTGGTAATACAGCTACAGATGCAGCTGATGTGTGTACACGACCTTGTGTCTCTGTGTCTGGTACACGTTGCACGCGGTGTACGCCAGATTCATATTTTAATTGACCATATACGTCTTCACCGATTACTTTTAGGATAACCTCTTTGTATCCTCCAGAAGTACCTTCAGTAACGTCCATTACTTCGTTACGCCATCCTTTTTTCTCAAAATAACGTGTATACATACGGTATAGGTCACCTGCGAAAATAGCAGCCTCATCACCTCCAGTACCGCCACGGATCTCGATAATAGCATTTTTAGCATCTTCGGGATCTTTAGGAATTAGCATTAGACGTATTTCTTCTTCCTTTTCCTCTCTTTGGGCATAAAGCATATCTTGCTCTTCCTTTGCCATTTCTCTCAATTCTTGATCTTTTTCATTCACAAGAATATCTTTGTTAGCATCCATATTGCTAACGATGTTTTTATAAATATGGTATTGTTCAACGATTTTGCCAAGGTCTTTGTATTCCTTGTTCAATTTTGCAAAACGTTTCATATCAGAGATGGTATCTGGCTTGCTTAATTCAGCTTCCACTTCTTCCCATCTTTCTTTAATAGCTTGTAATTTTTCTAACATAATTCTAAAATCCTTCCAGCTTATTTGCCTTTTGGAAAGGCAAAATTACTGAAAATTTATGTGAAAACGGTAGGATTTATTAATGACTTGAAACAGCTTTTAGACCAACTATAGAGGCGATTAGCGTAAAAATGAAAAATATACGCCAAAAGTCAGCAGGCTCTTTAAAGAAAAATATGCCCATCAATACCGTTCCTACCGCACCAATACCTGTCCATACGGCATAAGCTGTACCCAATGGTAAGGTCTGTGTTGCTTTAATTAATAATCCCATACTAACTAACAAACATACTACAAATCCTAAATACCAGCCATACATGGTGCTTCCTGAAGCTTCTTTGGCTTTACCCAAACAGGTCGTAAACCCGACTTCAAATAGTCCACCTAAAATTAATAATATCCAATTCATGATTTTTCGATTTTGATACAAAGGTTAAAATTTTATAAAGGATTATTTTTTACAAATGATAAAAAAAGTTACTTATTTGAATTGGAGTAGCTTGATATTTATTGATTTGTTCTGCAGTTTACTTTTCTTGTTGTTGAAATCTGACCTAAACTATTTGTTTCTGAAAGAATATATTGTTCGATAGCAATTGATGTGATACTATTTAATTGTACTTGGTTTTGTCGAAATTCAGCTTCAACTATAATAGTTTCTCTGACAGTCTCAGGGTTTATATTCCTTGTTGTAGTTTCTGTCTGTGTTCTAGTCCAAGTTCTAGTAGAACTATTATATATCACATCTTCATAAGAATATGATGTGTTTGAGTTTGAATCATCAATCCCGTCAGGATAGCTATATACACTTCTGTAAAAGTTTGATGGGTAATTGTTGTTGGAGTACTTACTGTTGTTTGTTGGGATACTAGGGCTGTTAATTAATTCAATTTCATAAAGTGTATTATCAATATTAGTTTTACGGGAATAAAGTTTTATACCGCTATTGTCTATTACAACGCTTAATATTGGAGTTTGTTGAATCGTGGCCTCTAGGGAGTAAATTTGACTTATATTGTTAATTCCCCAATAATCAGTTGAGTTTTTAAATTTGCTATTTCTTATTATATCATAATCAGAGGGTAAATTTTCAAAATTTATATCGTCTCTTGTCCAAGTAGACCACCCTGACATTGCGTTAAATGAGGTTGTCAATTCCCAGGTTGGTTCTTGATATTTATATACTGACCATTCAGATGTATTTGTGCCACTACCATTCCACCAACTGTTCGAATTGGCATTCGAATTTTGATTTCCTTGCCTGGTTTGCATTCTTTTTCGTGTAATTGTTTGTCCTCGACGTGACCTGTTTGAACCTCTGTCTAATGTTCTACTACGAGTTTTATATCTCGCTTCAAATAATGGAGTATTACCAAATATTATATTAAAACTATTATCTAGTTTTCTGAAATTTACTTTAATAGAATGATTTGAGGAAACATTTGTTGAATATGGAATACCATTTTTTGTTTCGAAACTTATTGTTGGATTATTTAATACACAAGGTACATCTAATGTGATGATGAGGTTGTATTTTTTACCTGCTTGCATACTAAATGATGTTGCAGGTATGGTACCTATTATATCATTGACTTTGATACTTGGAAATGTATATGTTACTACATTATTTGAATCATCGGCTATTAATAAGTTGGAGCTTGATTGGATAGATGTGACTCCTGCAGCAGCAATTGTTGGGAAACTGATTGTAGAAGTCTGTTCTGTAGCTGAATAGGTAATCATACCATTGAAAAGCTTCAATGAAGCTTTTTCACGAGATTTAGCAAATGTACCACTTTGCACTTGTTGAATTACTCCCTCAAAGGTGGTTCCTACCTTTAGTTGTGTTGTGACACGTGTAAATTGGTGCTTGAGGGTAATACTAAGGTTGTTATTTCCTGTGCTAACTTCTTGTTGTTTTTTAACAAATAACAAATCTCCAGTTTCATCATTAATTTGAGCAGTACTTAATTTACTACTATTTGATACGGTAGGGATACTTGTGGTTGAATTTCGTGAATAACCTATAAAAGTATATGTTTTACCACCATCTAAGGTAAAAGGCAGTGCAGTCGCTTCTTGCCCAGCTGTGAAAATCCTTTGTCCATTGGGAATCAGATCATCTCCTTCATAAACCAAAATACCATATTGAACACCTGCGGTAATTTGAGTAATCTCAGAAGCTCCAATTTTGTTTAAAGAATTATGTTTTTTTTGGCTGATATCATTTTTTTCTTCATCCAATGTCACATAAGCCGATAAATTTTTATTTATTGGAATTTCAAGTACTTCAGGTGCTGAAGTCGCAGTTTTTGTGTTGGAGGATTTTTCTAGTGCTAAATCTTCAGAATCTGTATCAATACCAACTAGCACTACAGAGAGTGTTGCTGGACCTTTACTTAATTCTGTATTTGATTCTTTCTTACAAGATGATAATACTGCATTACTAAATAAAATTATTAGAACTAGCGTTTTAGGTGAAAAATAATTAAAAGTTTTCATTTTTTATTCCCAAGTAAAAGTGTTTTCTACGTTTTGACCGGTTTCCCATTCAGTGTTTACATCACTCGATGACATCGGTTTTGTTAGGGCAGAACCATTAGCTATAGTTTCTTCTATTTCAATAACAAAAAGCTCAATTTTAGGAGATTTGTAAAATTTCATTTTCATAGCATAAATTCAATCTAAGATGTAGTATAGGATAATAATCTCTTTAGTTTGATTACCCTGTTTTCATAGTATTATGAAACAAAAGTATATTTTAAATTGTCATTTAAAATGTCCTAAAAGCTTATTATGGAGGGTTTCGAGCCCTTTGTAGCTGTATATCTACAAGTCTCTTAAAAGTAGATTTTAGGTTAATGATTATTTACTAGAAGTATAAGGAAATATTGTTTGGGAATATGTTTAGTTTTTGGTTTTCTTCCGTGATATGCTTTTAGATAATTTATAGCAAAGGCTTTGCCTTGTAGCTATTGGTTAGATGTAATAATTTTAAAAGATAATTTAATTTGAATAATCTTGAAAAGAATCAAACTTTAAGTTAATAATTTGTTAAGAATTAGATCTTAGCTCTTATTCTTGATAGAGTATCTTGTAGATAACTAGTTGTATATCTAAATTTTATATGATATAAAAGCTTGAGAGCTTTTTTAATAAGTCAGCATATCTTTCATCGGCAGATTTGAAAAGACTTTGCATCAGCCTTTCTTCAATTTTTAGAGTCTCTAATTCAGCAAGTTTTCTACCTTCATTTGCAATGAATAGGTAAGAGTTGTATAGCTCTTGTAATTTTGAAATCGAAATACGGTGAATGTAATGAAATATTATTGACAATTTACTTTTAAGGTCGGCTTGAAATATCCACTTAATTCTGTGATACTTTCACCTGCCTGAGGCATCATGTGTTGCGTTGATTGCTTGAATCTTATTTTATCTTTTCCATTTGAGTTTTTGGTGAAATTATTCATTCTAAACTCCATGGTTTTACGGACCATAGTTTTTGTTTCAACAGTACCAGCCCAAGTATAAGTTGATGGATTCGCATTATATATAGCGTCATTTGGGTTATTAGTTATTGGGAATAAAGCTATTGTTGACAAATGGTTAAGGGCGATTTGGCTTGTTGATGAATTGGTTTTTTTTCCAGTTAATGATACCGTGCCATCTGCTGCAATTGTAACTCTAATCACTGGATTTATGCTGTCTCCAGACAGCTGGTATACACGTGGAATACCGTTTGCTCCCCAGTAAGTATTATCCGTAAATTTCATTGTTTGTATATTAGTCGAGCCATTAGGTTCGAAATCAGCATCATGTGCAGCCCAAGCTGACCATGCAGAAGTATTTGCAACTTCTGACCAAGCACCCCATGCAAGCACCCAAGATCTTGTCAAAGTTACGGTTTGAAATCTTGCTTCAAAGAGAGGTTTATCATTATAGAAGATATTAAAATTATTATCTACGGTCGCTAAATTAATTTTTAGTTCTTGTGACGAATTAATTCTGTTGTATGAAATATTAGTTGAATCTAAATAATCAGTCCTATTAGAAATTAGAAATGAAGAAACGGAGCAAGGTACATCTAATGTGATTATTAAATTGTATTTTTTGCCCGCTTGCATATTGAACGATGTTACTGGTATTTTTCCAATTACATTGTTAATTTTTATACTTGGAAAACTATAGGTTACGACATTAGTTGCATTAGGTGCAATTAGTAAATTTGGGGTAGAAATTATTGATGAAGCTCCTCCTGCAGCAATAGTAGAAAACTGTATAGTTGAATTTACATTATTTGATGGATATGTAATTGTACTGTCTGAAAGTTTTATACTTGCACTTGATTTTGTTTGGGCGAAAATTCCATTTTGAATTTCTTGAATTTTTCCAGCGTAAGTAGCCCCTACTTTTATTTCAGTAGTGACTAACGTGAATTTGTGTCTTAAAGTTACTTTAAGATTATTAGCTCCAGTAACTACTTTTTGTACATGTCTAAAATATAGTAAATCTTCACTTTCATTATCAATAGTAGCTGTACTGAGTTTGCTCATGTTGGTAACCGTAGGTATCGTTTGTGAAGAATTTCTTGAATACCCAATAAAAGTGTATGTTTTGCCCCCATCTAAAGCAAAAGCTCCAGCTGCAGCTTCTTGTCCTGCGGTAATGACCTTATGACCATTTGCAATTAAATTATCACCTTCATACACTAAAATGCCATATTTCACACCTGGTGTTATAGGTTTTACTTCTTTAGCAGCTATTTTATTCGATGTTTTTAAAATTACATTGCTGGCATTGTTTTTATCTTCCTCTAGAGATACATACGCAGACAGGTTATTGTTAATTGGAACCTCTACTATACGAGGTTGCATGGAATTAATTTTAGTAGAAGCATTTTTATCTATAGTATAGTCCTCTTGATCAGTCAGAATATCTACAAGTTGTACACTTAAATTTGCTGGACCGCTTTCTATCACATCAAATTTGCTTTTTTCACAAGAAAGTTGAATGAAAAAAAGAATGCTCAAAGTAACATGAAAGTTTCTTTTTGAAAATAGAAAAAAAGTATTCATAGTAGTAATATGTTTATTCCCAACTGAAAGAGTTTGAAACATCTTGACCAGTTTCCCATTCTGTGTTCACATTTGAAGAACTAGGTGAAGTTAGAGCAGATGCGCTCGCAATTGATTCTTCCATTTGTAAAATAAATAATTGAATAATCGGTGATGTGTATCTTTTCATTGGTGATTTATAACTTATGCGAAATTATAAGTTAATAAATCAACTTGTAGTATATTCGTTGGTTGAAACTTTTTCTTGTAATGATATAGCTACAATTTTTCTTTTAAATTACATAATATTATTTTATGTAATTTTTTTTAACTAACCAAAGTTTGGTTTTGCTACTTTATTTCTGCGCGGATACGCGAAAGTGTTACTTGTGATACACCTAAATATGATGCAATATGGCCCAATTTGATACGCTGTAAGAGTTTAGGATCCTTGCGTAATAAATCACCATACCTCTCTGTTGCTGATTTGAAAAGACTTTGTATTAATCTTTCTTCTATTTTTAGAGTCTCTAATTCAGCAAGTTTACGGCCCCAATTAGCAATTTCGAGAGAACTGCTATATAATTCTTGTAGTTTGAAAATAGGGATACGATAAATTGTACAATTCTCTAATGTATCTACTATTTCGTAGGTGGGTCTTGCGTGTACATAACTGTTTAACGGTAAAATAATGTCGCCAGGAAAACAGAAGTCGAGAACTACTTCTTTTTCTTCTTTAGGGTAAAAAATACGACATATTCCATTTTCTAAAAAATAAATATATTTATTAATCTGTTGTTGCTCTATAACTATATCTGCCTTAGTTAATACAACTTTTTCTGCTAGCTCAATTATTTTATTAAGTTCACATTCGGATAAAGAAGCAATGGATAATAAACCTTTTCTTATCTCCATTTTTCAAGAGATAATTTTTCACCATCCCAAACAGCATAAGTACGATGATTAATCCATTCGCCTAGATTGACAATTTGGGTATTATTATTAATGATTAAATCGTAAGGCACATGACGATGCCCATAGATCATATAATCGTAATGATTTGTCGTCAATATTTCTTTACTGTATTGAATTAACCATTCATTATCCTCGCCCAAGAAAGTTTCGGGTGCATTACTCGATATTCGGCTGTGTTTAGACCAACGTGTAGCTATTCCAATACCTAGATTTGGATGTAACCTTGCAAAAAGCCATTGACAAAACGAACTTCTGAAAATTTTCTTTAAAAATTTATATTTAGCATCGCCAGGACCTAATCCATCGCCGTGGTGAATATAAAATGATTTTCCATTCAGGTTTAACTCGAGTTCGTTATCAATAATTCGAGCGTTTAATTCATTTTTCAAATAACTAAACATCCACATATCGTGATTACCTTTGAAAAAGGTAATTTTAATTCCCAAATCAGATAATTCTGCAAGCTTACCCAAAAAGCGAATGTAGCCTTTGGGGACTACTGTAGTGTATTCAAACCAAAAATCAAATATATCGCCGACAAGATACAATTCGGTTGCATCTGTTTTTATAGAATCTAACCATTGGACGATTGTTTTTTCACGTTCTACGGATTGCTCTAAAGGGTAAGCACCCAAATGAAAGTCTGAAGCAAAATATATCTTGTTTTTTGTCTGCATACGTGGTAAAATTACCGAAATACCTTGTTGTAAACAAACCCCTTCGCACAAAGTAAGAATAATTAGTAGTTTTGTTAAAACAGATGATTGATTATGGTAAAAAATTTAAGTTTAATCATGATGGTGATAGCTGTAGCAGGTTGTCAATCGAAAAACAAAATTGAAGCAGTGAAAGATATTACGCTTAAACCGTACCCTCAAACCGATAAAATTGACCAAAAGGATACATATTTCGGTATTGAAGTTGAAGATCCATACCGGTGGTTGGAAGATGATTTGTCGGATAAAACCAAAGCTTGGGTTACAGCCGAGAATGAAGTGACACAGAACTACCTATCTCAGATTCCATTTCGTAATGCTATTAAATCTCGTTTAGAACAATTGTGGAATTTTGAAAAGTTCTCTGCACCTTATACAGAGGGGGATTATATCTATTGGTACAAAAATGATGGTTTACAAAACCAAGCTGTATTGTATCGCAAGAAAGGTGAAAATGGAACAGAAGAAGTTTTTCTTGACCCAAACAAATTTTCTGCAGATGGAACGACGTCTTTGGCTGGAATAAATTTCAGTAAAGATGGCTCCTTAGTAGCTTATCAATTATCTGAAGGTGGTTCGGATTGGCGTAAAGTTGTGGTTTTGAATGCAAATGACAAATCTATCGTTGGTGATACACTAATAGATGTGAAGTTTTCGGGATTAGCTTGGCGTGGTAATGAAGGTTTTTACTATAGTTCATACGACCGGCCTAAAGATGCTTCAGCGTTGTCTGCAATGACAGATGTACACAAATTGTATTTTCATAAATTGAATACTGCACAAAAGGATGATGAATTAATTTTCGGAGGCGAAAATATTAAACGCCGTTATATTGGTGCTAGCCTGACGGAAGATGAACGTTTTTTGGTGGTGACTGCAGCGAATACAACTTCAGGAAATGAATTATGGATGAGAGATTTAAATAATCCAGCCTCCAAATTTGTAAGTGTTATGTCCAACATGGATAAGAATCATTATATCCTAGATAATGAAGGAGATAGATTATTTATCTATACGGAGCTCAATGCGCCAAATGGACGAATTGTTACCACAGATTTTGTAGATCCGAAACAAGAGAATTGGAAAGACTTAGTTCCAGAAACAGATAATGTATTGAGTCCTTCAACGGGTGGTGGTAAGATTTTTGCCTCATATCTGAAAGATGCAACTTCCTTAGTAAAACAATTTGATCGTTCGGGTAAATTGGAGCGTGAAATTGAATTACCAGGAGTGGGTACAGCCTCTGGATTTGGAGCCAAGAAAGAAGATCAGGATTTATATTATTCCTTCACTTCATATATACACCCAAGTACAATTTATAAATATGATATTGCTACTGGTAAATCAGAAGTGTATAAGCAATCAGGGGCAAAGTTTGATCCCTCGCAATATGAGTCGAAGCAAATATTCTATATGTCCAAAGATGGGACTAAAGTCCCGATGATTATTACGCATAAGAAAGGTGTAAAATTGGATGGAACAAATCCAACACTTTTATATGGATACGGAGGTTTCAATATTAGTTTGACACCATCCTTTAGTTTGGCAAATGTAATTTTGCTAGAACAAGGTGGTGTGTATGCTGTTGCTAATTTACGTGGTGGTGGTGAATACGGCGAAAATTGGCATGTAGCTGGTACAAAGTTGAAAAAACAAAATGTATTTGATGATTTTATTGCAGCAGCAGAATATTTGATTAGTGAGAAATATACTTCATCGGAGAAATTAGCTATCTCAGGAGGTTCTAATGGTGGACTTTTAGTTGGAGCTAGTATGACGCAACGTCCAGAGTTATTTAAAGTAGCATTTCCAGCAGTTGGTGTACTTGATATGTTGAGATACCACAAATTTACTGCTGGTGCAGGTTGGGCATTTGATTATGGAACGGCGGATGATAGCAAAGAAATGTTTGAGTATTTGTATAAATATTCGCCATATCATGCATTGAAGCCAAATACTTCATATCCTGCGACTATGGTGATGACTGCAGATCATGATGATCGCGTTGTGCCTGCACATTCATTCAAATTTGCGGCTCGTCTTCAAGAATACCACAAAGGTGCAAATCCAGTTTTGATTCGTATTGATACCAATGCTGGACACGGTGCTGGCAAATCAACTGCCATGCAAATTGCAGAGCATGCCGATAAATGGGCTTTTATGTTCCAGAATATGGGAATTGGCTATAATGAAATAAAATAGTATTTTAGTAAGGACGACAAATAGTCGTCCTTTTTTTATGGTTGAGAAGTTAATACAGCATATAAATTTTATGGTACCCCTTACAAAAGAGGAGGAGGATATTATAAGAGAGTTGGTGAAGGAGAAGGATGTTCCACGTAAAAAGTTTATGCATCAAGCTGGTGAAGTAGCTTCATATTCGGCTTTTGTGGTGGAAGGATGTTTACGTTCCTATACAGTAGATCGAGATGGCTTCGAGCATATTTTGCAGTTTGCACCCGAAAATTGGTGGATTTCGGACATGTATTCATTGGTGAAAAATCAACCTAGTGAATTGAATATTGATGCGCTTTTGGATAGTAAAATTTTGCTATTGAGTAGATCTTGTCAAGTTTCAATATATGATAGAATACCAAAATTGGAAAGATATTTTCGAATATTGACTGAAAATGCTTTAGCAGCGAGTAATCAACGTACAATAAATTACCTCAGTTTGACAGCAAAGATGCGCTATGAAAAATTTTGTACGCTATATCCAACTTTGATAAATACTATTCCACAAAAATCTATTGCTTCTTATATTGGAATTACGCCAGAGTTTTTGAGTAAGCTTCGGGCAGAACGCAATTAGGCATATTCTTAATCTATGTTAAGAAATTTTGGTGGCGCAACGGGTATCTTTGTAGTATCAAAAATAAAAGGAGAAAGAAATGAGAACAATAATTCATAAAGCAGATAGCAGAGGATATGCAGATCACGGTTGGTTGAAAAGTTACCATACGTTTAGTTTTGCAGGTTACAATAACCCTTCGCGTATGCATTTTGGTGCATTACGTGTGTTGAATGATGATTTTGTTGCTGGAGGAAATGGTTTTGGTCGTCACCCACACAGTAATATGGAAATTATTTCTATTCCATTAGAAGGAACTTTAGCGCACAGTGACAGTATGGGCAATGAGGGGACGATTCAGCCCAACGAAATCCAAGTAATGAGCGCAGGTACAGGAGTAGCGCATAGTGAATTCAATGGTAGTGAGGTAGATCCTGTTAAATTCTTGCAAATTTGGTTGTTTCCTAACAAGGAAAATGTAAGACCTCGTTATGACCAAATCCAAATCAATCCGGCAGACCGCAAGAATAAATTACAACAAGTGATTTCTCCTAACCCTGAGGATGAAGGTACTTGGATTCATCAAGACGCATGGTTTCATTTGGTTGATTTGGATGTGGATAAAGAAGTAGAATATACCTTAAAAGGAGAGGGGACTGGTGTGTATATTTTTCTATTAGAAGGACAGTTGGAGGTAGCAGACGAGACATTAAGCCGTCGCGACGCTATAGGTATTACGGATATTTCTTCTGTAAATCTAAAGGCATCTCAAAACGCTTCTGTATTAATAATGGAAGTTCCGATGGTGTAATTTTTTAACACTTAAGGTATTTCAAAATGAGCTTTGTTAATTTTTGCAAAGCTCATTTTTATTTAAAACTTAAGTGATTTTATTCTGTTTGTAATAATTATGTCCAGTTATTTGGGGGCAAAGTCTATTCTTCAAAAAAGGTATAATTTTGCGTGATATGCTCATTCGTTATAGATTTTTATTTTTTCTCGTTTTCTTCCCTACTTTTTTATGGGGGAATAATGAAATTGTCACTCATCACGATTCTACAAATACTGTTCGTGATTCCTCCATCCAAAACTTTCCACGCGACTCTTGGAAGCGAATAGATTTAAAAAAGAAAGATACTCTTGAGCAAGAATTAATTCCCACGCGTAAAAAGCATTTTTGTCGTGCAGGAACTGAATGGTTTCTAGCGCAGGCTTTTCCTGCAACTTTTAATCGTTTTATAACAAAAGATCCATATTCTTATATTTCATTTCAAAATTTTATTGACCATCAACGTATCAGTGCTTGGAATTGGGATGATAATCAATTCACAACAAACCAAATTGATCATCCTTTCCATGGCAGCCTGTATTTCAATGCTTTTCGTAGTAATGGCTATAATTTTTATCAATCAGCTACAGCCGCTGTGGTAGGTAGTTATATCTGGGAAACAGCAGGGGAAACTCAACACCCTTCCATAAATGATTTGGTCAATACGACCTTTGGTGGTGTTATTTTAGGTGAAATGACGCATCGTGTGTCCCGAAATATTTTAGCACGGAGTCGAAATGGACAAAATAAAATTGGTAATGAAATTGTCGCTTTGTTGGTTAATCCTGTGAATAGCTTAAATCGCCTTTTAGATGGAAAATGGGGTAAGAAAATAGATAATTACTATGCGGTAGATTCTTCACGTATTAGTGCTGAATTTGATATGGGGTACAGGAGATTTGATGCGCGTGAAGGTGATTTTTTGGAAAAGGGTAAAAATTCATTGTATAGTCGTCTAAGATTTCATTACAGCAATGGCGACCACAATTATAAAAGACCGTTTGATGAGTTTCACGTAAATTTTGAAGTAGGAAATGGGGATAGCACATTTATCAACGCTGTAAATGTTCATGCGTTGTTGAGCGGTGCTGAATTTTTTAAATCAAAAAGAGGAGAACATTTTGGTACATTGAATGCACATTATGATTTTTACAATAATGACGCCTTTTTCTACGGGGCTCAAAGTTTAGTCTATAACTGGAATTCACAGTTTCGTTATAAAGATGAAAATAGACTTAATTTGAGTGTAGGGGCAGGGGCGGTTGTATTGGCTGCGGTGCCTGATCCCTATTTATTGTATGGAAACAGTCGGAATTACAACTATGGTTCAGGAGTCTCCTATAGATTTCGTGGAGAACTGAGTTTACTCAACCTCTTTATGATAACAGGTGATTATAATGGAGGCTATTTTCACACGATTAGTGGTAATGATTCTTATTATTTGCTGCATGCAGGAACTATAGAAGCTAGTTTAAGACTGTTTAAACGTTTTTCAATTAATGTGGCTTCTGGTTATTTTGCTTTAGAGGGTAATTTTGATGATCCGAAATATAAGGATTTTTATCGCGATCATCCTTTTGGACGTATATCTTTAGGTTATAATATTAAATTTTAAATTAAATTTTGTAATCTACTTGTTTTAATTTACTTTAATGCGATAAAAGTATTTTGTCTCATTAACTAATTATTATGTCTAAATTTTACTATTTAATTTTATTTGCTTTCTTGTTTTCGTCATCATCATTTGCTCAAGAAGATATTTCCAACGAGGAGAGTTTACTTGAAAAATCAATGTCATCTATCAAATTATCAGCATTTCTGCCTGCTTTAGAATATAATTACGAATATCGAATAAAACCAAAATCTAGTTTTGAATTTAGAATCGGTGGATTAACAGGATTTGATGGTGTTTCATATTTTGATGATTTAGATTTAGTGCATTTTAAGCGATTTTATGTTTCACCCACGTTGTCTATAGGGTATAAATATTACGTTACATTATTAAGTCGTAAGGAAAAAGGTAGAGACATATCATTCAATGCAGGTGACTATTTTGGTGTTTCGTTGGTAAATGGGGTTAATGGATTGATATTCGAAAAAGAAACACGAACTCCTGATTTTGTTTTAATTGGATCAACAGATGGAGAAAATTTTAAGAGAAAATATAGTGATTGGAGTCATACTTTGTCCATTGTTCCTAAATATGGTTTAAATAGAAATTGGACGCAAAAGATTGGATTCAATTTCGAAATTGGTCCTCAATTGTACCTTATCAATAATAAATATAGAGATGTCAGATTCACTTTATTTGTACAAACAGGATTATATTTAAAATTGTAATGAAGCATTATGCATATTGCAAATGCTCCATGTTTTTACCAAAAATATTAACTTCATTCACGACTTTAAAACCAATACGTTCATATAATCTTTTGGCATCTGGATTATCATTATCTACCAAAAGGCCTAAAACTTTATGTTGTTTCATAACAATATCGTCAATGGCGTATTGAAGCAACTGTTTTCCAATTCCTTTTCCTTGAGTTAGTGGGCTCACTGCAAATGTATCAATATATATTTCTCCTGCTTGAGTTTCATCCTCAGACCAATAATCTATCCCACGATCGACTTTTATTTTATCCCATATCGGTTGACGTAATTCTTTTAATTTACCGCCATCATACATCGATATTTGTCCAAGAATAAGACCATCTTCTTCGGCGATATAGATGTTTTCATAGGAATATTGGTTGTTTTCTTGTGCTATAAAATGCGCTAAGAATTCATTTGCTTTATCTACATTTTCCTCTCCAATAAATTGATAGGTAATTTCTAGCATTGCAAGATTTATCAATTCGGCAATTTGAAGAGCTTCTGATTTTCTAGCAGGACGAATATGCATAATGTTAATAGTAAATATACTTCGGTAGAACAATTTATTTATGCCCTCATGCCGGGCAGGCAATTACTTTTTCCCGCAAAAAGTAATCAAAAACTCGTCGCTGAAAAATTTTGCAAAAAGGCTAGTCATTCGTGCAAAAGCAAAATTTTTTAAGGCGACAATCTGAGCAAAACAATGTTAGTTGCATTGCTTAAGATTTGAATTTAGTTTAAAAACTAAAAAAGGTTAGCAAAAATATTTGCTAACCTTTTACATTCAAAAAATCAATATAAATATTATTTTTCTAATTCTTGAAATTTATCGTAATCGATAGCTTCTGAGTTAATTTTAACTGTAGATTTCAAGTGATCGAATACTTTCAAAGCTTTTACTTCTTCGAATAAGCGATTAGCTTGTTCTCTATCAGACAACATTTGCATTGCAAATTGGCTTAATTGCTCATCTGTAGGTTCCTCATTGATGTTGTACATCTTGATTTGACCGTAGATACGCTCTTTTGCTAAATCAACTACCTCATCGTATTTAACTTCTAAGTTATTAGCTGTTACGATACGGTTTTCGATGATAGTCCATTTTAAGTTATTTACGAAATCTGCAAAACCTTCTTCGATTTCTTCAGCAGATAAGTTAGGGTTTGTAGCCTTCAACCATCTTTTTAAGAATTCTTCAGGGAATCTTACGTCAACTTTATCCATACCGAAAGTATACATATCGTTACGTAATTTTTGAGCTGAATTTTGTTTGAATAAGTTTTCAACTTCTTCTTTCACTTTAGCATTGAATTGCTCTTCAGTCGTAACTTCTTCCGCAGCAAATAATTTGTCGAAAAATTCTTGATTTAAATCAGATTCTTCTAGACGGTTGATGTTTTTAACAGTCAATTCGAAGTTTGTAACATCTAAGTTTTCTGCTTCTTCTTCAGTAACACCTAAAATGCGCGCTAAATCAGCAACTTTGAATGCTTTTTTAACGTCGATTTTTACTACGTCATCTTTCTTAAGACCTGCTAAAGATTTTTTAATTTTCGCATCTTCAATGATGTCAGTACGTACCGAAGTTGCTTTTTCAAGACCTTCTTCTTTATCTTGTTTCAAGTCAGCATATAATACATCACCTTCTTCAGATACTTCAGGATTAGTCATTTTACCGTAGCTACGGCGTAAGTTTTTGATACGCTCTGCTAAAGTAGCTTCGTCAGCTTTAATATCAAATTCAGTGAACTCTGACTCAGCAGCGAAAGGAATTTCAAATTCTGGAGCTAAACCAATTTCATAGTTGAAACTGAATGTATCTTTGTAATCCCAGTTGTAATTTGCATCATCGCCTTCTATTGGAAGAGGTTGTCCCAATACTTCCAATTTTTGTTCTGTGATATATGCTGAAATTTTGTCGTTTACTACGCGATTGATTTCGTCAAGTAAGATTGATTTACCGTATGTACGTCTGATGTGACCTACAGGTACTAATCCAGGACGGAATCCAGGTAATTTTGCTTTTTTAGCTTGATCTTTAATCGCTTTGTCAACTGCCGGATTATAATCTTCTGGTGCTAAATCAACGGTAATTTTAGCGTTGATGTCGTCGATTTTCTGATGTGAAATATTCATACTTTTTAAGCGTTATTTTCGCATTATAAAAAAAATCCTCCCGATTCATTTTGTTCGGGAGGATATCAAGTGCGGAAGAAGGGACTCGAACCCCCACGCCTCGCGGCGCCAGATCCTAAGTCTGGTGCGGCTACCAATTACGCCACTTCCGCAGTTAGGATTTTTTTATTGTGACACAAAGATAGAATCATTTTGCATATTTGTCAAGGGTTGCTTTGAAAAAACTTTATTTATTTTCATCATTATATTCTAAATCACTAAAAGCAAGACTATTAATTTTTGTCAATTAATTGAAAAATATTTGCGGATATGAAGTTTTAATAATAACTTTGGATATCAAAGTACTTTTATGAATCAAAAAGACTTAATTAATCAGATAGGACAGATACGTTCATTGATGGAAAAATCATCAAAGTTCATGTCTATAAGTGGGCTTTCAGGTGTTTTAATAGGTAGTTATGCACTAATCGGAGCTTGTATAGGTTATGTGTTAGTATATGGCTTTAATAGTGAATTTGGATATCGAGATAATTATGTGAATAGTGCTATCATTCCCAAATTGCTTTGCGTGGCTTTAGCTGTATTATTAATATCAGTAGGTACGAGCTATTATATGGCTAGGCAAAAGGCACAAAAGTCAGGTCAATCGGTTTGGAATCCTACGAGTAAAGCGTTATTCAAAGCAATGGCTATTCCACTGATTACGGGCGGTGTATTTTCATTAATATTATTATTGAAGGAAAACTATAGTATGATTGCCTCGTCTATGCTGATATTTTACGGTTTAGCTTTGAGTGCTGCATCGACTTTTACTTTTAAAGAATTGCGTTGGTTGGGGGTATTGGATATTATATTAGGTTTGTTAGCTTTGTGTCTTCCCGGATACGGCCTTTATTTTTGGGCAGTAGGTTTCGGCGTTTTACACATCATCTATGGTTTAATAGTTCATCAACGCTACGAAAAGTGAGTTTAGATTTATCACTATATGACAAAGTATTAGAAAATCGTGTGCGTTTGCAGATCATGAGTATTTTGGTCGCAAACGAACATTATGATTTCAATTCGTTGAAAGAGCTCTTGGAAGTGACGGACGGAAATTTGGCTTCAAACTTAAAAAGTTTGGAAAAGGAGGGGTATATCACAGTAGAAAAGTCGTTTGTAGACCGCAAGCCTAATACTAAATACCAAAAAACCGCAAAAGGTCAAAAAGCTTTTGAAAATCACTTGTTAGCGTTAGAAAATTTAATCAAACAACAGTACAAATAAATTTTTTTATCCATAAACTTTGAAATACAAAGTACTTTTAAATTTTTTAAATATGCGTCTACGTTTTATGTTATTTCTATATAATGGGTCATCTTCACTTTATGCTAAAGTATTCAAACGAACCAAGAAGGCTTGGGGTTTAAGTGTTGATGACTTTCTAAATTATCCTGATGATTCATTGGGTTATGCTGTAGGTGAGTTTTATCGTGCTAAAGGCTTTGATATTATGCCAAAATTGGAAAATCATGATGTGTATCATGTGATTACAGGTACAGATACGAAGATTCATGACGAAGTTGCTATGCAATACCTATTGATGGGAAATGGAAAACGGAGCTTATATATGTACGCTATGGTTCTTATCGGAACTCTTATTTATCCCGAGTTCATACGTTATTATTTGTTTAGCTATCAGAAGGGAAAGTCTTTTTACCCTTTCTATAATATTGAATTCAAAAACTATTTATCTCATTCGTTATTAGAAGTTCAAGCTTTTTTAACTCAAAAATTAAAATATCAAACAAAATAATTATGGAAACTAATAATCAAAATTTATCAACATTGGAGCCGAATGAAAATCCACCGTCATTATATGATCGGATAGTAAATTCAGTTATTTTGAAAATGGCTGTCATTTTCTTTCTTACTATTTTAATGCTTATTCCATTAAACTTAGTAAATGATCTCATTCAAGAACGAAAATTCCGCGAGGTAAGAGTTTCATCAGATATCTCAGCCAAATGGGGACAATCTCAAGTTGTATCATCGCCCATCATCGCTGTGCCTTTTAAATACACAGAAGAAACAATAGAAAAAGATGCAAAAGGAAAGGAATCTGTGGTTCGTTCTGTCGTAGAAGATTGGATTTTTATTTTGCCCGAAAAATCAGAGGTAAAAATTGATGTTACCCCTGAATACCTTAAGCGCGGTATTTATCAATCTGTGGTGTATACTTCTAATTTAGATGTACGAGGCACTTTTTCAAAATTAGATGTAGAAAGCCTAAATCTTACTAAAGATGCTATTAATTGGTCTCAAGCCAAATTAGTGGTAGGTGTACAAGATGTAAAAGGTGTATCTATTACTCCACAATTAAATTTTGCAGGTAACACAATACCTATGAAAATGAATGGTAAACTCTTCACACTTTTTCCAAATAATTTGGTGGCTGATTTGAAATTAACAGGAGAAGAGGGTGTAGTTTCTTCATTTCAGATTAGTTATGAACTAAAAGGTTCTAAGTCCTTGAATTTTTTGCCATTGGCTAATCAAACAAAATTAAATATCAAAGGAGCGTGGGGAAATCCTAGTTTCAATGGTGGTTATTTGCCTGATTCACGTGATGTGCAAGATTCCAGTTTCACTGCAGAATGGAATATTCCGAGTTTTGCACGCAAATTGCCACAACAATGGATCGGACAATCTCAAGTTTATGACTTTCAGGATTTAGCCCTGTCTGAAGAGACAATAGACTATGTTTCGGAAGTGAATGCTTCTAGTGCTGCTCAGTCGAATGCTGTATCGAATGATTTGGATATGATTCAGGTTAATTTCTTGCCTGAGGTTAATAACTATCAAAAAACTACACGTGTCGCTAAATACGGAATCTTAGTGATTGCGTTGACATTTGCCTCATTGTTTTTTACAGAAATTATCAAGAAGCAAAGGATTCACCTCATTCAATATATACTAATTGGTGCTGCTATGGTGTTGTTTTATTCTTTATTATTAGCATTCAGTGAGCATTTTGGGTTTAATATAGCTTACCTGGTATCGGGGCTCGCTACTATATTTCTTATAGCATTTTTTATACTTATGATTACAAAAAACAGATATACGGCATTCCTCTTTGCGGGTATATTAGTTCTGTTTTACACTTTTATTTATGTATTAATGCAATTGAGAGACTATTCACTCATTGTGGGAACCGTTGGAATATTTATTATTCTAGCAGTGTTAATGCGTGTGTCTACAAAGGTAAATTGGTCACAATTTGATCGCAAATGATGAAGATGGGATTTGAAGGCATGAAGATATACATCACGTATATCTTCATGCTTATTTCGATGAGGAAATAGTTTATTAACTTACTTTTAATTGGATTTTTAGTAACTTAGCCAAAGAAAATAACTAATATTCCATAAGGTTAGGGTTTTTATTGTAAGTAATATTCTTCTATCTCCATTTATGTATAGTTCATATTCGGACTACGATCTCCAAGTTCTTATCACTAAAGACAGAAATCAATCTGCTTTTGAGGAACTCTATAATAGATATTGGGATAAGGTTTTTGCGATATGTAATAATAGGCTACAAAATGTAGAAGCATCTGAGGATATTATTCAAGATGTTTTTATTTCTTTATGGCAACATCAAGACCTTCAGGGGGTTAGTAATATGTCTGCTTATTTGTATCAAGCTACTAAATTTTCTATTATAAAATATCTCAATCGTATTTCTAAATATGATACAGTTGATCCTCAGGATATTGGTTTTTTTGATAGACTGGATGGGGTGGACCTAAATGAAATGATAAATTATAAAGAGATACAAGCCATATTAATGGATGGTGTTAATCAATTACCTCCTCAAACGAAATTGATATTTCAATACAGTAGAATAGACCAGCTAAATAGTAAAGAAATAGCTGAGAAATTGGATATTTCACCTCGTACTGTTGAAAATCAGATAGGCAAAGCGTTAAAAGTGTTGCGAAAAATTCTACGAAACACGCATAATTTTATATTTTTTTTATTTTAGAGCGTGCGTAAAGTGTGTGTTGTAGTACTATGTATATAGAGACTAACATAATTTATGCGACCAGAACAAGAAATTACTGAAATAATTCAGCGAATTAATCAAGGTACGGCATCATCGACTGATCAGAAAAAGTTGGATGATTGGTATAATAGTTTTGATGATTCTTTAAGTGTAGTACATAAGGATTCGGATTCCAGCCTGTTGAAAGAAACAGTTTGGAGAAAAATATCTACTCAAATATTTACCTCAAAAACTTCTAAAATTAGAAGAATATACCTTACTGGTGCAGCAGCTGTAGCAATTCTAGCTGGCGTAGTGTTGTATAATTATAAATCAAATACTAAAGATCTTTCTTCAGGAGTTCGCTTATTAGACGAACAGGGGAATTCTGCCTTTATCTCTTCAACCGTACAAGAGTTCTTAGATTCTACTAAATATGTTGAATTGGCATCACATTCGAATGATTTGAATGTTCGTGTATTGAAAACTGGTGCGGGAGAATTTATAAAAGTTATTTTACCTGATGGTTCAAAAGTCGCTATGAATAGTAACACTAAGATTCAGCTTAAAGAAGATTTTGGATTAAAGGGAAGTCGAATTGTATATCTAGATGGTGAAGCTTTTTTCGACGTTAAAAAAAATAACAATCAAAAATTTATTGTTAGAACTAAAGACCAATCTATAGAAGTTTTGGGAACTAAGTTCAATGTTAAATCTTATGCTGATCAATCGGAGACACTTACTGCATTATATGAAGGTAAGATACAGCTTACCAAAGATGATTATTCATTAATGGTATCACCAAGTGAATTAGTAACTAATGATGGGGAGAACTTGTCAAAAGTGGCTAAAGATTTGAAAAACACAACGATGTGGCGTGAAATGAGATTTTCATTTGAAGATGTGCTTGTAAAGGACGTAATAGCACAGCTCACTAATTGGTATGGATTGCAACTGGAATATATTGGAGAAATACCTAATCAGAGAATTGCTGGACAATTAGAACCAGAAATGAAATTAAAAGATGTTTTGCTGGTGATTGAAAATCTTACAGGAGGAACGTGTGAGTTGAAAAACAATAAATTATTAATCAAATTTTCGAAATAAATTAACCTTTTCATATGAAGAACAAATGTTTAAAAAAGCGTTTGGTCAAAAGTAAATCTGACTTGTTGTCTGTAAAGATGACAATGTTGATGACTGCGGGGATGATTACTATTGCCTCTGCAAATACTTTTGCTCAACGTATTCAGCTAAATGTAAAAAATCAAAATCTAAGAACTGTTTTGGCACAATTAGAGAAACAAAGTGGATATTCATTCATTTATGATTCTAAATTGGTGTCCTCACAGATTTTTAGTTTGAATTTGGATGAATCAAATTTAGAAAGTTCCCTTACTAAGCTTTCTAGAGAGTTGGGTTTTGATTACAGTATTGTAAATAAAACAGTTACATTAAAAAGTAAACAACAAACAGTTAACTTATTTGGAAAAGTTACGCTTTTGGATGAAGATGGTGTGACTGAAAGGCCAGCTGCAGGTGTTAGTGTTACGATCAAAGGAACATCTAAGTCAGTGATGACTAATAATGCAGGTGAATATAAAATTGAAGCGCCTGTGAGTTCTGAGATTGTATTTACTTTAATCGGATATAAAAAACAAGAAGTAAAAGCTACGGATTTAGCCTTAAATCGTAACATCACTTTAGTGTTGAGTAACGAGCATATTGATGAGGTTGTGGTGATGGCTTATGGACGAAAAGAGTCTAAAGAGAATCAAACAGGAAGTGCTTTTACGATTACCGCTAAAGATATTGAAAATAGACCGACTTTGCGCTTGGATGCACTGTTAGAAGGTTTAGTACCGGGTGTTGAGTTTCAATCACAGGATGATGGAACGAATAGTTCAGCACGCCCACGTTTTAGTACGCGTGTACGTGGAGAATCATCTACCATCGGTGGAGCGACATCAAATGAACCGTTGTGGATTTTAGATGGAGTGCCTTTATATACAGGTGGTACTACAAATATGATCGCAGGTACAGAGGTGAGCGTAAGTCCGCTTTCTTATTTAGATCCTAACGATATAGAGTCTATTACAGTATTGAAAGATGCAAGTGCTACTACAATTTATGGTGCGAATGGATCTAATGGTGTAATAATTGTCAAGACTAGAAAGGGAACAGGTAATGCTCGTGTTAATTACTCTTTTAGAGCAGGATTGAACAAAAGACCATCAAATCAATTTATATATCCCGATGGACCTCAGTATTTATCGCTCATCAAAAGAATGGGGATGCTGGAAAGTCTAGGTAAAATTGATACATCTGTCAATACATTTTGGCCAGATTATTATTTCCGTGATGGAAATACAAAATTGCATAATTTAAGTGTTTCTGGGTCTACAGATATGGTTTCCTATTATTTCTCTGGTAATGTTTATGATGAAAAATCAGCAACAATAGGGAATAACACGAAGCGATATTCATTGCGTTCAAACTTAGAAATGTCTGTGAGTAATCGTCTACGGGTATTTGGAGGAATGACCGTATCCTATAATCTAAATGATATTTTCAACCCTGGCGATGCGTATTATGAATATTCACCATTAGTTAGTCCAGTAGGGCCGAATGGGGAGTATATTGAAAGAGATCCGAACAACAGGTTACTCCAAAATATGCCAGGATTGGCAAATCAAAATGATCATAGTCAAAAAGCATTGTGGTTTACGGGTAATGTCGGTTTGCAATTCAATATACTTAACGGTTTGAATTTCGTGACGAATAATGGATATGATTTGTCAAGTGTGAATGAGGATATCTACGAATCGATGAATAACTATAAAGGAGCTTCGTCAAATGGTATAGCTGATAAAAATCAAAATCAAGTGATTAATCTTGTTTCCTCTAATACCTTGGCTTATGATAAAGTTATTTTCAATGGAAAATTTGATATCATGGCGGGTATGGAAGCGAGATCGGAGAATAGAAACTCGGTTTCAGCAACAGGATGGAATTTTCCAAATGATAATATACGTGAAGTATCTTTTGTGTCATCGTTGAATACACGTGGAACTGCCTCTAGAGATAAAGAGACAATGTTATCTTATTTTGGTAGAGCAGGATATGTGTATGACACACGTTATGCGATAAATTATACGATCCGTAAAGATGGAAATTCAAATTTCGGTAAAGATGTACGTTGGGGAACGTTTAGTTCATTGGGTGCAGCATGGACGGTAAGTAACGAAAGTTTTTGGCCAGAAAATAATGTAGTGAACTTTTTGAAATTTAAAATTTCTTACGGTAATAACGGTAATTCAAGATTCTCATCCAATTATGCTAAAGGAATATATGGTTATTCAGACGGCAACTCATACGGTGGCAATGGTGGTGCAGTGATGTCACGAGGTATGAATGATAATTTGAAATGGGAAAATACGAATATGCTAAATACAGGTGTTGACTTCGATTTATTCAAACGTGTCAACATTGCAGCTGAATACTATAAAAATGTCACCAATGATATGATTGATAATTCCTATGTATCGATGGTAGGTGGATTTAGACGTATATACCAAAATGTAGGAAAGCTTCAAAATACAGGGTTTGAGCTTGCTGTTCGATCAAATAATATTGAAAAGGAAAAATTCAGTTGGGATACACGTGTGATATTATCACTTAATAGAAACAAAGTTCTTGAATTATCTGAAGGTTTGGATCGTGTATCGACTACAACCATTATGCGAGAGGGATACAATTCAAGATCTTATTATTTGGTGCGATGGGCTGGTGTTGATCCATCTACAGGAGATCCAATGTGGTTAGACGCGAATGGTAACGTTACGAAGGTGCACAGCTCTGCGAATCGTGTAATTGGTGGAAATGCTAACCCCGATTTCTATGGAGGTATTACCAATAACGTGCGTTATCAGAATTTTGCATTATCAGTTTTCTTGAAATATACAAAAGGAGGATTGGCTTTCAATAATTTAGGAAGAAGAATAGGACTTGATGGTTTGAATATTTTAGATGGCAATCAATCTATTGAGATGCTAAATGCTTGGACTTATCCTGGTTATTTAGCTACAGTGCCTAGATTATCTAATATAACTAACTCATCTACATTGAATTCTACGCGATATTTGCTTGATAAAACAAATATAGAGCTTGAAAATATAAGCTTAAGTTATCGTTTGAATCAGGATTTTGCGAAGAGATTGCATGTGTCGAATGTGAATTTTACCCTTATGGCAAGTAACCTTGGTATGTGGACTCCTTATAGTAAGAAAAAAGGAACGGGAAGAAATTTGAACAACTTACAGGGATTAAATGTGATCTCGGATAATCAAGTGCTTACACAGACTTATGACATGGTAGCAGATCAATCTAGAATTGCTAATTATTCATTCTCAATTAGTGTACAATTTTAACCGAAGAAAAAATGAAAATATTTAAATATACTTTACTAGCTACAGCATTAATCTTTAGTTCTTGTGGTAAAGGATTCTTAGAAATAGAACCAATTGGACAGTTAGGAAAGGAACAATTGTTTGCTGATGTCAATGGAGTTCGTGATGCACTAACTGGTAGTTATAGTTTGGTTGCGAAATTCATGCAATCTGAATACGGAATTTATGGTGATTTACGTGCAGATGATGTGACTCGTATCAATACGCCAGGAAGTAATTATATGCTAAATGACTATAGTTACATATTTAATGAAGAAGATGCCACAGGTTCAACAATGACTATTTGGGCCGATGGTTATGCCGCTTTGAATAATATTAATAATGTCATTGAAGGAGCAGAAGAGTTATTGGCAGGACGATTAAATGGTGTGGAGACTGCATCTTTACAGAAATATGTAGCAGAAGCTCAAGTTTTGAGAGCTACGGTGTTTTTGGCGTTATGTAATGTGTATAGTCAACATTTCACCTATACAGCAGATGCTTCTCATTTGGGTATCCCTTTACCATTACGTACACCTGCGCCTGGAGTAAAATTGGCACGCGCTACAGTCAAAGAAACTTATGCGCAGATTATTGCAGATTTGAAAGCAGGTATAGAAGGGTTGACACAGGTGAATAATTACAGAATTTATGCTAATGCCGATGCCGCAAAGGGACTTTTGTCTCGCGTATATCTGTATATGGGTGATTATGAAAATGCTGTGAAATATGCGAGTGAAGTAATCAATTCGGGTAAAAATAATTTGGTTCCTGCTGTAGATTATTTAGATATGTATATAAGCAATGCACAACGTACAGATTTTAGCTCCATAAAATCAGAGGTGCTATGGCAAATGAATCCTTCAAGTGTATCTTCACAATATATGGCTTCTTTTTATAATTCTGTCAATTTTTTAGGAAGTACTAATTCGACTTATCTAAATCTTTTTGAAGCAAACGATGTACGTAGATCTATGATTGCGAGTACTGCTTCAGGGAACAAGACTTTAAAGTATGGTACATATGAAGGGGTTTCTAATGCACTTTGGCCAGTTAATTATAAAGTGATTCGTTCGGCTGAAGTGATTTTGAATCGTGCAGAATCTTATTATAAGCAACAAAAATATGACTTGGCAGTAGCAGATATCAAAACGATTAAGGCTAGAGCATTGAATAAATCTCCTGAGTCTATTTCAGTATCGTACGCTTCTCCTGAAGAATTATTTACAATCATTAAAAACGAAAGACGTAAGGAATTAGGTTTTGAAGGTCATCGTCTTTATGATATTTTCCGCTATAAGGAATCAGTCAACAGAGGAGCTGGTTGTAATGCGGGTATGTGTAGTATTTCTTATCCTAATGATATTTTCGTGTTGCCTATTCCAAAGACTGAACTAGATGCTAACGAGTTAATTAAACCGAATCCAACAGTTAATAATTAAACAAATGAAAAACATAATCACCATATTCATCATGAGTGTCATGACAGTTTTTGTTACCTCGTGTAATAAAGAACTACACACTCCTTATGATCACCCTTTTTTCTATATCCATGTTGGACAAGCTTCGCAAGTTAATGTGCAAGCTACACGTGATGAAACTGTTGAATACAAAGTATACTTCAGTGCCAAAATGCAATATGATCCTATTACGTTAAAGTATGATATCATTGTTGGTAATGGATTGCAAGAGGGAATTGATTTTGAGTTGTTAAGTTCTTCTAAAGAATTAGTATTCAAACCAGGATATTTTGAGATACCTATTTCTATACTTTGGAAAAAGAATCCAATTGATATATCTAAAGATAATTCGATTACAATCAAGCTGATTTCGAATGATAAAGATATTACGATTGGTTTACCAGGTCCAGATAAAAATCAATCAGAGTTAAAAATCGTAAAAATATAAAATGTATAGATTGACAAAAATAGTATTGTTGCTTATTGCTTGTGTCATCGCAGGCAACAGTCAACTTCGTGGGCAGGTGTTGAAACAAGATGCTAAATTGGTAAGTGGTGTCTTGAAGAATGGATTTAAATACTATATCTATCCAGATAATTCTGATAAAGCACAGACATCTATTCAGCTATTTGTAAATGCAGGAAGTCTTCAAGAGAATGATAATCAATTGGGGTTAGCACATTTTGTAGAACATATGGCTTTCAATGGCAGTGAAAATTATCCCAAAAACCAAGTCATTACGTACTTAGAATCTTTAGGGGTAAAATTTGGTGCGGATCTGAATGCGCATACTTCATATGATGAAACGGTGTATAAAATTTCTATTGATACCAAAGATCAAACTAATTTGTCTAAGGCTTTGGATATTGTTTATGATTGGGCGTATAATTTAAGTTTTGATTCTTTGGAATTGGAGAAGGAGCGAGGTATTATCATCGAAGAATGGCGTACCAAGCAAGGTGCTTCAGCACGTATGAGTGATCAGACTTTACCGTTGATTTTTTATAATTCTAGATATGCTGAGCGCAAACCGATTGGTACCTTAGATATTTTGAGAAATTTTCAAAGACCCACCATTGTAGATTTTTACAAAACTTGGTATAGACCAGATTTGATGGGAATAGCCGTGGTGACAAATCAGGATGTAAAACTAACTGAAAAAATCATCAAACAACTATTTTCTCGTGCCAAGAAAGTCAAAAAAGCTGCGAAGAGGGAAAGATATGCATTAGCTGAACACAAAGATACATTGTTTAATATCTATACTGATAAAGAAGCCAAAAGTGTAGATTTCACTTATATTACTAAACTTCCTGCTATTAATCCTTTAAAAACAGTATCGGATTTGGAATATAGAATTTTGAGAAATATGTCAAATGCTTTAATTAAAAAGCGTTTTGATCGTATAACTCAAAAATCAGACGATTACAAAAGTTCGTCGATGTCTTTCTCCGATTTATTGTTGAATAATGGATTGTCGATAGGTGGTGCTGTTTTATTTGAAAACAATATTGAGGCTGGTATAGCTGAGTTTTTATTAGAAAAGGAGCGTATCGTGAAATATGGCTTTACATCTGAAGAGATTACATCGTATGCTAAGCAGGCGGTTGCTCAATTAAGTCGAAGTAATGAGAATGACAATAGTTTAAATGCAAGTTTACTGCTAGGACAGCTGAAAGATAATTTTTTCAATGGCGATATTTTGATGGATAAAAATAATAGAAAGGACCAATCCATTCGCATATTAGAATCAGTTGACTCTGTTCGTATTGTTAAGCACATTGCTAATTATTTTTCAGCAGGGAATACCGTTATTCTATTAGCTGCACCTGAAAGGCTAAAGGATAAATTACCTAATAACTCAACTCTTAAAAGATTATTTGAGGAATCAAGAAATAAAACTATTGCTCCTTGGAAAGATGTAGTTATAGTCCCTACGCAGTTATTATCAAAAGAACCTGTTGCAGGGTCAGTCGTTAGAAAAACAAAGATTGACCAAATTAATGTTGAAAAATGGGACTTGTCTAATGGGGCTCATGTATATGTTAAAATTAGTAATTCCCGCAAAAATCATTTGCAGTTAACTGGATTTAGAAAAGGGGGGTATGCGGCTATAGATTCTTCGAAGTACGTCAATGCAGCATTTACAAAGAATATTTTAGGTAACAGTGGTGCGGGGAAATTTGATAGAAATGCGTTGACTAAATTTTTAACGGGTAATTCGGCTTCTGCTACATTTATGATGTCATCTCATCGTGAAGGGTTATCTGCAAGTGCTAAATCCAAAGATGTAAAAATGATGTTTGAGTTGATGTATTTGAAATGGACTTCTCCTAAAGTTGATCAAAATGTTTTTAATAGCATTAAAAAGAGAGCAATAGATGCAGCTCAAACTAAGCAATTTGACGTGTCTAAAGATTATACAGATCAGCTTAGTAAAGCAATAGGATCGGATGATTTTGATGAGAATAAAATTTCGGCTGAAAAGATTGAAAATGAATTGAATATTGAGGGGATAATTCCAGTATTCAATGAAAGATTTGGTTCAGCTAGAGATTTTGATTTCATAATAATAAGTGACATCGCTACAGATTCAATACAATCTTATGTAGAGAAATATATAGCATCACTTCCAGCAGATTCTTATCAAATTGATCAGCAAATTCCTTCATATACAAATACTGCAGACAGAGATATTCTTGTCTATGCAGGTGAGGCACAAAAAGCGACTGTTAATTTATTTTTTCAGACTATCGATAGTAAATATGATTACCCAGAGATTTTGATGAATGAAATCGCTGAAAGTATCCTTAAAGTAAAATTGAGAAAGAATCTTCGCGAGGAACAATCGGGTGTATACGGTGTGGGGGTTAATGTAAGTGCGACCTCAGAACCAACTAATTTGATGAGAACTCGTGTTAATTTTACTTGTGAGCCACAGCGCAAAGATTTCTTAATCGAGCAGGTTTTTGTGGAATTGAATAAGATTGTAAAGGAACCAACCTATTTTTCGGAAGAGTTGGAAAATGCAAAAGTTCAAATGCAGCAAGCTTATAAAAAACAATACGACAAGGACACTTTCTGGAGTGCCGAGTTACGTAATCATGTTTATTTTAATTTCAGTAATTGGGATTATTTCACCCAGTATGAGAAAATATTGAATGCGATTACTGCTGAACAGATGAGTCGTTATATACATGATAAAATATTAAAAGCAAAACAAATTAAGGCTGTAATGATGCCTGCACAAATTAATAACTAATATTATGAAAAGATTATTAGCAATTTTTACGTTAGTCATCCTAACTGTAACAACCTTCACTTCGTGTGAAAAGGATGTTACTTTTTCAGATGATATAGTTTTAGAGTCATTTACTTTTGAACCTTCAAGCAATGAAGGGTTGAATAAAAGTGTGTCCGCTACAATAGAGGGGAAAACGATCTATATACGTGTTCCTAATGCTGTAGATATAAAAGCTGCGGTACCTACTTTTAGATTAAATCAAGCAAAAAATGTCGCTTTTATAGGTTCTAAAGTTGTCGAATCAGGTGTTACGCCAATAGATTTGTCAGATACTAATAATCCTACTGTGATAAGATTTGGTGCGGAAGGTTCTGTTTCGGAGTATAGTATTATAGGTGTAAAGAATGCTTCGATTTTGAGTTTTGGATTTTATGCAGAAGATAATGAAGGAGTTTTATTTAGAGATTATACTGCAACGATTACTAAGTTGGCTATCAATGTTGATTTGCCAATCGACGCCGATGTTACCTCTTTGGTAGCGCGCTATACCACTACAGATGGTGCTACAGTAAAGTATAATGGTGCTGCTTTTGTTAGTAAGCAAACAGCTGTAGATTATACTTCTGCAGTAGAGATTAGTCTTTCTGATGATGAAATGGAATCTGATGAGATTTTTACAGTCAATGTCGGAAGATTAACGGCTCCTGTATGGTCCGAAGTAGTGTTGCCAGAATTTTTAAATGTTTCTACGACAGCTTCTACAGTGGAGATTAACCCATTAACAAATCAACCTTATGTGATGATCCAAAGATCAGGAAGTGCTGACCTTGATCGCAAAGCTGTAATGGCAGGGTACAATCCTGAGTCAACATCTTGGTTTAGTGTAGGTGATCAAACTGGTTTTTCTGATTCTCGTATAGATGGTGTATCATTTACCTTTGCAAAAAATGGAGATATTTTTGCTGCGTACAAAGATTATTTGGCGGGCACTAATGTTCAGTATGGAACAGTTCAAAAATATACAAATGGGGCTTGGTCGTATGTGGGAGGAATACAGTCAACATTTAATCGTGTAAATTATTTATCTATTGCTGTTGATAATAATGATGTCCCTTACTTAGGTTATATTTTTGCAAGAGCAGCTTCACCATTTCCAAATAGAGGTACATATGTTGAATCTTTCCGTAATGGAGCTTGGTCTGGAGGTACAATGGCACCTTCTACAACAGGATTTTGGTCTAAAATTGTGAAAGGTAGAGATGGTGTATTGTATTACCTTGTGATGGATTTGACGAGTGGAACTGGTGTTAGAAAGCCTTCTGTTTATAAATTATTGAATGATAATTGGTCTTTAGTAGGACAAATGAATGTCGGTCCTTCAAATTCTAATTCAGGTAATCTTAATATTGATTTAGATGCAACTGAAGATGGCCAATTGTATCTAACTTACCAATCAAATAATCCTAGTTATGCTACATATGTTATGCATTGGGATGGAAATACTTGGAAGCAATTGGGCGATGGTATAGCGCAAACGACAAGTGGTTCAGCCAACAGAGATAATGTAGCGGTAAAAGTGCATCCTGATGGAAGAATATTCTTTGCATATTCAGATGCTAATAACGGGATCAAAGTAACTACATTTAATAATGAGACGGGTAACTGGAATCCAGCAAGTCTATTATCTACATCAAATGGTAATAAACTTGAAATGCGAATTTCGGAAGAGGGTGTAGTGTATTTGACAACTGTTATAGATAGTCGAGTAGTTTTATTTAAATACGATATACCAGTTTTATAATACTGTTATTTTACAAAAGAAGCACCTATTGGTGCTTCTTTTATATTCTATACACTATAATGAAAAAAATAATCAAGTTAGTTAGTTTATCATTCTTTTTCTTATCAAATCTCAATATAGTATTATCTCAATCTACAGAAACTGAAGTTGAGATTAGAGGTAAGGTGTTTTTAGATATTAATAAAAATGGCATTATCGATAAAAATGAGAAGAGAATATCTAAGGTTCTAATTTCAAATGGAATTGATATTATAGAAACCGATAAGCACGGGAACTATACTTTATGTATTAAAAAGGGGCAGTCTTTATTCCCTATTTTATCCTCAAAATATAAGTTAATAACTAAACAAAATTCTAATATTATAAATGCGAATTATTTATTTTTTCATCCTGATAGCCTTATTGATGTTCACAAATCTTATGATTTTTTGATTCAGCCTAACGTTGTTAAAAATAAGTTTACAATAGGAGCTATTGGTGATATTCAAATTGACAATAGCGAAGAATTGAATTATGCCGCGAAAAGTATAGGGACTGAATTGTCAAATTCAAATACTATTGATTTTAATATCATTTTAGGTGACCTAGTGAATGATAAATTGGACTTGTTAGATAATGTAAAATCTTTATTAGAAAAAACTCAAACGCCATCATGGGCATTGCCTGGTAATCATGATCGTAATGTCAACAATGAATCTGCAATGAATACTGTGTTTAATCAGAAATTTGGAGCTGATACATATGCATTTAATTGCGGAAAAGTGCATTTTATAGTTCTCAATAATGTGTATTCGACAGGAAAACGAAATTATGAGGGCAGAATAAGTGCAGATCAATTACTTTTTATTAAAAATGATTTATCTCATGTTGATAAAAAGACTACGTTAGTTATTAGTCAGCATATTCCGATGTATGGAACAAAAAATCGTGAGGAGCTTTTTAAAATTTTAGAAGGTTATGACAAGGTTTTAATATTGTCAGGACATACCCATGTTGTAAGTAGACATGTATTTAGTAACGGTAATATTCAAGAGATAGGAGCTGGTGCAACATGTGGAACATGGTGGCGAGGAGAAAAAAATAGTGAAGGAATCCCCGAAGCGTTAATGCAGTGTGGCACTCCAAGAGGCTACTTTGTAATTGATTTTGATCACACGGACTATTCTTTCAAATACAAAGTTGTTGGATTAGATGAATCAAAGCAAATGTCACTTAGTTTGGATAGTAATCAAATGGTGGCAAATATTTTCGGCGCATCTGATAGTACATTGGTTCAGTATAAAATAAATGATGGCGAATGGAAGGTAATGAAGAAAAATCGGATGGTTGATCCTTATGTATCTCAAATTGTGAAAAGCAATAAAAGTAAAATTTATCCTACATTAAATAATACGGTGAATCCATTACGTGCACGTGCATCAAATCATATTTGGACTGCGGAGGGTGATTTTTCAGTCGAAAAACAGCCTATTTCTATTACAATAAAAGCAGAAGATAAGTTCGGTTTTTCTGTTCAAGAGGAGTTTCTGTTATTTCAATAAATTATTTTGAATTAACTCAATAATTAGAGAAGTTCTAGGCTAGTTTTCATTAAAGAATTTAATAGGTGGAATTTATTCGAAAATCGATAGGTTTTAAAATAGATATGATTATAAATCTATCATTTCTTTTACAAATGGTTTGCAGTTATCTTCTATTAAAATAATTATTTTTATGGAAATTTAAATTAAAAACCATAATTACTATGCTTAAGGTAAGTATATACAAGTTATTTTTCAGTGCTGTATTTTGTGCTGCATTTAGTTTTTCACAAGCTCAGGTTCATAATCCAAATGACGAAAATTTATATATGGATGTGACGGAATGGATGAAAACTTTGGAAAAGAAATCGGGAGAACTTTTAAAGAACTCTACATATTTAGACACGACGCAAGCAAAGTTACAATTGACTGCAGCTGAAGGGAAGATTGCAAAAGTTAAGAAATTGAACCCTTTGAATAAGTCATTAACACAGGCTGAATTGGCGACACTAGTTAAAGAATCCACAGTGGTTTTTGGCATGGCTTACGATTGTGGTAGATGTCATTTAACACACGTTAACCCTGCCTCAGGTTATGTAATTGATGAAGATGGTATAATTGTAACGAATCATCATGTCGTGGAATCATTTACTAAATCAGAAGGTCGTAAGAATTTGGCGATGCCAATTCAAACATCCAACGGAAATGTTTATTTAGTAACAGAAATTTTGGCTAGTAATGAAGCTGCCGATTTATGCATTGTTCGAGTTGATACAAAAGGAGATAAGTTAAAAGCTTTGCCTTTAGGTAATGCAGCAAAGCAAGGGGATGAAATATTTGTAATGGGACATCCAAACCAAATGTTATATTATTTTACAGGTGGAAATGTTGTTAGAAATTATATGAGTCCTAAGTCTCGTTTCCAAACATTTAGTGTAGCGGAAATGGATATTACTGCTGATTATGCAGCAGGCTCGAGTGGTGGCCCTGTAGTTGATAACAAAGGGAATTTGGTAGCAACAGTGTCTTCAACACGTTCAATTTATTATAATCAACAGGAGCAAAAGAATTTGCAAATGGTGGTTAAAAATACAAAGCCGGTTATTTCATTGAAGAAAATGATTAGTTGGAAGTAGTATATGCTTTTTATTTTTACAAAGGCTTAAGTTTATCTTAAGCCTTTGCTATTTTATAAGCCCCCTCATTTTTCTTATATTGCATCTTAAAAAATATTTGATGATGAATAGAGTTTCAATCTTAACTGTTTTATTACTTATGGGGGCATCAGCAATGGGGCAACGTGCACCAGAAAAGAATATTGAAAAATCGGTTTTGACAAGTAAAATAAATAATTACTTAAACAAGAGAGTGATGAGCTCTGAAGACCTTTGGAAACTAGGTAGGGTGTCTGCAGAAGGTTTGAGTGCGGATGGATCAATCTTGATTTATGGTGTTTCAAATTATTCTTTCGAAGAAAATAAATCTGAAAAAAACTTATACACGATTCCTACACAAGGCGGTATAGGAAAGGAATTTACAAATGAATCTGGAGGAGAGTCGGTGGTCGAAATTACTTCTGACAATGATGTTATCTACCTTTACAAAGGCCAAATTTGGAAGAAAAATCTAAGTGGTACATCTCCTGTACAATTGACTGATGTTGAAGGTGGCTTGTCAAATGTGAAGCTTTCACCTGATAAGAAGCATATTATTTATAGTAAACAAGTTTTAATTAACAAGAATCACAGTAAAGATAAATATGTTGACCTAACAAAATCAAATGTCTACATCTATGACAATTTAGATTATCGTCATTGGGATTCAGAAAATGATGGTCGTTTTAATCATCCTTTTGTCGCTAGTTATGAAAATGGTAAAATTGGCGAAGCAATAGATTTATTGGAAGGACAACCATTCTATAGCCCTACAGCTCCATTTGGTGGCTCTGAAGATTTCACTTGGGCTCCTGATAGCAAATCGGTATTATATGTCTGTAAAAAGAAGTATGGCAATGATTATGCTACAAGTACTAATACTGATATTTATCAGTATAATTTACAAACAAAGGTCACTAGCAATTTAACTGATGGAATGCTCGGTTATGATAATCACCCTATATATAATACTGCTGGAAACAGACTCGCATGGATGAGTATGAAAACGGACGGTTATGAGGCTGATAAAAATGACATCATCGTAGTGGATGCTGTATCAGGTGCAAAATTGAATTTAACAGGTCATTGGGATGAAACAGTAAATTCATTTACATGGAGCAAGGATGGCAAAAGAATTTATTTTGTTGCACCTACAAAAGGGACGGTACAGCTCTTTGTCGTTGATGTACCTACGAATTTAAATATACGCTCTTTGCCAGTAATTCAACAATTGAGTAATGGTCAATTTGATGTGTCAGGTATCGTAGGTGAAACAAAAGGTGGTCTAGTGGTTACATCCACAAAAATGACGCAAGCAACTGAAATCTATCTTTTCAATTTAAAAACAAAATTACTTTCGCCTATCACAACTGTGAATGATGCGAAATATGCTCAATTTGAAGAAACGAAAGTGGAGGGACGATTTACTAAAGCTTCCGACGGCGAGGATTTGTTTTCATGGGTGATTTATCCACCAGATTTCGATCCCAAAAAGAAATATCCAACATTATTATTCTGTCAAGGAGGTCCGCAGTCGGCTACTACACAGGGGTATTCATTTCGTTGGAATTTTCAATTAATGGCTTCACAAGGTTATATTGTGATTCTTCCTAATCGTCGTGGTATGCCAGGCTGGGGTACGAAGTGGAATAAAGATATTTCAAAAGATTGGGGAGGACAACCTATTCGTGATTATTTGTCAGCAATAGATGATTTGAAAAAAGAATCTTACGTGGATAATGATAGGATAGGGGCTATAGGAGCTAGTTACGGCGGGTATTCAGTATTTATGCTTGCTGGAGTTCATGATGGACGTTTTAAATCGTTTATTTCGCATTGTGGTCTATTTAATATGGAATCATGGTACGGTACAACTGAGGAGCTATTCTTTGCAAATTATGATTTAGGAGGTCCATATTGGGATAAAACGAATAACAAAACATTCCAAGATTTTAACCCTATAAAACATATAGACAAATGGAACACGCCAATTTTGATTTTCCAAGGAGGAAAAGATTACCGAGTGCCTGTAGGTCAAGGACAAGAAGCTTTTCAAGTAGCGCAATTAAAGGGAATCAAAAGTCGTTTCGTGTACTTACCAGAAGAAAACCACTGGGTGTTATCTGGTCATAATGCACAAGTGTGGCAGCGTGAGTTTTTTGGATGGTTGAAAGAAACTTTATAATAAAAAGAAAATGTCTGAAGCGGGGAACTTCAGACATTTCTAACTAACCAATTATTAACCTAAATTATGAATTACTAGTATAACGACCATTTCTGTGCCAATATTGTGTTAAAATTATCGTTTAACAATTTTTAACATCATTCTCCAAATTAAAGCAATTTATAGAATAATTATTATCCAAGAGGTAAATTTGATTTTGGTGTTAATTGCTGTAAACAAGAAAATGTCTGAAGCGGGGAACTCCAGACATTTCTAACTAACCAATTATTAACCTAAATTATGAATTACTAGTATAACGACTAATATTATACCAATATTATTTACAAATATTGATTTAACAGATGTTTAACATTTTACAGACTGTTTGATGACATACGGGTAAAAAAAGATCCCTGAGTAACCGAGGGCACTGAAAAAGTCTCAACTTTTAATGAGACTTAAAGAAATGACTGAGTATATGATTTACCTTACTCAGTCATTTTTGTTTAAAGGATTTCTGGAAGTTTGCTTTTTAATGGCCTTGTTAAAGATTTAACCTACTTGGACTTGCTATTTGGTTTTCTAGCATCCCAATTCGATTGTTTTTGAGGCAATACCCCTCCTTT
>NZ_JADEYP010000003.1 GCF_020295405.1 Sphingobacterium bovistauri
ATTGTACTTTCATATCGTTTTTTGGGTGCACCTCAATTTACAAAAAATTGAGGACAAAAAACATAAGCCCCGCCATTATTTTTTAATGACGGGGCTCTTTAATTAACAGACCTTTTTAGACAGCCTCTTTTATGCTTAAATATTAAAAGCTTCTTTAATTTTATCAACGTAATCTAACTTTTCCCAAGTAAATAAATCTACTTCTATAGTTTTAGATTCTCCGTTTGAATTTTCAAAAGTCTTAGTTACAGTCTTATTTGTTCTACCCATGTGGCCATACGCGGCTGTCTCTGAGTATATAGGATTGCGTAAACCTAAGCGAGTCTCGATGCCATAAGGCGTCATATCGAATACTTCAGATATTTTGTTCGCTATTTCCCCGTCGGTTGCACTTATTTTGCTTGTTCCGTAGGTGTTCACGTAAATTCCCATTGGGTCTTTAACGCCAATAGCATAAGATATTTGTACTAATATTTCATCAGCAACGCCAGCTGCAACTAGATTTTTCGCAATATGACGAGTTGCATATGCTGCAGATCTATCTACTTTTGATGGATCTTTACCCGAGAAGGCACCACCGCCGTGCGCGCCTTTGCCACCATATGTATCCACGATAATTTTTCGACCAGTAAGCCCCGTGTCACCGTGAGGACCTCCAATTACAAACTTTCCAGTAGGGTTTATATGGAATTTGATATTGTCTGTAAATAAAGCTTGAAGTTCAGGCTTCAGTTGTGCCTTTACACGCGGTATCAAGATGTTTTTGATGTCTTCTGTGATCTTCGCTAGCATAGTTGCTTCCGTGTCAAAATCATCATGTTGTGTTGAAATGACAATAGTATCAATACGTTGAGGCTTATGGTCATCACTATATTCTAGCGTGACTTGTGATTTCGCATCTGGACGCAAATATGTGATTGCATCGTTTTCACGTCTCAAATTAGCCAATTCGTATAATAAACGATGAGATAAGTCTAATGCCAATGGCATATAGTTCTCAGTTTCGTTACTTGCATATCCGAACATGATCCCTTGGTCTCCAGCGCCTTGGTCTTGTCTCGTAGTGCGGTCAACACCTTGGTTAATGTCTGCTGATTGCTCATGGATAGCGGATAATACGCCGCATGAGTTTGCTTCAAACATATATTCGGACTTTGTGTAGCCTATTTTTTCGATTACAGAACGTGTGATTTTCTGAACATCAAGATATATTTTTGATTTTACCTCTCCTGCTAATACAACTTGTCCTGTTGTTACCAATGTTTCTATCGCTACGCGGGCATCTTCGTCCCAAGCTAAGAAATTGTCAATTAGAGCATCTGAAATTTGATCGGCAATTTTGTCAGGATGGCCTTCCGATACAGATTCGGATGTAAATAAGTATGCCATATTTATTTTTTGTTTTAAAACACTAATAAAATGGAGGTGCTATCGAAAAGATAGAAGTGAAAAACGAATAGTAGAATGGTTTTTAGCACTTTTTTTTCGTGGTTGCAATCTCCCTTTTTACTTCAGATTTGTAAAATGCAAATCAGTCCACATTTTTATTTGGTCGCAAAGTTACAACTCTTTTATTATTATCACAATAAATGAATCCTATATTATTAATTTTTGTACGTTATTAAATTGGTTTATATTTACTGTGTTGAATATTGATATGGAAGAACAGAAGAAGATACTTTTTGTAATTAATCCTATTTCGGGGGGGAAGAAAAAGACAGCCTTTAATAAGAAAGTTTTGGAAGTCTTGGATATGGGAAAGTTCAAGCCAACATTTCAACATACATCTGGTCCTAATCATGCGTATGAATTAGGTCAAATGGCAATCAAGGAAGGCTATGATGCCGTGGTAGCAGTTGGTGGTGACGGGACAATTAATGAGTTGGGATCAGCTCTTCTGGGGACTAATATCCCCATGGGAATTATTCCAGAAGGTTCTGGTAATGGTTTAGCCTTGTATTTGGGTATACCTATGAACGAAACATCAGCAATTAATAGGCTGAATCGTTTTGAAACTGTTGACGTGGATTGCGGCCTCATTAATGATAAGCCTTTCTTTAATATTGCAGGAATGGGATTTGACGCCTCTGTATCGGATAGGTTTGCAAATGATTCTGTCAGAGGTCCAATCGGTTATCTTCGTTCGGCCATTAATGTCATAAGTAATTATAAGCCTTGTCGATATGAGTTGGTAATAGATGGTGTATCGTATGAAAGAGAGGCTTTTATGATCTCCGTAGCAAACTCTCCGCAGTATGGAAACAATGCCTATATAGCGCCAAATGCGTCTGTTACTGACGGGGTCTTGGATGTATGTATTGTGCATAAGTTCCCAATGTATACGTTACCCATGATGGTTTTTCATTTATTTAATAGATCGGCTGATCAATCTGAATATGTTGAAATTATTCCAGGAAGGGATATTAAAATAAAACGTAAGGAAGATGGCCCATTGCATGTCGATGGAGAGCCAATTACTATGGTTGGTGATTTGAATATATGTGTAAAGCCACGTTCATTAAAAATAATTTGTTAAGAATAAAATACAATGGCTAAGCAAAAGAAACAAAGGTTTGAAGGTATAGTATATTCGACAGATTCAACTTTTGAGTATGAATCTGATAATACTGAAATAATAGAGAGCTTACCCGCTAAGCAACAAAAACTTCGTGTTGAGCTGGATAAAAAGTCTAGAAAAGGAAAAGTAGTTACTTTAATTTCAGGTTTTATATGTACAGATGACGATTTACAAGATCTAGCAAAAATATTAAAACAAAAATGTGGGGTAGGTGGAAGTGCCAAAGAAGGCGAAATACTGATACAAGGTGACTTTAAACAAAAGATATTTGAATTATTGAAAAGTCTTGACTATCAAGTAAAACTTGTTGGGGGATAACAATATTGTCGTTCTTAAGTCGTTTATATAAAGAATGTTACAAAGTCCGGTTGTTTGTCCGAAGCGTAAGGTGTTAAAATTCAAAGTGAGTGTTTGGTTACTTATTTTTTGGTGTTAACTATTTATTAATTTGGATATGCAAAAAAAAATGGTTTTTATTGCATAATATTCAGTAGATGGATTTGGGTTTTTAATCACGCATGAGGATAGGATTACCGCGCTGATCGTTCTTATCGTAGTCCATAAAAGAATAATAAAAAACGGGTTGAAAAAATTTGAATTTTATATCAAAATAGTATATTTGTTTTGACAATAGTCAGAATGATGTCAATAATTTGCATTATTTTAATAGAATTAAACATAATAATTAAACAACAGTAAAAATCTAAAACTTAGTAAAAATGGCAAACGCACCAAAAACTACTAGCCCAGCACAGCAAGAAAGCGGCAATTCAGGTAATTTATTTGCGAGTTTAGCAATCGTTATTTGTTTCATAGTTGGTTATTTAATCTGGCAATATGTGATGGGAAATCCTTCAAATTTTGTCGATGGAAATCCTGAAAACCAACCTCTTCCAGGTAACTATGGTGGTATGGTTTACCATGCTGGTGTGATCGTACCAGTTCTTATCGGTTTATTTTTGATGGTATTTGTTTTCTCAATTGAGCGTTTTATCGTTATTGGTAAAGCTTCAGGTACAGGAAATGTAGGTAATTTCGTTAGAAAGGTACAATCATTATTAAAAACTGGAAACATTGATTCAGCTATCGCTGAGTGTGACAAACAAAAAGGTTCTGTAGCTAACGTAATCAAAGCAGGTTTATTGAAATATAAAGACGTTGAAGCTAATCCAGGATTAGACGCTGAAAAATCAGCTTTAGCTATCCAAAAAGAAATCGAAGAGACTACAGCATTAGAAATGCCAATGTTAGAGAAAAACTTAAACGTATTAGCTACATTAGTTTCTATCGGTACATTAACAGGTCTATTAGGTACAGTAACAGGTATGATCAAGGCCTTCTCTGCATTAGCAACAGGTGGTGCTCCAGATTCAGCTAAATTAGCAAACGGTATCTCTGAGGCCCTTATCAATACGGCTACAGGTATCGCATGTTCTACTTTTGCAATTGTATTCTACAATATCTTAACTGCAAAAATTGACAAATTAACTTATTCTATCGACGAGGCTGGTTTCTCAATCGTACAAACGTACGCTGCTAACCACAAGTAAGATGTTTTAAAAATTATTTCAATTTTTTTTATGGAAAATGAAATAATAAAGCATCATTAGATTAAGACATAGAGTTGTTAATATATAAAAGGTAAAGAAATGGGTAAAGCAAAAGTAAAAAGAGCCAGTACATCGATCGACATGACGGCGATGTGTGACGTGTCTTTCTTGCTTCTTACATTCTTCGTTCTTACAGCAACTGCTAGGACTCCTGAAACCCTGACGGTTGATACAGCGCCTTCATATTCACAAGCAAAATTGCCTGATGGTAATTTGGCTGTAATTACAGTAGGAGATGAAGGTAAAGTATTCTTCAGTATGAGTGATCCTAATGTACGTGTACAGACATTGCAACAAATGGCTAGCATTTACGGTGTAGAATTCACTCCAGAAGAGTACGGTAAGTTCAAAAATCTTGAGGATTTTGGTGTAAACATGAAGACAATGAAGACATTGTTGGCAGCAGATCAATCAGAAAGAACGGCAGAAAGACAAAGTGGAATTCCTGTTGACTCAACGCAGACTACTTCAAATGAGTTGTTTTCATGGGTTAAGCAGGCTCGTATAGCTTCAGCTACGATTTTGAAAGATAAGGCATTAGAGGATGGTAAAGATCCAGACGATATTGAACTAATGACTGTAGCAATCAAATCTGATGCGGATGAGAAATTTCCAAGTTTGAATTTAATAATTGAGACATTACGTAATCAGAAACAAAATAAGTTCAGTTTCGTTACTGGCCTTAAAGCTGATTAATAATAATATTTAAATGGCAGAATTAAATCAAGACTCCGGTAAAAAGGGTAAAGGTGGAAAGGTAAGAGCCAAGAAAAATGGGGGTAAGGTAGATCTTACAGCCATGGTGGATTTGGCGTTCTTATTGATTACATTCTTTATGTTGACAACATCCTTGAATAAGCCCCAAGCTATGGACGTAGCGATGCCAGACAAAAACGTTGAAACAGATAAAGATACTGATGTAGACGTAGATGAGCATCGTAGTGTAACATTGGTTTTAGGATCAGATGATAAGCTGGTGTGGTATCAAGGAGATGTTAAGAATCCACTTCAAGCTCCTGCAGTGATTGATTATAGCGCAGAAGGATTGCGTGCAGTATTAATGAGAATGCAAAAACTTGTTCCACAACAAGCTGGCGGCAAAGACATTATCGTTGTAATTCGTCCTAGTGAAAAATCAGTTACACGCAACATTATTGATGCGTTGGATGAAATGAAGATTGTAGACATTAAGCGTTATATGATATCTAACCGTATCATGAACGAAGAAATTGAGCTATTGAAAAAAGAAAATTTGTACAACGATTAGTTGTTGTATAGGTTCTCATAAACTAATAATAATATGTTTGGAAAATTAAATATATTTAAAAGTGAGTGGCTTGATGTTGTCTTCGAGAACAGGAATAAAGCTTACGGTGCTTATGAGCTACGTAAGATGGGTCCAAAAGCAACTAATACTGCACTAGCTATTGTAGTAGCTGTGGTGACCGTATTCAGTTTACCAAAAGCTTTGAATTTAGACCTTTTCAAAAGTGAAGAAGGTCCTAAGGAAGAAGTAGCATTTACTGAAGAAGTTACGCTAGAGGATTTGGCTGAAGAATTACCTGAAGAGGAAAAGCCGCCTGTACAAGAAGAAGCACCAAAGATTGCAGAATCTAAGCCCGCTTTAGATGTTGTAGCTCTTCCAGAGATTAAGCCAGTTCCTAAAGAAAAGGCTGTGACGGAAGAAGTAGCAACAGTAGAGGAAGCTACTGATAAGAAAAAACTCATCGGTCCAGTGGCGATGAAAGGTATGAAAGGCGGAAGTATCACTACTGAAGGTAAATGGGGTACAAAAGATGTAGCTGGTGCTGCAACTGGTAGTACGAAAGGCGTTGAAGGTGGTACAGGTACAGGTGAAGAGATTTTCCAATCCGTGGAAATTCAACCAGAGCCACCAGGTGGTCTAAATGCGTTCCGTAAATGGATCGGAGATAACTATCAATACCCTCAGTCAGCAATTGATGCTGGTGTGAAAGGAACAGTACAAGTTACTTTCGTTGTAGAGAAAGATGGTTCATTGACAGACATTAAAGTAGCGCGTGATTTATCATATGGTACAGGACAAGCAGCTATTAACGTTTTGAAAAGAGCGAAGAAGTGGAGTCCAGGTATTCAAAATGGTAGACCGGTACGTGTTGCGTATTCACTTCCTATTCGTTTGGATTTATCAAATATGTAATGAATAATTCAGAAATGAATACCAATAAATTTAGACAGAAATCGCCAACAAAGCGATTTCTGTCTATTTTAGGCCTATGCATGTTTTTCTTTTATTTCATTGTAGGGCTCCTAATAATCTTTTGGAAAGATTTTCCAATTGAAATTGACAAAACATATAAGAATATGTTTGGAATATTACTCATTGTATATTCTTTTATGCGTTTTGCTAGATTGTGGCAAAATAATTTTATACGTTAAAAAATGTTAAGGATTAATCCTTTTTTTCAAAAGTTAATCATATTGGTAATGAATTTGTTCTATAGAATAGTATATATGTTAACAGCTTTTATTTTTTTCATTTCTTGTAGTAACAATTCAAGAGATGAAAATAAGAAGGATGACATTTTATCAGGCAATATATCGGTTTTGGTAGATGAAACGTTAATGCCGATAGCTTTAGAACAAAAGGAGGTCTTTGAAAGCTCGTATTATAATGCGAAGATTGATTTAGTAGGCAAGCCAGAAGTCCAAGCCGTTAATGATTTAATTAAAGGAGACGCAGCCATGATCATATTATCGCGAGAATTGACATCGGAGGAGCGTAAATCGTTTGAACAACGATCTATTACGCCACGAATTTATTCGTTCGCTTATGATGCTGTAGTATTGATAGGTAGTTTGGATGTTGATTCAACAATAAAGAGTCAAGACATTATCGATTTAATGAGCGGTACTAATATCCGCAATACGAAATTGGTTATAGACAATCCGAATTCAAGTTTGGTTAGATATTTTAGAGAATATGGTAAGCTTCAAAAAATAGCTAATACATATTTGGAAGTAGCTAATGACGCTGAGGGTGTTTTGTCTACGGTAGCAGAAGGGAATGGTAAAATTGGATTACTAAGTTTTAATCAATATTTATCTTTGGAAAGAAGCTTTTTAAAAAAGGATAAAATTCGTATCTTGAGCGTGCTGAATGATACTTTGGGTTCACCAAAATATGTTAAGCCTTCGCAGGCATCTCTTTCTACCGGGGAATATCCCTTAAAAAGAGAGTTAAAAGTGTTAAATTACCAACCGAACTTAGGATTGGGGATGGGGTTTTCAGCTTTTATGACAGGAGATAGAGGGCAACGAATTGTATTAAAATCAGGTTTATTGCCTGCTATAATGCCAGGAAGAGAAATTATAATTAGAGATAACATAAATTAGTAAAATAACTAAGAAACATAAATATAATGATAACAAAAAGCAAATTGTTTTTGAGTTTATTAGCGGCAGGAGCTGTTGTAAGCACTGCTAGTGCTCAAAGTTTAAAAGACGCACAAGCAGCTATTGATGCAGAGCAATACGATAAAGCTAAAGGCATCTTACAGAATTTGGTAACAAAGAAACCAAAGGATGGACTGAATTATTTTTATTTAGGTCAAGTTTATCTAGTTAATGATAAATTGGATTCAGCAGCTTTGGCATTTAATAATGGTTTGACAAATGCTCCTAAAGAGGCTTTGAATACTGTTGGTTTAGGTATTGTTGATTTAGAAAAGAACAATGCGTCATCTGCAGAACAGAAATTCACACAAGCGGCTTCGGCATTAGGTAAAAAAGATTATTTGCCATTATATTATATAGGAAAAGCTTATGTTGAGGCGCCAAAGCCGGATTATGCAAAAGCTGTAGATTATTTATCTCAAGCGAAATCGAAAAACCCTAAAGATGCTTTAGTTCCCGTATCATTAGGTGATGCGTATTTAGGATTGGGAGAAAATAGTCAATCATACATTAGCTACCGTGATGCGTTGAATATTGATCCAAATTTGGTAAAAGCTAAAGTTCAACAAGCGTTAATCACTCGTCGTGCATTTGCATTTGACGCTGCATTGGAGTCATACAATTCAATAGCGACTGAATACCCGACTTATGGTCCTGTTTATCGTGAAATTGCGGAGACAGAATTACAAATCGCTAAACGTCTGCCAGATAATACAGATGAGCAAAAGGCTGCATACGAAGCTCAAGTAGCTAAAGCTGTAGGTAGTTATAAAAAATACCTAGAGGTGACAGGTGATAAATCATCTGATGCATTAGTGCGTTACGCTGACTTCTTGGTGTTTGGTCAAAAATACGATGAGTTAAAAACTGTAGCACTTCAATTGGAAAATGTACCAGGTGTGGATGCTAAAGTGTATCGTTATTTAGGTTTAATATCTATTAACCAAGATAAAGATGCTGCTAAAGCTGTAGGCTATTTCGATAAATTGTTTGCTGGAGCAGAAGAAAATCGTTTGATCGAATTTGATTACTTATTTGGTGGATTTGCAAACATTGAAGCAGGTGACAAAGCTAAAGGTCTTAACTATTTAGGTAAGGCATTAGAGATGAATGCTGAATTGATAAATGAAGTTGATGGTTACGGAAGAAATGCATTCAATGCTCAAAACTTCGAGGCTGCAGCTGCAATTTTTAATGTACCTGCTCAGCAAAAAGATAAGCCATGGTATTATGAAGCAAACTTCTTAGTTGGTGATGCAAGTTTCCGTGCTGGTAATAAGAAAAAAGAGGCTGGTGAAGACGCTACTAAAGAATTCAATGACGCTATTAAAGCTTTGGATGTTGTTATTAATTCAACAGATTCAGCTGCTGCAGACTACAAAGTTAATGCTATGTACATCAAAGGGTATAGCAACTATGGGTTAGATGTAATTGATCCTGAAAAACCTGAATTGCATAAAGGTTTGTATATTGCTGATTTTAATAATTTGGCTAAATTTTTAACAGACAAGCAATCTGCAGGTGCACAGTTGACAGAAGATGAGATAGTAAAATTAACTGACGTGTATAATGTTGTAGGTTATTCTTATATCTTAAAAGAAGATTATAAAGCTGCTGCAGAATTGTTTAAAAAGGCGGTTGCTTTAACTCCAACTGATGAGGTTGCGACACAATATTTAGAAGCATTGAAAGATGTAATCTAATTGAGTAACTATAAATACTTTATTAAAAGGGGAAACTGATTTCAGTTTCCCCTTTTATTTTTTGATAAAAGTTATATATTTGTTCCACAACTGATAAACTAAATTATATTATGGAAAATATGCAAGCTCAAAATCTTCCAATTGACTATTTACCGATATTAATTCAACTTTTTGTGGCAGCTGGTTTTGGTATTACAACAATTATTGGAACACATCTAATAGGACCAAAAGTACGTACTGAAAATAAGCTAACTGCATTTGAATCGGGGGTAGAAGTAATCGGTAATGCTAGACAACCATTCTCCATTAAATATTTTCTTGTGGCTATCCTTTTTGTAATATTCGATGTCGAAGTCATCTTTATGTACCCATGGGCAGTTAACTTCAGGGAGTTTGGATTTGAGGGCTTGATTGAGATGTTTATTTTCATGGGATTGCTATTGTTGGGCTTTATCTATGTAATTAAGAAAAAAGCATTAGACTGGGATTAGAACTGTTCTAAATAACATTCCGTTTATCAATTTAAGGAATAAAAATATTAAATTGAGACCTATATAAACTGAGGAAAGAATACTTTATTATGAGCAACGTCACCTTGTCCGAGGCGCCTCCAGGAGTGGAAGGAGCTGGATTTTTTGCCACTACGTTAGATAAAGCAATTGGATTAGCACGTGCTAATTCACTTTGGCCATTGCCATTTGCCACCTCATGCTGCGGTATTGAGTTTATGGCTACGATGGGATCTACTTATGATTTGGCAAGGTTTGGTGCGGAAAGACCAAGTTTTTCACCTCGTCAAGCTGATATGCTTTTGGTAATGGGTACTATCGCTAAGAAAATGGCGCCCGTACTTAAACAAGTTTATATACAAATGGCCGAACCTAGATGGGTCATTGCAGTGGGGGCTTGTGCATCAAGTGGAGGTATTTTTGATACATACTCAGTACTGCAGGGAATCGATGAAATTATACCTGTGGATGTCTACGTTCCTGGTTGTCCACCTAGACCAGAAGCAATTTTGGATGGTGTATTGAAATTACAAGAAATTGTAAAGAATGAGTCTTTAAATAGACGTAATACGCCAGAATACAAAGCATTGTTGGAGAAATATGGAATAGCGACGAGTAATGGATAAGTTAACTAATCAATTTATTGTAGATAATTTGACTGGAAAGTTTGGTCAAGATATTGAGATTTTGGGTGAACCATACGATCTATTGACTGTGTCAACGATTTCATCAAGGATAACTGAATTGTTGATTTATCTTAAGGATGAAGAATCATTACGTTTCAATTATTTGACTGATATTACTGCGGTACATTATCCAAAGCAAGATAAAGAATTTGCAGTAGTTTATCATCTTCATAATTTGTTTCAAAATATACGTATTCGAATAAAGGTATTTTTAGATGGTAGTAATCCTACTATTTCTACTGTTACAAATATTTGGAAGGGAGCAAACTGGATGGAAAGAGAGACGTATGATTTTTATGGAATAAATTTCGAGGGTCATCCTGATTTGCGTCGCATATTGAATATGGATGAGTTAGATGTTTTTCCAATGCGAAAAGAACATCCTTTGGAAGATCCAAATAGAGTAGATAAGAAAGATTTTTATTTTGGCCGATAATTGAATTTACTTAGATGAGCAGCCCGATAACCAAAATAACACCCAATAGACCTGTCTTCGAAGACAACGATCCACAAGACGAATTAATTACCCTTAATATCGGTCCTACGCACCCAGCAACACATGGTGTGTTTCAAAATGTAGTGCAGATCGATGGTGAGCGTATCGTGAGTGGGGTGTCAACAATAGGCTATATTCACCGTGCTTTTGAAAAAATAGCAGAACATCGTCCTTTTTACCAAATTACACCGTTAACAGATCGTTTGAACTACTGCTCTTCGCCAATAAATAATATTGGGTGGCACATGACGGTGGAAAAGTTATTAGGAATTGAGATTCCCAAGCGTGTGCAGTATATGCGTGTAATTGTGATGGAATTGGCACGTATTGCTGATCATATTATATGTAATGGTATTTTGGGGGTAGATACGGGTGCGTTTTCGGGATTTTTATACGTTATGCAAGAACGTGAATTCATCTACGAAATTTATGAAGAAATCTGTGGTGCGCGGTTGACAACAAATATTGGTCGAATTGGTGGTTTTGAACGTGATTTCAATGAAGTTGCTTTCCAAAAGATCGAAGAGTTTTTAGAACGATATCCTCCTGTATTGAAAGAGTTTGAGGAATTATTCGTTCGCAATAGAATATTTATAGAGCGTACAGCGGGTGTTGCAGGTGTTACCCCGGAGGAAGCGTTGGACTATAGCTGGTCAGGTCCCATTTTGAGAGCTACTGGTGTAGATTATGATGTGCGCGTTGTGTCACCTTATTGTTCGTATGAAGAATTTGATTTTGAAGTTCCGGTAGGTACAAATGGTGATGTGTATGATCGATTCATGGTGCGTAATGCAGAAATGTACGAATCTCTAAAGATTATTAGACAGGCATTGGATAAAATTGCTAAAGAACCTGCAGGTGTATTTCATGCTGATGTTCCCGAATTTTATTTACCTCCTAAAGAGCAAGTCTATAACAATATGGAGGCATTAATATACCATTTCAAAATTGTGATGGGGGAATGGGAAACACCGCAGTCTGAAGTTTATCATGCTGTAGAAGGTGCAAATGGAGAATTAGGATTTTATTTAATTCATGATGGTGGTCGTACACCATATAGACTTCATTTCAGAAGACCTTCTTTTGTAAATTATCAAATGTTTGCACCGATGAGTGCAGGAATGTTGCTGTCGGATGCAATTTTAAATATGAGTAGTTTAAACGTAATAGCGGGAGAATTAGATGCTTAGTGTACAAGAGAACCTTCCGGTAGAATTTTCTGCAACGCTCTTGGTAAAATGTGCCGAGATTGTTAGTCGTTATCCTGTAGGTAAGCAAAAGTCTGCTTTGTTGCCCATTCTTCATGAGGTGCAAGCAGAATTTGGATGGCTGAGTACAGATGCTATGGACAAAATAGCTAACTTTTTACAGATTAAACCGATTGAGGTGTATGAGGTAGCCACATTTTATACCATGTATTTTTTAAAACCGCAAGGCAAGTATGCATTGGAGGTGTGTCGAACGGGGCCATGTTGCTTAGTTGGGGCAGAGAAGATTATGAAGCATATCGAACAACGTTTGGGTGTTAAAGAAGGGGAAGTATCAGCTGATGGTTTATTTTCTTGGAGAGGAGTAGAGTGTTTGGCTGCTTGTGGCTATGGTCCAGTTTTGCAAATTGGCCCAGAATATACTTTTTATGAGAATTTAACTGAAGATAGTGTTGATCAATTGATTGATACATTACGTAATAAAGCTAAAGAGGCATAATCACTATGGGACGTAAATTATTATTAGAGCATATCAATGAGCCTGGAATCGAGACCTTTGACGTATATCGTCAAAAAGGAGGTTACCGTGCTGTAGAAAAAGCTTTGAAAACGATGTCTCCTGATGATGTTGTCGAAGAGGTTAAGAAATCAGGTTTACGCGGTCGTGGTGGTGCAGGGTTTCCTACTGGTATGAAGTGGAGTTTTTTGGCCAAACCAGAGGGGGTAGCTAGATATTTAGTTTGTAATGGAGATGAATCAGAACCAGGAACATTCAAGGATCGTTATTTAATGACTCATATTCCCCATGCTTTGATTGAGGGGATGATTGTATCGAGTTATGCTTTAGGTGCGAATACCTCTTATATCTATGTTCGTGGCGAGATGATGCCTCAAATCCGTATTTTGGAGAAAGCGATTGAAGAAGCTAAAGCTGCCGGATTTTTAGGTAATAATATTTTAGGAACAGGCTATAATTTAGAAATATATGTTCAGCCTGGTGGTGGAGCATACATCTGTGGTGAAGAGACAGCTTTGTTGGAATCTTTGGAAGGAAAGCGTGGTAATCCGCGTATTAAACCACCATTTCCGGCTATTGCGGGCTTGTATGGATGTCCTACTGTGGTAAATAATGTAGAGTCTATTGCGTCTATTGTTCCGATTGTAAATGATGGTGGTGAAGAATATGCTAAGATTGGTATAGAGCGTAGTACAGGAACAAAACTGATTTCAGCATCTGGAAATATTAATAAACCTGGAGTGTATGAGATTGAATTGGGTGTGCCTGTAGAAGAATTTATTTATTCAGATGAATACTGTGGTGGCATTGCGAACGGAAAGAGATTAAAAGCATTGGTAGCGGGGGGATCTTCGGTGCCTATTTTACCAGCTAATTTAATTTCAAAAACGGTTACAGGTAATCCACGCTTAATGACGTACGAGTCACTAGCTGATGGTGGATTCCAAACGGGTACGATGTTGGGATCTGGAGGTTTTATAGTTTTTGATGAGGATCAATGTATAGTACGTAATACTTGGAATTTCGCCCGTTTTTATCACCATGAAAGCTGTGGACAATGTTCACCTTGTCGTGAGGGTACAGGCTGGATGGAAAAGGTATTACACAAGATAGAACATGGTCATGGGACTATGGAGGATATTGACTTATTGTGGGATATCCAGCGTAAGATCGAAGGTAATACCATTTGTCCTTTGGGAGATGCAGCAGCATGGCCTGTTGCGGCGGCGATAAGACATTTCCGCGATGAGTTTGAATGGCATGTGTTGAATCCACAGGAATCGCAAACACGTAATTATGGTTTGGCTCATTATGCTGATCCTTTAGCGACTGTAGTTCAATAGATATTTAGAAGCAGATACGATGGCAGACGAAGTTGTAAATTTTAAAGTCACAATAGATGGTATTCCTGTAGAAGTAGCGCCAGGAACTACTATATTAAATGCTGCGCGTCAGATTGGTGGGGATATTGTGCCACCAGCGATGTGTTATTACTCTAAGCTAGAAGGTTCGGGCGGGAAATGCCGTACTTGTCTAGTGAAAGTTTCTAAAGGTTCAGAGAAGGATCCTCGTCCAATGCCAAAACTTGTGGCGTCTTGCCGTACAACGGTAATGGACGGCATGGAGGTCCAAAATATCACATCTCCAGAAGTGGTGGAAGCTCGTAAAGGTGTGGTGGAGATATTGTTAATCAATCATCCTTTGGATTGTCCAATTTGTGATCAAGCAGGTGAGTGTAAACTACAAGATTTGGGCTATGAACATGGTTCTGAAGGCACCCGTTATGAATTCGAGCGTCGTACTTTTGAACGTGTTGACTTAGGCGATAAGATTCAATTGCATATGAACCGTTGTATTCTGTGCTATCGTTGCGTGTATGTTGCAAATCAATTGACAGAACAACGTGAACATGGTATTTTGTATCGTGGTGACCATTCTGAAATAACAACACACATCGAAAAAGCATTAGATCATGATTTCATAGGTAATGTGATTGATGTGTGTCCTGTAGGTGCACTGACCGATAAAACTTTCCGATTTAAAAATAGGGTTTGGTTTACAAAACCAGTAGATGCACACCGTGACTGTCCAACTTGTTCAGGAAAGGTGACTTTATGGTACAAAGGTGAAGAGGTGTTACGTGTTACTGGACGTAAGGATGAATTTGGCGAAGTAGAAGATTTTATTTGTAATACTTGTCGTTTCGATACTAAAAACACTTCAGATTGGGTGTTGGAACATCCGACTGATGTGGAAAAAGAATCTGTAATCGGTGCAAATCATTACGAACAATTTAACCTTCCACCAGTAATTAAGGAAGATGAAGTATTACAACTTGCGAATGCTGAGCAATTGCAAAGAACAGAACGTTTAAAATAATATTCGATGGAAGTTGCTTTTATAGTAGAGAAACTTATACTTGTTGTGATTGTATTCACTGTCACATTGGTGATAGCGATGTATTCCACACTTGCAGAACGCAAAATAGCAGGCTTCATGCAGGATCGACATGGTCCTGATAGAGCGGGTATTTTTGGGATTTTGCAACCCTTATGTGATGGGGGTAAATTCTTTTTCAAAGAAGAGATTATTCCAGCAGGTGCACATAAAAGTTTATTCATTTTAGGTCCTGTTATTGCGATTATAACCGCTTGTATTAGTTCGGCAGTAATTCCTTGGGGGCAAAATTTGGTCATTGACGGAAGAAGCATTCCATTACAAGTTGCGGACGTTAACATAGGCGTTTTGTATGTATTTGGTGTAATTGCATTAGGTGTATACGGAATCATGTTGGGTGGTTGGGCTTCAAATAATAAGTTCTCGTTGATGGGGGCGATTCGTGCCGCTTCACAAAGTATATCCTATGAAATCGGAATGGGCTTATCATTGATTGCTTTGTTGATGGTTACAGGAACGTTGCAGTTGGGAGAAATTGTAGCACAGCAATCCGGTTTTGTAAATTGGAATATTTGGGTGCAACCCTTAGGCTTTTTGATTTTCATTACCTGTGCTTTTGCAGAATGTAATCGTGTTCCTTTTGACTTACCAGAATGTGAAACTGAATTAGTAGGAGGGTACCATACGGAATATTCTTCGATGAAATTAGGTTTATATATGTTTTCGGAATACATCAATATGTTTGTGTCATCGGCACTGATGGCAACATTGTATTTTGGAGGTTACAATTTCCCGTTCATGTATGACTTGGGCTTGTCCGAAAACTGGATTACTATTATAGGCGTACTTGTCTTTTTCTTAAAAATATTTGGTTTCATTTTCTTCTTCATGTGGATCCGTTGGACATTACCACGTTTCCGTTATGATCAATTGATGAATTTGGGATGGAAAATATTAATTCCATTGGCTATAGCCAATATTGTGTTGACAGGTGTGATAACATTAATTAAGGATACTTACTTTCAATAATCGGGATATGCAATCATTAACTAATCGAAAAAAAGTCATCGAGCAAAAGCCAATGAACATATGGGAACGTATGTACTTACCAGCTATTGCGAAGGGACTGGCTATTACAATTCGACATTTTTTCAAGAAAATTCCTACGATCAAATATCCCGAAGAAATCAGACCTTACTCAAAAAATTTTAGAGGTCAGCATTCGCTAAAGCGTGATGAGCAGGGAAGAGAACGTTGTACGGCTTGTGGTCTATGTGCATTGTCATGTCCTGCGGAGGCTATCACAATGACTGCAGCAGAGCGTGAAAAGGGAGAAGAGCATTTATATCGTGAAGAGAAATATGCAGCTGTATATGAGATTAATATGCTGCGTTGTATTTTTTGCGGATTGTGTGAGGAAGCTTGTCCAAAAGAAGCCATTTATTTGGATGGTTCGCATGTCACAGCTGAATATTTACGTAAGGATTTTATTTATGGTAAGGATAAGTTGGTCGAGCCAAAATTTGATATTACAAAACTTAATGTAAACGAATAAGCATAATGGGGATATTTTATTTTGTAGCATTTTTGTCAATTTTCTTTGCGTTGATGACCATCTTCACGAAGAATCCAGTACATAGTGTATTGTATCTTGTGATTACGTTTTTCACGTTTACAATTCATTACATTTTGTTGAATGCCCAATTCTTGGCGGTAGTAAACTTTATCGTTTATATGGGGGCAATTATGGTTTTATTCTTGTTTGTCCTCATGCTCCTTAACCTCAATAAAGATACCGAACCCATGAAATCAACTTTAGTGAAGGTCATTGGGGCGATTGCTGGAATGTGTTTGTTGGCGACTTTCTTAGGCGCATTTCGCGTATTGGAAGGGCAAGGTGAGTTGGTGACAGGCAATACAGATGTCGGGTTGGTAAAGAATTTGGGTAAAGTATTATTCGATGAATTTTTATTGCCATTTGAGTTGTCATCAATCTTGTTGTTGACAGCGATGGTAGGTGCCATATTATTAGCTAAAAAAGAAACTAAAGAAGGATAATGGATTTTATTATTCAAAATATACAAGGAATTCCACTGAATCATTATTTGATTTTCTGTAGTGTGATTTTTGCTATCGGTGTTATCGGTGTATTGATTCGTCGCAATGTGATTATCATTATGATGTCAATAGAATTGATGCTGAATTCGGTTAACTTATTATTGGCAGCATTTTCCGCATACTATGGAGATGCCAGTGGTCAGGTATTTGTGTTTTTTGTCATGGCGCTAGCTGCTGCTGAAGTTGCAGTAGGTTTGGCGATTGTTATTATGGTTTATAGAAACACAAAATCTGTAGATATTGAATCCTTGAGTAAATTACGTTGGTAAAAGAGTAAAACCTAAATTATATGATTGAACTAATCTGGCTGATCCCGTTGATACCTTTATTAGGTTTTATAATTAATGGACTAGGACAGTATAATTTTTCGAAGTTAGAGATTGGACTTATTGGGTGCGGTACTGTATTAGGCTCATTTATTTTGAGCTGTGTGCTATTCGGACAAGTTCTCCAAGCTCGTAGTGCTGGAGACGATGCAACTACAGTATTTCATTTGTTCGAATGGATATCTGTAGGTGGATTTAATTTGAGTTTTTCTTTTCTGCTGGATCCTCTTAGTTCCTTAATGCTTTTGATTATTACAGGAATTGGATTTTTAATCCATCTGTACTCATACTCATATATGCATACGGATGAGTCATTTGGACGATTCTTTGCATATTTGAATCTTTTCATCTTCTTTATGCTATTACTTGTATTAGGTTCAAATTACTTAATCATGTTTATCGGTTGGGAAGGTGTTGGATTATGTTCTTATTTGTTGATTGGTTTTTGGTACAAAAACTCTTCTTACGCAAGTGCTGCTAAAAAGGCATTTGTGATGAACAGAATTGGAGATTTAGGATTTCTAATCGCTGTTTTTGCAATTCTTGCAACATTCGGTACATTGGAGTATACAGAAGTATTTAATAAGGCTTCCCAATTTCCGATTGGAGATGCGACATTATTATTAATAACCTTATTATTATTTATAGCAGCTACGGGTAAATCTGCACAGGTTCCTTTATTTACTTGGTTGCCAGACGCTATGGCAGGACCAACCCCAGTTTCGGCTCTTATCCACGCAGCTACGATGGTCACGGCCGGAATTTACATGATTATTCGTTCGAATATTTTGTTCACCCTATCGCCTTTGACAATGCAAATTATCGCGGGTATTGGTGTTGCTACAGCACTAATTGCTGCATTTATTGCGATAACTCAAAACGATATTAAGAAAGTTTTGGCTTATTCAACAGTGTCTCAACTGGGCTATATGTTCTTAGGTCTAGGAGTTGGTGCATTTACAGGGGCTTTCTTTCATGTCATGACTCATGCTTTTTTCAAAGCTCTATTATTCTTAGGCGCAGGTTCTGTTATTCATGCTATGCATCATGAACAAGATATGCGCAAAATGGGCGGGCTGAAAAAAGCTTTACCTATTACATACGCTACGATGCTCATAGGCACAATCGCCATTGCAGGTATTCCGCCTTTGTCAGGTTTTTTCTCTAAAGATGAAATCTTAGCTTTTACATTTGAGTCTAGTCCAATATTGTGGTGCTTAGGTTTTATTGGAGCATTGTTTACTGCGTTTTATATGTTTAGAATGTTGTTTTTGACTTTCTTTGGTAAATTCAGAGGAACGGAGGTGCAAAAACATCATTTACACGAGTCACCACTTCAAATGACTATTCCATTGATAATTTTAGCTGTTCTTTCAGTGTTTGGAGGGCTTATTAATTTACCAGCAGCACTAGGAGGTGGACATTGGTTGGCAGACTTTTTAAGTCCAATATTTACGCATACTAACTCACGTATTCCAGAAATCCATTTGGATCATAGTACAGAATATGTTTTAATGGGAGCGTCGGCTATCGCAGCAATTATTATGGCGATTTTGGCTTACAATAAATATGTGAAAAGAGCAGATATACCTCAGGAAGATGGTGTCAAACAAGGTGCATTATATAATTTATCTTACCACAAATTGTATATTGATGAGGTATACAATACACTATTTGTAAAACCGATAAATGCTTTGTCAAAAGTACTGTATAAAGTAATTGATAAATCAGTTATTGATGGTTTAGTGAATGGCGTTGCGGATTTGGTAAGTGCGTCAGGCAGAGGAATCCGCCAGTTGCAAAGCGGCTATGTGGGTTTTTATATCTTTATGATGGTATTAGGTGTTGCGGCGATTTTGCTGTACGGACTTTTGAATGTTTAAATAGATTTGAAATAGAAGATAATCAATGAATAACCTTTTTATACTGCTATTACTACCTGTTGCGAGTGCTATTCTGTTAGCCTTTGCAAAGTCTTCTTCCACAGCGAAGTGGATTGCTTTAGTATTGTCTCTCGTTCAAGTTGCATTGACTATACCGTTCCTATGTGCATTTATTCCTGATGCGAGTGTTCAGTTTGAACAATCATTTGAATGGATTTCAAGTCTTAATATTCGCTTTCATGTCGGTCTTGATGGGATCAGTTTGCCTTTAGTCTTATTGACCAACGGTTTATTTCCATTAATCATTTTATCCACGTTTTCAAGAGATTATAAACACAGTTTCTATGCATTAGCAAGTTTCATGCAATTTGGTTTATTGCTTGTTTTTACAGCGCTGGATGCATTTACATTCTATGTAGGGTGGGAAGCGGCATTGATTCCAATCTATTTCATCTGTGCATTGTGGGGAGAGGGCGATCGAATTCGTGTAAATTTGAAATTCTTTATTTATACATTCTTCGGAAGTTTATTGATGTTGATTGCTATTCTTTATTTAGCACAACAAACTCCAAATAAGGACTTCGAATGGGCTTCATTTGCAGCGTTAGAAATCGGGGAGAATGCTCAACGCTGGTTATTTTGGGCATTTTTTATTGCTTTCGCAATTAAAATCCCTGTATTTCCATTCCATACATGGCAACCTGATACTTATACGAATGCACCAACCGCTGGTACAATGCTATTAGCAGGTATTATGTTGAAAATGGGTACTTATGGTGTAATTCGTTGGTTAATTCCAGTGATTCCTTTTGGCACAAGTGTATATGGAACCGTCGCATTAGTACTCTGTATTATTGGTATTGTGTACGCCTCGATTATTGCATTCAAACAGCAAAATGCTAAACGTCTAATTGCTTATTCTTCGATAGCTCACGTAGGGTTAATTACAGCAGGTATTTTTGCATGGAATCAAGATGGGTTACAGGGGGCTTTATTACAAATGGTAAATCACGGCATTAGTGTAATTGGATTATTCCTTGTGTTAGATATTATCAAATCTAGAACTTCTACACTTAACTTAAGTGAATTAGGAGGTTTAGCATACAATATGCCAAAACTTGCTGTTTTCTTTGTAATTATTATGATGGGGGCAGTCGGATTGCCACTTACTAATGGTTTTGTAGGTGAGTTTTTATTGTTAAAGTCATTGTATAGTATTGATATTTGGTACGCCGTATTTGCAGGTCTTACGTTGATTTTTGGTGCAGTTTACATGTTGCGTTTATTTCAAAAATCAATGCTGGGTGTCTTAGATTCAAAGTATGTAAACGTATATGATGTCCGTGGTACAGAAATTATCGTACTCTCTATTGTGTCGGCATTGATAATCTTATTGGGGATTTTTCCGAATGAATTATTAAAGTTATCAGAAGCGTCGGTCAATCAACTAATTCAATCAATAAAGTTTTAAAAAAGTCAAAATACACAATCATTTATGGGAGCGATTATTACACTGTCTCTGTTGGGAATCCTGGTTTTATATTTAGGCTTATACAAAGCAAAATCTTTATTGTTACCCGTGACTATGCTTGGTCTGCTGTTGGCATTAGGTTTCGAAATAGCAGCTTGGAACACAGGTGAAGCACCTATATATAACGGCATGGTGCTGTTCGATAATTTTGCTTTGGCTTTTTCTATTGTTTGTATTTTTATAACAGGTCTTGTCCTGTTGTTATCTAAGGAATATTTTAGTTCGATAAGTAAAAATGTAGCTGAGTATTATTGCTTGATACTGTTCTCATTATCTGGAGCATTAATGGTATGTTCTTATCATAATTTTGCAATGCTTTTTGTTGGTATAGAGGTTATGTCAGTGGCTTTATACATTCTTGTTGGTATCCGTAAGTCAGATTTTTCTTCTAATGAAGCGGCTTTAAAATATTTCTTAATGGGGGCATTTTCAACAGGATTTCTTCTGTTTGGAATTACATTGCTTTATGGAGCGACAGGTACGTTTGATATCACAGGTGTAAAAAATTATTTGTTGTCTAATCCTACGACTATTTCGCCGTTGTTCTACGGAGGTATCTTATTGTTATTGGTAGGTCTTTTGTTTAAAATTGGTGCCGCACCATTTCATTTTTGGACACCTGATGTGTATGACGGGGCTCCAATATTAATTACTACATATATGAGTACAGTAGTGAAGGTAGCATCTTTTGCAGGCTTCATTAAGTTATTCTCTTACGTATTTGCACCTTTACAAGATTTCTGGACACCAGTACTTCTGGTTATCATCGTTGTCACATTATTTATTGGTAATATCACAGCGATGAAGCAGACTAGCTTCAAACGTATGCTTGCTTATTCGAGTATATCACATGCAGGTTATATGCTTTTTGCTATAATTTCCTTGGGGGCAAACGCAAACTCTAGTATTCTGGTTTACGGTTTGGCTTACTCTTTGGCTAGTGTTGCAGCATTTGCGGGGTTGATATTGGTCAAGCGTAGTCATGGCTCAGATCAGTTTATAGCTTTTGATGGCCTAGGAAAGACAAATCCTTTGTTGGCATTGGTTATTACTGTAGCGATGTTGTCTTTGGCTGGTATTCCACTTACGGCGGGTTTTATTGGTAAATTTATGTTGTTTAGTGGAGCGATGGCTGATTATCATGTGATATTATTGGTAATGGCGGTTATTAATGCAGCCATAGGTATTTTCTATTATTTGAGGGTAGTTGTACATATGTATTTCTATCCAAGTACTGTAGGTCAGGACACACTAGTTGTACCCGTTAGTTTTAATGTGGTGCTTATAATTACACTTTTGCTTACGGTGCTAGTGGGGGTATATCCAAATTGTATTATATCCTTATTGTAAGAAATAAATATTTTTACTGTAAAGCTCTTCTTTAGAAGAGCTTTTTTAGTATAATAATTTTGAACTTTATATACAAATTGTATCTTTATGATAGACCTCAATACGAATGAAAAGAGCGGATTACTATCTGATACGATTTATTTATGCTACGATCTTGATGCTTATTTCAGTTTTGACTGTAGAAGGACAGGTACGTATCAAAGGAAGGATAGTAAATGCATCGACCAAGGAGCCTATATCTACTGCTACAATTAAATCTGAAGAGCATAATACCGGTGCATCAGCAACGAAAACGGGTGCATTTGAGTTGATATTAGATAAACCTATCAGTTCAATCTTAGTTACGGCACTTGGTTTTGTAGACAAAAGAGTAGAGATAGATACTTTTATAAGTTATCTTCAAATCGAATTAGACCCCAAAAATTTTGCGATAGAGGCTGTAGAAGTAAATCGAAAGCGTAAGTATAATAACCATAATCCTGCCGTAGAACTTATTGATTTAGTTATAAAAAATAGATCTCTAAATAAGTTGGAGAAAAAGGACAGTTTATATTTTGAATCCTACGAGAAGATTAAATTCGGATTAATGGATCCTAAGAATATTTTTGGGCGTCAAAGCAAGGATTTAAAATTTTTTTACTCTAATGTGGATACATCGATTGTGTCAGAAAAGGAGGCGCTAAGTGTTTTCATGCAAGAGACACTTTCCGATAATTATGTGCAACAAAGTCCAGCACGAACAAAAAAAATTGTCAAGGCAGAAGAAAAGACAGAATTCGATCCTCGATATGTCAATAATCCCAATATTGAATCTTTTATGGGCTTTATGTTTCAGCCTATAGATATTTATGAAGAGAGTATATATTTTCTCAATAAACAATTTTTAAGTCCAATAGCGAGTAATGCCAAACTGTATTATAAGTATTATATTAAAGATACATTACGTACGGAGAGGGACATATATGTTCGTATAGAGTTCGAGCCGAGAAACCCAGTTGATTTATTATTTAAAGGTGAATTGGCCATTTCCATGGATGGACAGTATGCTGTCAAATCAGCACAGATGAGATTGGATGAAAAGGTTAACGTAAGTTTTGTAAATGATTTACAGCTACAACTTTCATATTTTAAAGATGTGTCTGGTGTGATGTTGCAAGATACATCAGCGATCACGGTTACGTTTGGTCGTGGCACGAAGGACGCATTATTTGGCCATCGTATGAATGTGAATCAAAAGTATGATTTGAGGCATATTGCTGCCGATGGTATATTTATGGGATCACCTGTTGAAAAGAGATTGAGTGCAAGAAAAACTTTACAAGAACTTCGACCAATACAATTATCTTCATCAGAACAGAGCACCTATACTAATATCGATAGTCTAAACAATTTGACTTCTTTTCGTACAATGATGGCGATGGGTTATTTGTTGTCGCAGGGTTATTATTCTCTAGGTAAGTTTGAGTTGGGGCCTCTAGAGTATCTTTATCATCAAAATAATATTGAAGGCAACCGTATTCGTATAGGTGGCCGTAGTACTGCAGCGTTCTCAGAAAAAGTTTATTTGGAAGGCTATTTGGCTTATGGTATTAAGGATCAGGATTTAAAATATAATTTGCGAACGGCAGTTTCATTAAATGGCAAGTCCATCGTTGCCTTTCCAGCACATTATTTAGAGGCATCTGTACAGCATGATATATTTGAGCCAGGAAAAGGAATAGGTTTTTTGAAAGGTGATAGCTTTTTTAGAGGTTTTAGGTCCAACCGTCCTGCAAAATTTTTAAATACCGACGCCTATAGAATAGGTCACATGATAGAATTTGGAAATCATGTTAGCTTGTCTTCTAAAGTAACCTTGCAAAGACGTAATCCTGTTGGAGATTTAAGATTTGCTCTTTCGGCTGATTCTACACAGTTTCTGAATACGATCAATACTAGCGATTTGCAATTTGTGTTGCGGTGGGCACCTAATGAGAAATTTTATTATCGCAATTTGAATCGTACTACCATCGTCGAAAAATATCCTGTATTTAATATTCAATATAACAAAGGTTTGAATGGTTTTTTGGGAGGAGATTATAACTATGATGCATTACGATTTTCGGCCTCAAAGCGTTTCTTTTTAAATCAGTTGGGGTTTGGAAATATGACTATATCTGCGGGAAAGATATGGGGAACGCTTCCTTATCCATTGTTAGAAATGCCGAATATTCAAGAGAATAAGGATCGTCATACTATTTCTTATGAACGAGTTAATTCCATGGAGTTTGTGGCAGATCAATATTTGAAATTAGCATATGACCATAGGTTGAACGGATTTCTGCTGAATAAAATTCCATTAATTAAGAAGTTGAAACTACGAGAAGTGTTCGGAGCTCGCATGTTTTGGGGGGATTTATCTCAAAAAAATAATCCATACATGAGCAATGATGTGGTATATTTTGATAAGGATACAGAGGGAAAGATCCTAACAAATGTCATGGGAAAAGATCCATATTGGGAAGGTTATGTCGGGTTGGATAATATATTTCGTGTTTTGCGCGTTCAATATTATGTGCGTATGACATATAATGAAATTAAAGAACCCATAAGGGATAGATTTAGATTATCCTTGCATTTTAGTTTTTAGTGTATGATGACATATGAAAATATACTTGTAGAGAAACAAGGCAAAACTGCAATTGTTACCATTAATCGTGAAGACAAATTGAATGCATTAAATGCATTGACTTTAAGAGAATTGTCTGCTGCGTTAGATGTGATATCTGAGGATACATCGCTACGAGGATTAATCATCACAGGCAAGGGTGAAAAGGCATTTGTCGCAGGAGCAGATATTAAAGAATTCGTAGGAAAATCTGTTGATGAAGCAATGGAATTGTCTCGATTTGGGCATGAAATGGTCATGAATAAGATTCATAACTTTAAGAAGCCAATTGTTGCGTTGCTGAATGGCTTTGCTTTGGGGGGAGGGCTGGAATTGGCATTATCCTGTCATTTACGTGTCGCGGTTGCAACGGCAAAAGTAGGGCTTCCAGAAGTTTCGTTGGGAATTATTCCAGGTTATGGTGGAACACAACGATTGACACAACTTGTTGGGCGCGGAAAGGCGTTGGAGATGATTATGACGGGAGATGTGATTGACGCGCATGAAGCATTACAATGGGGACTGGTAAATCATGTTGTACAAAGCCATGAAGAATTATTACCTAAAGCAAATTTGATTTTAGAGAAAATATATTCAAGATCTTCATCAGCTATTGCGGCAGCTATTGATGCTGTAAATGTAGGTATCATAGATTCGGGAAAAGGTTTTGAAAAGGAAATAGAATTATTTGGTAAAAGCTTTGGATCGGATGATATGCTAGAGGGGGTTACTGCATTTTTAGAAAAACGAAAACCAAACTTTTAAAATATTGTTGTTATTCATATAATCTCATTTTATGAATAATAATGCAGTCTTTTCACAGAAGGAAAGAAATATCATAATACTCCTAATCGTTTTGGTACTAGGGGCGATTTTATTATACGCCATGAGAGGTATTTATGGTGCTTTTTTAGGCACCTTTGTTATGTATGCCCTATTTCGTAACCTTAATATTTTTCTAATTGAAAAATGGCGTTGGCCAAAATCCCTTTCTGCGATTGTTATCATTATTATTTCTGTCTTTATTATTGTATTACCTTTTGTCGGTATAGGTACTATGCTCGTTAATAAGGCGATGGAGTTGCAGAACAATCCAGAATGGATAAATAAGCTTATTGATGCAGTGAATAAATTTGCGGGGGAGAAATTGGGGAAACCAGATCTTATTAAGGAACAATTGGAGTCTAGTGCGGCCTATTTAGGGGAATTATTAACTCTCGTTTTGGGTGGTGCAGCTAATGTTTTTTTGGAAGTTTCGGTCATGTATTTTATTCTCTATTTTCTTTTTATCAATTACAAGGGTTTTGAAAACAGCTTTATTCATTATATGCCTTTTGATGAAGAAAATGCAACTGTTTTTGGTGAAGAATTAAAAAACATTACCTACTCAAATATAATAGGACAGACTTTTATAGCGATTGTGCAAGGGGCTTGTTTGGCGTTAGGATTTTGGATATTTGGTGCAAACGATGCTTTCTTTTGGGGAGTTATCTGTGCCATTTTATCGTTTATCCCTTTGTTAGGTCCTCCATTGATATTTGTACCTGCGGCAGTAATTTTATTATCACAAGGTATGACTTGGCAGGGGCTAGGTTTGCTAATTTGGGGTTTTGGCTTGGTAATCAATATTGACAATGTCTTACGTCTAGTTATTGCTAAGCGGGTTGGTGATATTCACCCAATAATAACGGTAGTTGGTGTAGTGATAGGAATTCCTTTGTTTGGGTTAATGGGATTGGTATATGGTCCGTTGTTGTTGTCGTATTTTCTAATTGCGGTAAAAATATATAAAGCGAATAAGCGACTTTCCTTAAAAAAGCAAATGTTAGAAGAAAGGGTAGAGTAAATTATTCTACAGCGAACCCAAGCATATAGTTTTGAAATTGCTCATAATAAACTTCGTAAGTCGAGGTTATTCCATCTTTAGCTAGGTCTAACAGCATGACACCTTGTGGTTTAAAATTAAAGGGTTTGATGGTCATATCAACTAAGAAAGATACGCCTTTGTTGCCTTGGAGCTTGTAAACGGCTTCTTTGGCGCACCAGCAAGCGTATAATTGCAGTACCTCATGTTCAGGCTGTATGAATGAGAGCTCTTCTGGTTTTAAGAACTTTTCTTTTATACGTACGACTTTTTCCATGATGATTTCCAAATCAATTCCGCATTCACCTTTTGTGCTTAGCATTACACCAGCATAATCAAAGGAATGCGTGAGAGATATTTTGTAGGGATAGTCTGGCAAATAAGGCTTCCCATTAGTGTCTGAAGGACAATGAATATATTCGTTCGTTTGTAATAAATATCTTAATAGTACACGAGTTGCTAACCAATGTAAAGTACGTTTCCCCTTGCTAAGTTGGTGCAATTTTTCTTGCTCTTCCTCATCCAGCTGCAATTTTGCAACTAATTCTTCGGCTGATTCTTCTATCTTCCAAATTGCGAACTTTGTTTGTTCATTTAATTCTCTAAGGTAAACTAAGGCCATGTTCAAATGTACAAAGAAAGAAAAGATAAAAAAACAGATATAGTAGCTTTTACTTGTTTGGGTTGGTGTAATACTGTATTTTTGAAACCTATTTGGTTTAGTGCCAATGTAATATTAATCCGTATGATTTTATCCGATAAAAGAATTCTAGAAGAAATAGAGAATGGAAGCATTGTCATCGAGCCATTTGACAGAAAATGTTTAGGTACGAACTCGTATGATGTACATTTAGGTAAATATTTAGCTACGTACAAGGACGATGTTTTGGATGCCAAAAAGCATAATGAGATTCAACATTTTGAAATACCGGCAGAAGGGTATGTATTAGAACCGGGAAAATTGTACTTGGGTGTAACTGTTGAGTATACTGAAACGCATAGTCACGTACCATTTTTAGAAGGCAAATCTAGTACTGGTCGTTTAGGGATTGATATTCACGCTACAGCAGGTAAAGGTGATGTTGGTTTTTGTAACACCTGGACATTAGAAATTTCTGTAGCGCAGCCAGTGCGTGTATACGCGGGTATGCCTATAGGTCAGTTGATTTATTTCGTAGTAGAAGGAGATATCGAAACATTCTACAATAGCAAAGGAAATGCGAAATATAACAACAAGACTATTCGTCCAGTAGAAAGTATGATGTGGAAGAATGCATTTTAATTGTTGCATTTTCTAGATAAAAATAAAGCCCTTGAAAATCAAGGGCTTTATTTTTATCTAGAAAAGTTTTTTAATTATCAAGGCTAAAACCCAATTCTTTTTCCTTGTTTATTAAGGATGCGATACTTGTGTCGTTTAGAATTTGTAGCATGGCATTACGAACATCAACAAATGTATCGCGTATACCGCAGGCATGTTCCTCTGTGCATTCGTCACAAGAACGATAAAAGTTTAAACTAACACATGGTAGCAAGGCAATAGGGCCGTCGATCAAACGCATTACTTGTGAAAGAAAAATGTCTTCAGGTGCTTTATTCAAGCTATAGCCGCCTCCAGCACCTTTTTTAGAATATAGAATGCCCGCATTACGCATTTCTAACAAAATCTGCTCAAGAAACTTTTTCGGGATACCTTCTTCCTCTGCAATTTTAACAATTTGCATTGGTTCTTTTCCATAGTTTCTTCCCAAAACCATTAAGGCTTTAATGGCGTATTTTGTCTTTTTAGAAATCATAAGATCGTGATTTAACCATCAAAAATACGAAATTTATTGTTTATTGACCTAAGACTTCAACAATTGGTTTTCCAATCGAGGCGTTTGGTTCCATGACATGAAGTAGAGATGCTAGAGTTGGCGCTATATCAGTGCTATAGACTTCTTTGTTGCTAGTTCCGGGCTTGATACCCCAACCCATGAAAATCAACGGAATATGTGAGTCATATGAAGACCATACTCCATGTGTGGTACCCGTGCTGCGAGGTGTGCCAGAATACCATTGTGGTTCGGCAATTATTTGAATAACACCACTATTTTTGCGGTTGTATCCGTTGATGATTTTTTCGCGAAGTGGTGCTGGAATAAACATGTTTTCTGCATTTTCCATATCAACTACATACGCTATACCATCTTGTTTTTTCAAATTCTTAATGATAACTTTTTTAATAGCTTCTGCATCTAACTGCAGAGAATCAATCACCTTATTATTCAGATGGACTTGGTAATTCATCAAGCTATTTACTAGGCCTTTTTGACCGAATATTTTTGATAATTCGGCATCTATATCTTTTTGTATTTGTCGTAAGAATAAATAGCCTCCGTTTCCTTTTTGATCGGTATAGAATAATGGGTTGTAAGAGGCAGCATGATCAGATGTCAAAAAGAAAGTGTAATTCCCTTGCCCCACAGTTTTATCCAAATATTGCAGAAAATCGGCAATATCTCTATCCAGCCTAAGGTAGGTGTCTTCGATTTCTACAGCTGATAAAGAGTATCGGTGTCCTACATAATCCGTGGCAGATAAGCTTACACATAGAAAATCGGTGTGTTTTGTAGGGTTGTTACCTAGAGTTTCACTTTCTATAGCTGATTTTGCAAAATCTAATGTAAATGTATTGCCTTGAGGTGTTGTTTTGATCAATTCAAGACCTGCATCTTTCATTAATTCTGAAGTTTTACGTGGAAAAGTTGGAGATTTTTCTCCCGCCCATTTACCCTCGTATGTATTGTCATCATTGATGCTATTTGTGTAGGTGTCAATTGGATAGAGTGTATTCCAATCTTGCATTAAGTATTTTTCAGCCAGCTTTTGTTTATTAAATTTATTAACCCATTCTGGTAAGTTATTCATGTAAAAAGTACTGGTAATCCAATTTCCCGATTTAGACTCAAACCAGTAAGCGGCATCAGCAAAATGACCAGCAGGTAGTATGCCTCCTCTATCTTTAATAGAAATTCCAACAACTTTAGATTTAAAATTCGTTGCTAATTTTAATTGGTCAGTGATTGTTGATGCTAATAAGTTTCTCGGAGATTGTTTACCCTCAATGGCTTTAGATCCTACGCCTTCTACGTTAATATCCTCCGTACAATACATCTCTTGCCCCGTGGATTGAATAATCCAATCATTACCAGCTATACCATGAATTGAAGGTACCGATCCTGTGTATACTGTGCTGTGACCGATAGCGGTATAGGTAGGGATATATGGGATTATTGTGTTTTCGCAAGAAAAGCCTTCCTTTAGTAATCTTTTAAATCCATAATTACTATATCGGTCTGCAAAAGTATACAGGTAATCCCAACGCATTTGGTCGATCATTAGCCCAACCACGAGTTTTGGCCTTTCGACTTGCGCCTGCATAGTATTTGAAAGACTTAAAAGCGCTAAGATTAATGCTAAAAGCTTTTTTTTCATTTTGGATGGGTAAATTAAAATATTTTATATTAATTATTTAAGATGATTTTTCAAATATTGACCCGTATAGCTTTCTTCACATTTCACTAAATCTTCGGGTAAACCTGTAAATACAATATTACCTCCGCGTTGTCCACCCTCAGGACCGATATCGATAACCCAATCCGCTGACTTAATCATGTCCATATTGTGTTCGATAACTAGAATACTATTGCCTAAAGCTATTAAATCATTAAATGATCGCAATAGTTTTTGTATATCATGAAAGTGAAGTCCTGTAGTAGGCTCATCGAATATGAATAATGTTTTTTTGCTGTTATTTCCTTTAATTAAGAATGAAGCTAATTTTATACGTTGAGCTTCACCGCCAGATAGAGTACTTGATGATTGCCCCATTTTGACATATCCTAAACCTACATCTTTCAAAGGCTTTAATTTTGCCATGATTTTAGGTTGATCCACAAAAAAATCTAAAGCTTCATCTACACTTAAATCTAAAATATCAGAAACAGATTTTTCTTTGTAAGTGACATCTAAAACATGCGTTTTAAAACGTTTGCCGGCACAGGCTTCACATGGTAACACAATATCGGCCATGAATTGCATCTCGATTTTTACTTCACCATCCCCCTGGCACACATCACAGCGTCCACCCTCTACATTGAATGAAAATGCTGCTGGTTTTAATCCGTTGGCTTTTGCAGCGGGCAAACCTGAATATAAAGAACGAATTTCATCCCAAGCTTTTACATAGGTCACTGGATTGGAACGTGAAGACCTGCCAATAGGATTTTGATCCACTAGTTCTATTTGTTCTATTTGGCTGAAATCTCCTTCGATCCCGTCAAATTGTCCCGTCTGTTCTCCAGAATAATTTCCTAAAGTTTTCTGGAGAGCTGGATATAAGACACGTTTGACGAGTGATGTTTTACCTGAACCAGATACGCCTGTCACAACGGTGAATACATTTAATGGAAAATCAACATTGATACCACGCAAATTGTTTTCACGCGCCCCTTTTATTGTGATTTTGTCTGTCCATTTTCTTCGTGATTTTGGTACTTCAATTTGTAACTGTCCACTAAGGTATTGACCAGTCAACGATTTTTTGTCTTTGACGATTTGATCGTAAATACCAGCAAATACCATTTCACCACCATTGATACCTGCTTCTGGACCAATGTCGATGAGGTAATCAGCAGCCTCCATCATTTCTTGCTCATGCTCTACTACAATTACTGTATTACCAATATCACGAAGAGATTTTAATACCCCTATAAGTCTATTCGTGTCTTTTGGGTGTAGTCCAATACTCGGTTCATCTAATACATAAATCGAACCTACTAAAGAACTTCCTAAAGATGTAGCTAAGTTAATGCGTTGAGATTCACCTCCCGAGAGAGTATTGCTTAGGCGATTTAATGTCAAATAGCTTAAGCCTACATCACATAGGAATTGAATACGATTTGTAATTTCAGTCAAAAGACGTTTTGCAATGATTTGTTCACTGGTATTTAAGTCTAGATCTTTGAAAAATTCTAATAGTTGGTCTATTGGTAAAAGCACTAAATCTAAAATTGATTTTTGTGCAATTTTCACATACCCAGCATCACTGCGAAGACGTGTCCCTTTACATTCAGGACAATCTGTCTTTCCTCGGTAACGGGAGAGCATGACACGATATTGTATTTTATAGGTCTGTTCCTCTAGTTCAGTGAAGAAGTCATTCAAACCTTTAAAATATTTATTTCCTGTCCATAGTAATTCTTGCTGAGCAGGTGTTAAATCTGCATAAGCACGGTGAATAGGAAAGTCAAATTTGATTGCAGTACGTACTAGAGTTTCTAACCAAATCCCCATTTTCTCACCTCTCCATGGCGCTATAGCACCATCATAAACAGATTTGCTTTTGTCGGGGACTACCAAATCTGGGTCAATTCCAATGATCTTACCATAGCCCTCGCATCGTTTGCATGCGCCATAAGGATTATTGAAACTAAAAAAGTTTGGTGAAGGTTCTTCGAATAGAATTCCATCTAATTCAAATTTTTCTGAAAAATGATATACTTCTCCATTGATATCAATATAACATTCTCCTTTGCCTTCAAAATATGCTGTCTGAATAGAGTCCGCTAATCTTGAAGTCGTTTCGTCATCACCATCCAATCGTACCCTATCGATGACAATTCGTATGTCGCTGTTTTTGAAGTCTTTGTTTGAAACTGCTTTATCCTCAAGAATGCTTTCGATTTTCTGAATGCTATTTTCAAAAAGAATCCTAACAAAACCTTTATGCAGAAGAAGGGATAATTCTTCTTTTAATTTTCTATTATTCCCTAATAATGGGCTATATATTGTAATAGTCGAATCTGTTTCATGTGAAATGATTTTGTCAACAATATTTGAAATAGAGTCTTTGGTTACAATATTTCCAGAAATTGGAGAATATGTTTTACCGACACGCGCAAAAAGCAATTTCAAATAATCATATATTTCTGTAGAGGTACCTACTGTAGAGCGCGGATTAGAAGTAATCACTTTCTGCTCTATAGCAATTGCAGGCGCAATTCCTTTGATGTAATCTACTTCTGGCTTATTCATGCGCCCCATAAATTGTCGTGCATATGACGATAGGCTTTCTACATATCGACGCTGGCCTTCGGCATATAATGTGTCAAAGGCTAAAGAAGACTTTCCTGAGCCAGACATGCCAGTAATCACGACTAACTTATTTTTAGGTATTTCGACATCAATATTTTTCAGATTATTGACGCGAGCACCCTTAATTTGGATATATGATTTGGGATTAAAATCCTTATTTTTTTGCATAACCCACAAAGTTAATCATTTCTAGGTAGTTGATGAGTTTTGTTTGTGATACTTATTGAGGTGTATTTCTAAATTTAGTGTAATTTTTTTGCGTGTACATGGCAATGTCGGATTCTAAGTGTCTTAAATGAATAATTATGCTGGATTTGTTCAAAAACTTATTTAGTTTTATTCTAAATAGCGTATATTTGCCTCAATTCAAGCTGCATATGAAAAAAGTGTTTCTATCAATTACTCTCTTGGGTAATTTATTAATTACAAGTAAATCACTAGCAAATTCGAATGCTACAAATATTATTCAAAATCAATCTTTTGTAGAGATAAAGGGGAAAGTGCTATCTGGGCAAAAAGCTTTAGTTGGAGCAACAGTTTCAATTGTTGAGTTGCAATTGGTAAGTGCGACGAATAATAAGGGTGAGTTCCAATTTAAAAATATTCCTAAGGGTGAATATACGCTGAGCATACAGTATACTGGTATGAAATCGACACAAGTTAAAGCTGTAATAGGTGAGACAATTATTGTTGATTTAAAGGAGAATTCTATTGCCATTGAGGGGGTACAAGTCGTAGGAGAGCGCTCTAATGTAAAGGGAGCAACATCTACCTTTATATCTCGACAAGCAATCGAACACTTACAAGCCACGAGTATAGCTGAGGTTTTGCAATTGTTGCCTGGACAGACCATAGCTAACCCATCTTTTTCGGGGGTAAATTCACCAAGCATTCGTCAAGTATCCGACAGTAGAAGCGGTAATGTAGCTGCATTGGGTACTTCTGTTTTGGTGAACGGTGCTCAATTATCGAATAATGCGGATATGCAGGCTGTAAATACAGCTACTGGAGGTATCTCGTCAAGTTTTTCTAATGCGACAGGTAAAGGAACAGATTTAAGACAATTGACTGCAGATAATGTTGAGTCTATAGAAATCATCCGTGGTATTCCATCTGTAGAATATGGTGATTTAACATCAGGTGTTATTGATGTGAAAACGAAAGCTGCGGTTCAACCTTTGCAAGCCAAATTTAGATTAAATCCAACATTGAAACAAGCTTGGGTAGGACAAGGATTTGGGGTAGGAAAAGATGCAGGCGCTTTATTTGTTGATTTTGATTATACGCATGCTGCGAATAGACAGATCCAATCAAGTGAATCCTACCAACGTTTTAATACTTCGATTCAATACACGAATACTATTGGTCACAATAAGAATTTATATACAAATACTACCTTGGCGTTTGGTGGCTATTATGATGATAGCAAGATTGACCCAGATTTAGCCGTGAATCAAGTCATTAACCAATCAGAGAATTATGATTTGCGTTTTTCAACAAATGGTCGTTGGAACTTAGATAAAAAGTTTGCCCGTAATATTAATTATGTTTTATCTGCACAATTAGGTTTTCAAAATGGTTTTCAGCAACAGCAAACGCTAGGTGAACTATCTGCTGTATCAACCAGTTTAACTGATATTACGCAAGAAGTAGGTTATTTGCCGTCTAGCTACTTGCAGAAGCTATATTTAAAAGGAAAGCCACTTAATTTGCAAGCACGTCTTTCTGATAACTTTTATTTCTCGACAGGATCTGTTAAACATGCATTCGTGGTAGGAGGAACTTATACATTAGATAAAAACTTTGGTGAGGGTAAATATTTTACAGACGGACTGCCTCCGAAAGTAAATGGGGGACTAGGGTTTAGACCTCGTAAATTCTCTGATATACCGGCGATGCAGCAGGTCGCTTTTTACGTAGAAGATAAATTGTCTACAGATATATTTGGAAGACCATTAGATGTTGTTGCTGGATTACGCTATGATGTGGTACAACCTTTCCGTTCTGATAAGAAGAACGCATTATCACCTCGTATTAATGCTTCTTATGAGCTATTTACTGATCTCAAGATTCGAGGTGGTTATGGGTTGAGTGCAAAAGCGCCTTCCTTAATATATATGTATCCTGATCCGGTTTATGTGGACGTATTTAGTTTAAATCATTATAAACAAGATCCGAGAGAGCAATTGGCGATGATGACAACGCGTGTTTTCTCTGCCGAAAATCCTAGTTTGGAGATGGTGAAATCTAAAAAATCTGAGCTTGGTTTAGATTATAAGAAGTTCTCATTGACATTCTATCAAGAAAAAGTGGATAATGGATTGGATATGTACCAATATTATAATTTCACAACTATTCCTATGTATTCTGTTTCATCACAAAATGCAGGGGAAAAGCCTGTGTTAAGCTCAACAGTCAAGGATTCATTATTTGTGGTAGATTATAATGTTCCGCGCAATAATGTAAGTGTGGTCAATAAAGGGGTAGAATTCGATTTTGATTTTGGCAGAGTTCAGCCTTTGCGTACTTCTTTTACATTCAATGGAGCATATAATTACTCAAAAAGTGTTGAAAATAATCCATTTGTATATGCACGTCGTTTACCCAACCAACCTTACAATAAACTTGGTGTATTTGAGGGGCGTGGTGCCGAAAGTTCACGTTTCGTGACTACTGTACGTGCAATTCATCAGATCCCAGAGATTCGTTTGTTAGTGACATTAACGGCTCAAACTATTTGGGTAGATCAACATGAATATATCAATTACACTAGTAAACCTTATGGGTTGATTGATATTGCTCCTAGTGCTGCTGGCAAGGTAACAATGTTGTCAGATCAAGAAATAGCAGATATACCAGCATCATCAGGTTTGTACTTACCTGTAGCCGATGCTTATTATTTAACAGAATCGTGGAAGCCACTATGGTTATTCAATACTAAAGTAACCAAGGAGTTTGGGAAAAATTATGGCTTCTCATTTTATGTCAATAACATTACCAACAATCGTCCATATGTAGAAAATACACGTTATCCAAATCAATATGTGAAACGTAATATTCCTATTTTCTTTGGAAGTGAATTGTCTATCAAGTTCTAGAATGTATTATGAAAAATATAAAAAAAATCAGTCTTTATTGTCTTACAATAATTACAATTTTCACAAGTTGTAGAAAAGATTTTGAAGAGATAAATTCGGTTCAGCTTCAATTGCAATTGGAATTTCCAGATACGTTTGTGGATGGTAAAGTACCATCAGGTATTGATGTTACTTTACGAAATAATATTACTGGAGATCAAACAAATCTTACTTCTGATGAAAGAGGACAAGTTGTCGCAAACGTGATTCCGGGAACCTATACAGTTACGGCTTCAAAGGCTTATGAACCAACTGTTGCTTTTGAGATAGCTGGATATGATCAAGAGATATTTGTAAATGGTAGTCTGTCTCCGCTAGTGGTAGATGGTTCTAAATCTGCAATTCTTAAATTGAATAGTAGTAGAGCTGGCGGATTGGTGATTCGAGAGTTTTATTACAGCGCAGTTACGGGATATATTTATGACGGTTTTACAGAAATCTATAATAATTCAAACGAAGCTATTCGCGTAGACAGTTTATTTATTGGAGCAACACGTTCGGCAGCTTCTAATAATACGGCAGCTTCGTCTCCATATAATTTTTTGACAGTTCATCCGAATGAAGTGTATTTAAATCAGGTGTTTATGATCCCATCAAATGGTGCTGCTAAATATCTTCAGCCTGGAGAATCTTTGGTTGTTGCATTGGATGCTTTTAACCACAAGTCAGATCCTAATGGTAATAAGAATTCACCTGTGGATCTTGGGGATGCGGATTATGAGGTGTATTGGAGATTCCCTTCCAATCAACCAGATATAGATTTTCCTGACGTACCTAATATGCTTCATGTTCATGCGGGTAGTACAGCCGGCTTTGACTGGAATATTGGTATAAATGGAGCTGGAATGGTGATTTTCAAGGTTGATGATACTTCTAAATTACCAGTTATATTTGAGCCAGACGCAAGGACAGCTGGGACAACACAATATATGGGAGTGCCTGTTGAAAAGATTATAGATGGTGTAGATGCTACGGCCAATTCATCTATCTTTTTAAGTAACAAGCGACTGCCAGCTACAGTAGATGCCAGTATGGCATACACCGGAGCCACATTGAAGGGGTATTCTGTTCGTCGTAAAGTGAAATCAGTGGTAGAGGGAAGAACAATATTTATGGACACCAATAATTCTGCTGTGGATTTTGAAATGAATCCAGTGGCATCACCTCGAAAATGGAATTAATTATGCGTAATAAGTTATTATATAGTTTTGTTTTTTTATCAAGTGTAGGAGGTGCATATGCACAAAATTCTTCTACAGTTCTGGAGCAATATAAAATTCAAGAAGTGGGTTTGAGAAGTTCAAATGCGTCATTGTTAAATACCAATGATCCCATTGAAGCAGGAGACTCTAAGATATTTTTTAATCAAACAACTGGAAATTTCAAACATCCATTATTGGCTGGAAAAAGAAATTTTGGAGGTTTTGAAACAGAGCGATATCAAGATTTAAAAAATTGGAGATTGTACGGCAAGTTTGGGTTGAATTTTGGTGCAGAAAAGGAGGTGAACAATACAACGCAATTAAACCCACTACGTCTAAATCCTTTTATTATCGTTGACTCGTTGTCCGGAGATTGGAACAAACAAAATTATGCATTAGAAGCCAAAATTGCTTCTCCTATCGTAGCAAATGAGTTTATATTTGGTCTGGGCGTTAAGTATAATGTAGCTACAGGAGCAAGACAGCGTGATCCAAGACCGTTAAATACAAATAATAATTTAGTATTGACGCCTTCTGCAACTTATCTTATTAATGAAGTCAATGCTATAGGTATCAATGGGTTGTATCATAATTTTGTGGAAGATTTTTCGGTAGAAAATGTAAATTCGTACACCGTGCACAATATGTACAAGTTAATTGGACTAGGTGAATATATTGGCTCTGTCCCAAATTTTATTGGAAGTTCAGGTATCACTAGAAGATATGAAGGCAACAAATATGGAGGGGCATTGCAATATGTTTTCAAAGGTGAAAAATTAAGGTTTTTTGCCGAAGGATTTACCAACTATAACTCTGAAAGTGCTAGAGATGGTTCTAGTAATCCGCAAGAAGCCGGCAAGCATGAGTACTTGGAGTATGGTGCAAATGCAGAGGCTGTCTTGAAAAACGGAAATAATGCACATCGTTTTGACTTAGCGTGGTCTCAACAAAACATAGATAATACGGAATATCATCAATACCAAGACAATGATACACGTCAGTTTGTGACTCTATTCGCACAAGTATTTAATACGAATTTGGTTACAAATGCCAATTTGAATTATACTTTCTCTAAATCTAAAGAAGAGGTTTTGGATTGGAATTTAGGTGGATCTTTGGCTTATTCTGGATGGGATAATAAATATGCCGCAAATCAAAGCCAGCAAACTGTTGACAGATTGACTTATGGTCTGAATTTTAAAAAGTATTTTCATTTTAATAATGGTTCTGCATTTTTGGTAGAGTTGAATCCTTCCATCAGCCAAAGTATAGACGCTGAATTCGCTTACTCTGAAAAAAGCTATTCAACAAATTTTGTTGCTCATAATATATTGTACCCAACGAATTCATTCCTTAGCGCAGATTATTTCAATATAGCGGCATCGATACAGTATAATTTTAAACAATCTAAGAACAATACAAATCTTTACATTAGGCTATCGGAGAATTATACGAAACCAGGAAAGAGTGTAGAATATTTTAGTAAATCAATGCATCGTTTGGATTGGCAGTTGTCATTGGGTATTCTTACATTTTAGTAATTGGTTTTTATTTTAGAAATTTGGGTTTAGATATGAGAAACATAAAGGGAATTGTAGGGGCATTATTAGTCGTAGGAGGCTTTACTGCGCATGCTCAGGAAATTGAAAAGCCAACGATTAAATCAAAAACAAGCTTTGCTATAATCGTTGATAAGGCGACTTATTCATCAGCTAAAGATGAGATAAATGCGTACAAAAAGTCTGTAGAGAAAGATGGTCTAGGTACTTATGTAGTATATGACAATTGGACATCTCCTGAGAAGATTAAAGAAACTTTAAAAAAGCTTTATTCGGATAAAAAATCACCATTAGAGGGTGCGGTATTTGTTGGAAATATTCCAATTCCAATGGTTCGCGATGCACAATCTTTGACGTCAGCATTCAAAATGAATCAACGAATCCGTTGGGATAGATCATCTGTGCCTTCAGATCGCTATTATGATGATTTTGATTTAGAATTTGAATACCTAAAGCAGGATACAGCAAAAGGTCGTGAGTTGTATCATTATTACTCTTTGAAAGCTGAATCTCCTCAATTTATTGGAATGGATATATACACTGGACGTATTAAGCCTCCAGTAGTAAAAGGTGAGGATATGGTACAAAAGATCAAGGATTATTTGATTAAAGTTGTTGCTATACGTTCACAGGATCAAAAACTTGATGATATGGTTATGTCTCATGGACATGGTTATAATTCAAATGCTGTAAATTCAGTTTTAGGGGAATCAAGTTCTTTAAAATCACAATTTCCTAACTTATTCAAACCAGGAGGGTCAATTAAATTCTTAAGCTACCGTAATGCAGAGTTTATGAAATTTAACCTACTGACAGAATTAAAGCGTGAAGGTCTTGACTTTGCTTATATGACAGGCCACGGGACTACTACGTTGCAAATGATAAACGGATATCCGTATGCTACGGCTCCCCAACCTTCAATGGAAAATGTTGCTCGTTATTTACGCTCTAAGATGCGTTCAGCAAAGGAAGATGGACGTGATGTAGAGAAGGTAAAGGAAGGTTTTAAAACTTCTTTGGGTGTATCAGATAAATGGTTCGAAGATTCATTTGATGAAAAATCAATTCTGGAAGATTCTATTTATAATGCAAACTTGGATATACAGATGGAAGATCTGAAAGATGCAAATATTCAAGCCAAATTAGTATACTTGAACTCATGTTTGATGGGATCGTTTCACCTGGATAATTATATCGGAGGGTATTATCCATTTTCTAATAACCAAAATGTGGCGGCCATTGCTAGTTCAGTGGGTATCTTACAAGATATGTGGGCTTCTGAATTGTTAGGCTTATTGGGTAATGGGTTTCGAATCGGTAATTGGTTGAAGCATACGGCATACTTAGAAACACATGTCCTAGGTGATCCAACATATCATTTTGCATCGGCGAAATCGAAAGAATTAAATGAAGCAAGTTTCTTAAACAAATCAGTATCATACTGGAAAAATGTCTTGAAGGAAAATGATGCCGACTTACAATCTTTAGCAATGGTGAAATTAAGTCAACTGCTATCAGAGAAGGAAGTGTCACCAATCTTGAAAGATTACTATTTCAATTCTAGTTTTGAACCGACACGAATGATGTCATTCAAGTTATTGAGTCATTTTGAGAACAAAGATTATATCGAAGTACTTCATGCGGCTAAAAATGATTCTTATGAGTTTATTCGTCGTATGGCTACTTATGATTTGACCGATTTTGGTTCGGATGAATTTGTAAAGGATTTAATTAATTTATATGTTTCAGATCCACATTCAGAGCGTTTAATGTATCGCGCTAATTGGGCGTTGCAATTTTTGAATACGGAATTAGCTAAAAAAGAGATTGATAGCCAGATTCGCAATAACCCATCTGTAGTAGGAGGGAAAGAATTGGCAGAGAGGTTGACTAAACAAGTAGATTCTTATGCGAAGAAAGTTGATGGATTAGCTAAGGATTTAGTGAATAAAGATATGCCTGAGAAGGAAAGATTGAGTGAAATTACTTCGTTACGATTGTACAGACATCATTCGGTAATTCCTCAAGTGATTGAAGTGGTGACAGATAGCGAAAATTCGGATGCCATTAGAGTGGCTGCTTTAGAAGCTATGGGATGGTTTAAGTTGTCTTATCAACGTGACACTATTGTAAAAGCTTGTGAAGAAGTTATAAAATCTAATGCACCAATAGCAGTGAAAAATGAAGCACTGAAAACGAAAAACCGTATTATAGGTAATTCACACAAAATATAATGTAGTAAGGCTGAGTCGTGGCACAATGATTCAGATTATTCGATAATTCAACATCGATAAAAAGCAGTAGCAACATCAAAGTAGCTACTGCTTTTTATTTTATAAATATTTTTTGACGATAGAAAAGCTTAATTAGGTGCGATGTCAGTATTTTCAGCTATGATTCATTAAAGAATACGTATATAAGGATTAGGTATAGATTATTGTATTGCGTTAGGTATTCCTTTATTTGTTTGTTAGCTTTTACCATATGATCATTGATCGTAGATGTAGATATATTTAAAATAGATGAGATTTCAGCGTAACTTTTGTTCTCTTCTTTGCATAGTTTATATATTTCTTTACGTTTAGTAGAAAGAGAATCTACAGCTTTGTCCATTAATTCAGATGTTTCCTTGTGTATGATGGCTTCTTCAATGTGTTGATAGTACTCAGAATTTGCATGTTTTAAGTACTTTTCTGCTTTCTCGGATACAATCTTCCTTCTCATCAAATTGAAAACCATATGCTTCGCAGTTATAAGCAAATAGGTTTTGAATGACGTGTGAATCTCTATTGACTCTCGCTTATCCCAAAGCGAAATAAATATATCATGTAATAAGTCTTGTGCAGCTTCTTTGTCTTTAGTTAATTTAATAAGGTTGTTATATAGGATAGGGCTGTATACTGTATACAGTTGCTTAAAGGCCTGCTCATCACCGCTTTTAAGTAATAGGAATAATTTTTCTCCATCCTTTAGGTTCATTATTGATTTGTTTATTAATAATAAAAATAATATAAGCTAAATTAGTAATAATTCTCAAAGTATCTGATTTACAATTACTATTGTATGCGTGGTTTCCAATATTTTCTTGCTAAAAATTAGAGATAATACTACATGACTAATAATTTTTTAATAAAAATAAAAAGTAGAGCAGATATTTCAATTAACCAAAGTGTCTTAATATAAACGGGTATGCAAAATAGAAGTCACATAAAAGACCTTATTCAATCATTAAAGGATAATAATCTTTCTGAAAAGGATTTTGGGCTGCTTTATGCTTATTTCAAAGATGTGTCTAACAAGGATATCATTGAAGAGGAATTATGTGAAAGTCTATTTGAAGAATTTGATGGAATGATGCAAACTGATAATGAAAGTCAACACGAATTAGACGTCGTATTCAATCGAATTCAGAATACAAAAGCTAGGAACGAAACTACTTTGCAGCCTCTAAAGAGAAAAGATTTAGGGTTTTCATTTCTCTTGAAAATAGCTGCTTTGCTAGTTGCGGTGCTAGCTATTAGCTTAATATTTTACAATGTAATTAAGCCATCTAAAGAAACATATGTTGTTGAATCAAAGGATATATCTCCTGGTTCAAACATTGCTTATCTAAGTGTTGATGGTGAGAAAGACATTGTTTTGGATAATTCTGAAGATGGAATAATTACAAAATCAAATGGTATCTCGTATTTAAGTGGAGGAATGGTAACAGAACTTGGAGACGTCATGACTGATACTGAGCTGCACGTAAAACAATTGACTCTTCATGTGCCAAAAAGAGGTAAGTATAAAGTAGAGCTCCCCGATGGGACTAAAGTATGGTTAAATTCAGACTCTAAGTTAAAATATCCGTCGCACTTTAGTAGTAAGGGGAGACAAGTTCATTTAGAAGGTGAAGCATATTTTGAAGTGACCAAATCTGCTGAAGCGCCATTCGTTGTGGAGGCAAATGGACAGCGTATAAAAGTATTAGGTACCCGTTTCAATGTACAAGCTTATGCCGACGACGCTGAGGTTGTTACATCCTTGTTAGAGGGGAAAGTTGAGGTTAGTTCAATTGCTGAGTCTACTAAAATAATATTATCTCCTGGTGATCAGAGTGAATATAATCTACAAACAGGATTTATGAACAAGCGATCATTCGATCATAAGGATGGCATTGGTTGGGTGCAGGGTTATTTCGTTTTAAAGGGGCAGAAATTGGACAATGTAATGCGTCAAATCTCGAGATGGTATGCTGTCGACATTCAGTACAATAGTACGGCTTCAATGGAGTTGAAACTAGGTGGAGTGATATCCCACGATAATAGTTTGCAGAAAGTATTGGATGCAATAGAAGCGATTGGCCCAGTTAAATTTAAAATACAGGGGAATAAAGTGATTGTTTATTAAAAGAAAGAAAATGAATAAGAGTCCTTAAGAATTGAAGTTTTTATTAGCCTTTAGTCAATGACTATGGATGATAAATATACACTATAATCTAATCATTAAATATGTGGACATCCCATATGTCCAAGCCTAATTAAATTATTAATATATGAAGTATTATTATTTCTTATTATTTCTATTGGCAGGTTTTGTTGCTAATGCATATGCACAAAAGATGTCTTTGAATATGAAGAATGTATCGCTTGAGTCTGTGTTTGGAGAAATACAAAAGCAATCAAAGTATGATATAGTCTATGACCAATCTTTAATCTTGAGCAAAGGCAAGATTAATGTTGATTTCAAAAATGCCACTTTGCAGCAAGTACTAGATTTTTGCTTGAAAAACAACAATTTGGATTATGCTATCAACGATAATATAATTATTATCAAATCAAAGAATCTGAACATATCTACGCAAGCTAAATGGGTGCTAAATGGTAAAGTTTTAAATAAAAGTGGAGAGCCTATTGCTGGAGCTGTTGTAATGAATTCAACCACAAAAAGCTCTGCAGTAACAGATAATTCAGGAGCTTTCTCTTTAGCGAATGTTAATGATGGGGATAAAATTACCGTATCACATTTGAGTTTTATTCCTTATTCAGTCATAGCGAAAAAATCAAATAGCTATATAAACGTAACATTAGAAGAAGTAAATAACGAGATAGAGGATGTAATCATCTCTACAGGTTATCAATCTCTCTCTAAAAGAGAACTCGCGAGTGCCGTAACACAGATAAAAATGAAGGATGTCGAGTTAAATTCAAAATTTTCTGTGGACCAAATGTTAGCAGGTCAAGTACCAGGACTAATGTCCTTACAATCTTCTGGAGAGCCAGGTGCTACGCCTAAGATTCGTATACGCGGAACCTCCTCGATCTTTGGAGGAAGTGCTCCCCTTTGGGTTTTGGATGATATTATCTTGGAGGATCCAGTCAATGTTGACTTATCAAATATTAACTCTCCAGATGCAAAGTATTTAGTAGGTAATGCCATTGCTGGTATCAACGCTAGGGATATTGAGACTATTACAGTTTTGAAAGATGCTTCAGCGACAGCAATATATGGTGCACGTGCTGCTAATGGCGTAATCGTCATTACGACCAAAAGAGGTGCCGTAGGGAGACCACAAATTAATTACTCAGGTAGTTTAAGTATGAGTGAGCGGATCGGTTATTCGGATCTGAACTTAATGAATTCTGGTGAGCGTATAAAGCTGTCTCAAGAGATTATTCAAGATTATGATGTATTTAGTCGTTCTCCAAGTAACTATGGTTATGAAGGTGCTTATATCAAATACCTTAACAAGCAGTTGACCTATGATGAATTTCAAAATGAAGTCAATAGTATGGCAAAAGTAAATACCGATTGGTATGATATACTTTTTAGAAATCCAGTTACGAACAATCATTCTGTGAACTTAAGTGGTGGAGCTAATAAAACGACGTATTATGTCTCTTTAGGGGCATCAGATATGATGGGGACAGCTAGAGGAAGTAAGCAAGATCGCTTTTCGGGAATGGCAAAGCTAAATAGTTGGCTAACAGATAAGTTTTTTGTGGGTGTACAAATCAATGCGTCTAACGGTCATGGTGTAGGTTTCCATTCTTCAGTAAATCCTAATAAGTATGCTTATGAAACTACCAGGACTCTGCCTGTATACCACCCAAATGGTGACTATTTTTTCTATGAGACGCAACAAAAAAATCAGGAAATGGGTGGGTTTAGTGCTCCTAGAGAAGAATTGCTGTACAACATACTTAATGAGACAGAATTGACATCAGCTTCTAGTAAGAATACAAACCTGACAACTCAACTTCGTTTAGAATATAAGCTTTTCCCATTCCTAAAGTATAGATTTTTGGGAGGTTACGATTTAGGACTTAACAATGCTGTAAGTGGCGCTAAAGAAAAATCTAATTATGTTGCCACTATTCGTCAATATAACGCAAATACCTTGGTTCAGGGTTCTCCAGATTTTCAAAGATCACCTCTTCCATGGGGAGGTATATTGTCAAATAGTGATTCCCGAAAAGCATCTTATACAGTAAGAAACAGTTTAGAGTTTAATAAGCTATTTAACAATAAGCACTATGTAAGTGCGATGGCTGCTCAAGAGATTAGGAGTTTGAAATATACAGGACTTTCTGGTGTGTATTATGGTTGGCAGCCAGATCGTGGAAATACAATCTCACCTGCTATGACAACAGCATATGTGACAGCAGTTCAGTCACTAAGACCTGTTGTGACAGATAATATCAATAATACACTTTCGTGGTTAGGGACAGCTACGTATACCTATAACGATAAATTGACATTCAATGGGAATATTAGGGCTGATGGTACCAATAATTTCGGTCGTAATCCGAAATATAGATTTCTTCCTATTTGGTCTGTAGCGGGTAAGTATACATTTTCGAATGAAGAATTTTTAAGGGATTCAAAAATTATATCCGCATTGGCAATACGTGGTTCGTATGGTATACAAGGAAATATCGATAAATCAAGTTCTCCAGACTTAATAATAAAAGTGCAGCCAATTAATCCAATAACAGGAATGAACGAGTCGCAATTCCAATATCTTGCTAATGAAGATTTGCGTTGGGAGAAAACGAAATCATATAATATTGGATTAGATTTTTCCTTCTTTAGAAGGTCGGAGTCAACTTCTTTAGATTATATATCAGGTACATTGGACATTTATAAAAAACGCGGAACAGACATTATTTTAAATAAGCAGGTGTCTCAAGTAATGGGTGTTAATACAGTAAAAATTAATGGTGGAAAAATCGATAATTCAGGTGTTGAAGGTAATTTGCGAATTGTACCTTATCAATCCAAAGATTTTACAGCATCTGTTAATTTGATAGCCTCATATAATAAGAATGTGCTGGTAGAAGCAAATAAGGAACTTAATATAACAAACGCTGGAAAATTGGCTGGTACAGCACTAGTAGAAGGTGAACCAATAGGTGCATTATATTCTTATAGATTTGCGGGATTAAATCCTGAATCTGGATTTGCTATGTATTACAATAAGGATGGTGAAAAAAGATATAGTCTATATCAAGATGAGATTGGCTTAGTTTATTCAGGTGTAACAGATCCTAAATTTTCTGGTGGTTTTGATCTTTCTTTGCGCTATAAAAGAATATATGCATCATTAGGATTTCAGTATGCATTAGGTGGAGCTTCGAGACTTCCAAATTACTATAGAAAAAATTATTATCGAGTATTTGATCCTTTTGTTAATGTGTCTAGAGATGTGATGAATAGATGGAGAAAGCCAGGGGATGAATTGAATACAACCATTCCTGTAATGTATAATAGAGATAGATTTAATGAGGCTGAAAAAAAATTGGAGATTGACAGAGAAATATCTTTGCTAGATTTTCCTGAAGATAATTTGGAATTATACGATTATTCAGACTTAAGAACAGCTCCCACCAAAAATATTAGGATGAGAAGCTTAAATATAAACTACTTATTTTCTGAAAACTTCACCCGCAAGCTGAAAATGCAGACTTTCAGTATTAATTTCCAAGCAGAGAACTTATTTCTATTTGCAGATAAAAGGTGGGAGGGACGTGATCCTGAAAGTGGTGATTCGAATACAACAATTCCGAAAAATTACAGCTTAGGGATTAATATAGGTTTTTAATTATTTAGAAGAGAAATATGAAAAAGATATTTAGTTTATCATTGGTACTATTATTACTCATGTGTACCTCTTGTGGCAAATTTTTGGAAGAATCATCACAAGATCTTATACGTCCACAAAATGTAGAACACTACAAAGAGTTATTACGTGGCGAAGGGTATTACAAGACGATTCAACGTGAAGGATGGTTCTTTGATGTAATGACAGATAATATTCATTTAATGGATTTGAAATATCCTAGTACAACGACTAATTCAGTCGATCAGCGCGCGAGGAATCCATACCAATGGGCACAAAATCTGGAAATAACTACAGGAACTTTTAAAGATGGATTTTATCAATTTGTCTATAAAAATATACTGGCAGCAAATAGTTGCTTAGAGGGAGCAGAAGAAGCCACTGGCACGACTCAAGAGATTAGTTCTTTAAAAGGTCAAGCGTATTTTATACGTGCATACGGCTATTTTTTATTAGCTAATGCCTATGCGCAAGCTTACAATGAGTCAAACGATGAAGACCTGTCTGTTCCAATAAAATTGACCTCTACTCCAACACTTGAACAATTTGCTAGAGCTACTAGAAAGGAAGTGTGGAGTTTAATAGCCTCAGATATCGAAGATGCAATTTCTGAACTTTCAACGGCAAAAGACGCTAAGAATCTTTATGAAGTAAACTATAAAGCGGCTTTATTACTAGCTTCTAGAATATATTTATTCATGGAGGATTATGAAAAGGCAATAAAATATGGAGAAAAATTTATTGATTTACATCCAAATCTTCGTAATATCTCTAATTACACGAGCGTTCCGAACTTGTTAGGGGCTAGTCGTGGAGATAAGGTCTTTTTGTATGTTCCTGATAATCCAGAGGTAGTTTTTGCTTTTGGAACGACCTGGGATTATGCTTCTTGTGGTAGCCATTTATTTTATTCTTACCAATCTGTAGGTGCATCAAATTTGAATTATAGTGTATCAAAAGGTGTTAAGGGTGCACTTTATGACATGTATGACGTAAAGGATAAAAGAAGATCTACATGGTTTGGCGCTCCATTCCTAACCGCTGGTATGTATTTAGCGAGACCATACCATACTATTATGAAAATAAGTGATTTGGATGGGTGTAAATCAACGCATAATTTTCGTTCAGGGGAGGTATACCTTACTTTAGCAGAGGCGTATGCGCGCAAATCAAATCCTGACGTAGCAAAATCTATTCAATATTTGAATGTCTTACGTCAGAATAGAATTAACCAATATGTTAATTTGGCACCTTCTGATTTTTCAAATGATCAAAAGCTTATTGAATTCATTTGGGATGAGCGACGTCGAGAACTTTGCTTTGAAGAATTTCATAGGTGGTGGGATTTAAGAAGAATAGGTCAGCCTCGCTTGGAGCATGAATATTTTGATGATGTATATGTTTTGGCAGAAAAAGATCCTGCATATATTTTGAATTTTCCGAAATCAGAGGTAGAATATAGTCCAAAATTGGTTCAGAATCAAAGGCCCGTTCGAAATCCTGAATAATCGATTTATCCAATAAATTTATAAATTATGAAATTTAAAGATATAATTTTTAGTGCGCTTCTTACCATACTAATGGTTGGTTGTGATAAAAGTGAACCCTTTGACGGAGAAGTGGAAGTGTTTGAGCGTCCTAAATTTAACACATCAATAGCTTCTGGGAAAAAGATGCAAGAGATGTATGAAAAATACAATGTGCTTTTTATATCAGAATATAAACTAGAAGATATTCGATATGATTGGAATGAAATATTGGAATTTAATACTTCTGAAACATCTTATTATACTATAAGTCCAGCAAATGAAAGTTATGTTGTCGCAACTATTGATTCTGTAGAATCATGGGTTTTATCAGCTTTTCCTCTTGAATTTGCTAAAAAATATTCACCATTGAATATTGTGCTAGCTGATACTATGTCTAGAAAGTATGCGACAACTTTTAATACTGTAACGCAAAAGTACAATGTTGTACATCAGCTTTATGAAGGCTTTATAACCAAGAATAATACAATATTGTCTAGCGTATCACCTCGTTTTGATGAAGTTAAGTCTAAAAGAATTCTCCGAGAAGCTTGGATGTCTTTATTCATTGAACGAATGTTTAATCAACTTCCTGCTGTATCTGATTTTGCGCCAATAAGTCAAGAAGCCTATGCAAGGTCTTCATTTCCTAATGCAGACGATGTAATGGCGAAGTATGCACTAGTAAAGCGGTCGAGACTGAAGCAAACAGGTAGTAGTGCTACCTCAACTTGGGGTAAAGTAACGTTAGCTCAGGATTTCGGAGATTTTGTTGCTTTTATAGTATATACCCCTGACGCCGAAAAGCAAGTAGCATATTCTAAAAATGCTAATATATTTAAGAAGGTGAATATAGTTAAAGCTTATTTTAAGGAAAATTTTAATATAGAATTGCCTTATAGACCCATCGCCAACTAATTGGGTAGATATAATTCAGTGTAGTTTTGTGCTACACTGAATTATCTTTAGTCTCTCTAAATATCTTCAATTTACTCGTCATAATAAACATAAGTAACCCAAAGAAAGCGAAGACCCCGTATGAATAGCGCAAACTAGATATTTCAGCAATATAACCAATCAATGGTGGACCTAACAAGAAACCCAAGTAACTTACGCTTGAAACCATGGCTAGGGCTACTCCAGAAGGGATATTCTTATTTTGTCCCGCCAAGCTATAGACCGTAGGAATATTACAAGCTACACCTATCCCAACCAGCATAAAGGCTAGTGTACATAGCCAAAATTGAGGAAAGAGTACAGATAGCATCATCCCCAAAAACATCAAAATACCACTAATTTGTAAGGTTCTTTTACGACCGATTCGACTGATTATATAATCTCCGACAAAACGACCTATAGCCATCATAACCATAAAAGAAGCGTAGCCTACTATAATTAGATTCTCTGGCGCACCTACAATATCTTTAAAATATACGCCACTCCAATCAAACATAGCGCCCTCAGTCGCCATGCTAAAGAAACCAATAATACCTAATTGCACTAAAGTGCTTTCTGGTTTGGTGAACATCGATCTCTTTTCTTGATTGTCTGATTTTCCAGGTATTAAATATTTGTAATTGATTAGTGTATTCAATAAGATCAACACAAAAATTATAATGAAATGTGTTAATGTATCAATGCCTATATTCATTGTGAGTAGACCTATCAAAGCACCAGTAAACCCAGCTATACTCCATGCACCATGAAATGATGACATAATGGACTTTTCATATATTTTTTCAACGGCAACTCCTTGTGTATTTACAGCAATATTGCACATATTGCCTACAATACCGAAAGAAAACAATACAGCGCCTAATTGATATGCATTGTTTGCAAAACCAATAGAACACAGTATTAATGCATATATAATGGCTACTATACGCATAACTTTCGCACTTCCATACGTCGTTACAAGTTTTCCAGAAAATGGCATGGTAAGAAGTTGTGCTACAGGCATCATAAGTAGTAGCGTACCTAGTTGGGCTTCACTGAGTTCCAACTTATCTTTTATAGTTGGGATACGACTCGCCCATGAGGAAAAGGCCAATCCTTGACAAAAGAAGAATAGTGAAACAGCTATACGTATGCGTTGGCGACTGGGGGAATTAGGCTCATGCATAGAGCTATCTATTTTATTCATCTAAAAAATTTTGGTCTGCAAAGGTACGTATTCATACCCGTTATTTATATTCCAGAATTATCCAAACCTGATACTAAATTTTCTAGTGTATCTTATAAAGTGAATAAAATTAGAATGTGGACAATTATTTTATTAATTCAATTTGACATTTTTATATGAGTGCATAGTTTATGCCGTAATATGTCATCTCAACTAGATCGTTCAGTTTTTGTTGAAAAAGGCCATTTAAATGGTTAAAATCAATGTTTTTTTGTTTTACAGCTTGCAATCGTTGTCGGCATCGTTTGCGCAATTTTTGCCGTAAACGTTGCTAAAACAGGGGGCTATTACGTTATACTTGTATATAATATTATCATTTACCTATGAAATATTATGCCAACCTCAGTATGAGGTGATAACCATTTAAAACAAGTTATAAACTATTTTTTGACAAGGCTATGTAATGAGTAAAATCAGATAGTATTTGTCTTTAACCAATTAAAACTATTCACTATGAGGGTAATGTTTACTGTGCTCATGCTGATTTTGACATGGCAATTCTCATTTGCTCAACAAAGATCAGTTAATGGTGTTGTATCGGATGGCAATAACCAGCCTTTATCTGGTGTGACTGTAAGTGTAAAAGGGAGTAATCGGCAAGCAATGACCGATGCACAGGGCAAATTCAAAATTCAAGTTAATTCCACTAAAGAGATTATTGTAGCAACACTAATGGGGTATACTACCCATGAAATCGTAGTTGGTAGTCAAAATAATCTAGCTCTTACGTTGGCCAATACGGAGGAGAGTCTTGAGGAGGTAGTGGTTATAGGTTATGGAACTGTAAAGCGTAAAGATTTGACGGGAGCAGTTTCTTCGGTAGATGCTAAAACTATTGCAGCAGCGCCAGTAGCTTCAGCATTGGAGGCTATTCAAGGGCGTGTTGCCGGTTTGAATATTGCGAGCACTGAAGGATCTCCAGACGCTGAATTGACGGTTCGAGTACGTGGCGGAGGCTCAATTACACAGGACAATTCACCCTTGTATATTGTTGATGGATTTCCGGTAAATTCCATTTCTGAGATTGCACCTCAAGATATTGAGACAATAGATATTTTGAAAGATGCCTCTTCCACAGCTATTTATGGTTCTCGTGGCGCCAACGGTGTAATTTTGGTGACCACTAAAAGTGGCAAGGCTGGTCGAACAAGTATCAGTCTAAACGCATTTACAGGTGTTCGAAATTTAGCTAATAAGCTGGACGTATTGGATCCCTTGGATTATGTAACTTGGCAATACGAACAAGCATTATTAGCCAATAAATTAAATAACTACACAGACTATTTTGGCAATTTTCAAGATATCGACTTGTATGCTAATGTACAAGCAAATGACTGGCAGGACATCATATTTGGTCGTACAGGAAATACCTATAACCAAAATATTAGCTTCAATGGTGGTAGTGAAAAAACAAAGTTTAGCGTAAGTCACTCTTTTGTGAAGGACAAAGCGATTATGCAGATGTCCGACTATCAACGTCAAAATGCCAATTTCAAATTAAACCACAAATTATATGAAAATTTGACGTTGGATCTTGGAGTTCGTTATTCGGATATGCGTGTCAATGGGGGAGGTATGAATGAGCAAAATGAAAAATCATCTGCTGATTCACGTCTTAAATATGCCATGTTATATCCTCCATTCCCTGTTGAAGGACTAACGACCTCCACAGAGACAGATGATGACTTTAATTTATATAGCCCAATTATCGCTATTTCGGATAATGACCAATATTTTCAACGTAAAACATACAATCTGAATGCTGGTTTGACCTATGAAATCGTAGATAATTTGCGTTTGCGTAGTGAATTTGGGTACGATAGCTACCGCAATGATCAAGATCGTTTTTATGGGGGAACGACTTATTATGTACGTAATGTTCCTGCTAGAGAAAACCAAAATCTTCCAGCATTGGGAATTACCAATTCTAATCGTAACGGGTGGCGAAATACCAATACATTAAATTATGATTTCAAAAAGCACATTTCTGATGATCATTCTTTAAATATGTTGCTTGGTCAAGAATATTTAATTATTCAAAATCAAGTTTTGAATAATATGATGCATGGTTTTCCATCTGAGTTTTCATTCGATGAGGCACGCAAGTTGACTACACAAGGCAAGCCATTTTCTGTCGACAACAACTTTGCTCCTGATGATAAATTATTGTCATTTTTTGGTCGAGCAAACTATGGCTACAAAGAAAAATATTTGTTGAGTGCTACGTTTAGAGCGGACGGTTCCTCTAAGCTGTCAACAAATAATCGCTGGGGGTATTTTCCTTCAGTATCAGGGGCTTGGCGTATCTCGGGGGAAGAGTTTTTACAAGATGCGGCATGGTTGAGTGATTTGAAAATCAGAGCGAGTTATGGCGCTGCGGGAAATAATCGTATTCCTTCGGGCCTATTGGTTCAGACCTTTAATAATTCAGTCACTTCTTGGGTTAATGGGTACAGTAATTATTGGGCAGCATCTAAAACAATGGCTAACCCAGATTTAAAATGGGAAACTACCATTACGCGCAATATAGGTTTGGATTTTTCATTGCTTAAAAATAGGCTGAGTGGTACTGTCGATGCCTATTTAAATAAAACTAAAGATTTATTAATAGCATATCCAGTTGCAGGGACGGGGTATGATATTCAATTTCGTAATATAGGTAATACGCAAAATAAGGGACTAGAGTTCTCATTAAATTATACTGCGGTGCGCAAGACGAATTTTGATCTGACGCTTAATGCTAATATCGCATTCAATAGAAATGAAGTATTGGATTTGGGATCATTAGAAAATATTCCGGGAACTTCTGGTTGGGCTTCGACAGCAATCAATATGGATTACCTTGTTCAAGTAGGGTCGGCTGTAGGCAGGATGTATGGCTACCAAAGTGATGGTCGTTATGAAGTGTCAGATTTTGAAGGTTTTATAGGTAATCAGTGGAAGCTTAAAGAAGGTGTTGCTACAGCTTCGGATGTGGTTGGTACCATACGCCCAGGATCTATGAAATTGAAGGATTTGAATGGAGATAAAAGAGTTTCAGTTGACGACCGTACATTTATAGGTAATGCAAATCCTTTAAATACTGGTGGATTCTCTATTGCTTCACGTATTTACAATTTTGATTTAGCCGCATATTTCAATTGGTCTTACGGTAATGATGTGTATAATGCCAACAAGATTGAGTATACAAGTACAAGTCAATACTTCTCTCGAAATATGTTGAAGGAGATGGAGTCCGGAAAACGTTGGACGAATTTGAGAGCTGATGGTACAATCAGTAATGATCCCGCTGAACTAGAGCAAATGAATGCCAATACAACCATGTGGTCTCCATACATTGGTCGATTTGTATTTAGTGATTATGCAATTGAGGATGGTTCTTTTTTACGTATGAGTACGTTAACATTGGGCTATACTTTGCCAAAACATATTTCAACACGTTTGCGTATGCAGAATTTGAGGATATATGCATCTGGATATAATTTATGGTTGCTCACTAACTATTCTGGGTTTGATCCAGAAGTGTCTACACGTCGTCAGACACCAATGACTCCTGGGGTAGATTATTCGGCCTATCCAAAGAGCAGATCTTTCCTAGTTGGCCTTAACGTAAATTTTTAGTGAGATTTAAATTGACTGATTATGAAAAAAATTATAACACTTAGTTTAATACTAACAGCAACTTTTACAACTTGGAGTTGTAATGATATATTAGAAGCTCCGACAAAATCGTCACTTGATGAGTCTGTTATTTTTTCAACGCCCAGCCTTGCTGAAGGGGTGATTCCAGGAATTTTACAGTCTTTTGGTGAGACAAACTCGTATAGAGGAAGGTATCTGGTGTTTTATGGGACCAATACCGATGTAGAAGTTTACAGCTCGCTCAAGACAATTAATGACGATAGATCACTATTGACAAATTATAATACTAATGTCCAAAATGCTCAAATGAATACCGACAATAATGCTTGGGCAAAGTTTTATGAAGGCATTGAGCGTGCGAATATGGCTATACGGGGACTTCGCAATTATGGCAATGTGGCGAATAATACGGCTATGGCTCAGGTTCTTGGTGAAGTTTTAGTCTTACGTGCGGTATTGTATAATGATTTGATCAAAGGCTGGGGGGATGTTCCAGCGCGTTTTGAACCGATTAACACCGAAACAACTTACTTACCAAGATCTGATCGAGATGTGATATATAAACAACTGCTAGCAGACCTCGAAGAAGCAGCGAATTTATTGCCTTGGCCTAATGAAAGTAATGTGACACGTTCAGTAGAGCGTGTGAGCAAAGCTTTTGCGAAAGGCCTAAGAGCACGATTAGCGTTGGCTGCTGGAGGGTATGCACAGCGATTGGATGGAGCGGTAAGGTTAAGTACAGATCCTGAATTATCTAAAGATAAGATGTATGCTATAGCTAAGAAAGAATGTTTGGAAATCATCCAAAGTAACACAGTTCGACTGTTAGGATTTGAGGAGTTATTCAAACGTTTCAATAGTGAAAATACTATGGCTGGTGGAGAATCTATTTGGGAGATTCCATTCAGTGAGGGGCGTGGACGTGTGATCTTTGATCTAGGAGTGCGTCATATCAAAACAAATAAATACACAGGGCAAAATAGAGGAGGGACTACTGTCGCGAACCCATTAATTTGGTACGAATTCGACCGTGAAGATGTGCGCAGAGAGGTTTCTGTAGTTCCTTATGAGTGGGATCGAGCATCAGCTGATGCTGCCGATGCTGGTGGTTTTCAGGTACCGACAACGCTTGGTAGAATGTATTTTGGTAAATATCGTTACGAATGGATGAGTAGACGTGTTACTTCTACTAATGATGATGGACTTAATTGGATGTATATGCGTTATGCTGATGTCGTGTTGATGGCTGCTGAAGCTATCAATGAATTGGACGGTCCGCAAGCAGCAGCACCATATTTGAAAATGATAGCAGATCGGGCTTTCCCTTCTAATTCAACGAAAGTAAATGCATTAATGACAACAGCTACAGCTTCAAAAACAGACTTTTTTAATGCCATTGTAGATCAACGTGCTTTAGAATTCACTGGAGAAATGTTGCGTAAAGGTGATTTAATCCGTTGGAATTTGTTGGGTACAAAATTAGTTGAAGCTAAAACAAAGCTACAACAGCTAGAAAATAGAACAGGTAAGTATGCAAATCTACCAACTAAAATTTACTACAAAACATCAGCTGATGGTGAGAGGGTCGAGATCTATGGGCTGAACTTTGGAAACACAGACGCTGAAGGTGCAACGTTAGGTTATACAGCTAATAAAAATTGGACGATGTCTTCTACTGGTGATCAGAGTACCTATTGGGATGCATTGGTTTATCCAGGCAAGGATCCTAACAAACAACAATACTGGCCAATTTGGCAATTCTTTATTGAAGGGTCGAATGGTCAATTAAATAACAGTCATTTAAACCTATAAACTGAATATTATGAAAACAATTAAATTATTCGGTCTAATGGCAATTACAATGTCTCTTACTTTCTCGGCATGTGATAGTAAGTTGACAGAAGAAATTACGGCGCTTAATCTAGATAGAGCACTTTCTCCCACAGATGTCATTGCTCAGGTGGTGGAGCGTACTAATGTACGTTTGAATTGGAAGAAAGTAAATAAAGCGGTATCATATTCTATCGAGTTTTATGATAATCCAACAGGAACCGGAACAGCTACAAAACGTATTGATAATATTCAGTATGATCAGCTACCATACACTGTTGAAGGGCTAGATGGTGAAACAGAATATCTCGTAAAAGTTCAAGCAATTGGTGAAAATACTGCGGATTCCAAATGGTCTTCAGTTCTATTTACGACAGGAACAGAACAAATTTTGCGAGCAGTTAATCCAGAGGAGACGACATCTTCATCTGCTATTTTACGTTGGCCAGCGGGATTAAATGCGACTTCAGTGGAAGTGTCTCCAGGTAATAAAACTATTCCTGTGAATGCAACTCACATTACTAATGGTGCGATTACTATTGAGGGCCTAGGTAGCGATATTAGCTACACTGCAAAGCTAATGAATGGAGCAAAAATACGTGGAACAATCACATTTACTACAATGCTAGGTGATAATGTAACTAAGGTTGGTCCTACGGATGATTTTGTAGCAACTTTGGCGAGCCTTCAAGATGGTGATATCGTGGCACTAGAACCCGGAGAATACAATGTTAATGCTGACGTCACTATTGACAAATCGATTACAATACAAGGATATAGACCTGCTGATAAGCCTGTTTTAAAAGGTTTAATAATCAAATTAAAGGCAGGTGCTGGACTAAATATTAAAGATGTAGTGATGGATGGTACTGGAAATTCATCAGGAAATCAATCTGTTTTCTATGATGATGACATGAGTTATGGTGAATTAACTATCGAAAACTCAGAGTTTAGGAACTATGTAAAGGGGTTGTTGTATGTCAATAAAAAAGCACGAATTTCAAAAGTAACTTATTCCAATAATCTAATCTATAATATAGAATGTAACGGAGGAGATTTTATAGATTTTAGAAGTGGATTGGCAGATGAATTTAATTTCCGTAATAATACGGTATATAATTCAGCGTTAGCTAGGGATTTCTTTAGAATGGATGCTGGTGGGTCAACAAATTTCCCTGGTGTTCAATCAAAAATTTATATTGAAAATAATACATTCCACAAAATATTAGCAGGAACCTCTAATCGTTTATTGTATGTACGTTTGGCTTCACATCAGATTTACTTCAATAAGAATATTGTCTCAGAAGCAAATGGTGTACATAGTAACCAAGCCTCCACTACAATTACGCAGATGAATCAAAATAATTATCATTTGTCACCAAACTTTACAGCAGGCACTGCATCAAATGTTAGAAATGATACAGGCAACTTTACGCTGCTAAATCCACAATTTACGAATGCCTCTTCTGGTAATTTTACCGTTGGTAATTTGGATTTAAAACTGAATGAGATCGGTGCTGCTCGTTGGAGAAATTAATATCTATAACCTATGAATAATAGTGTTCGGTTGTATGTGTTTAGAAATATATGGTGGTTTATATATGTACTGTTGTTAGGCTTTTCTTCCTGTTCAGAGGATAGCGAAGAAAAGCCAAAACAGGAGGAAGTATTATTGGCCCCTCAAAATATTAGTATACAACCGGACATTTCTACTGCAAAGGTGACATGGAATCCTGTACAGGGAGCTGTCAGCTACCACGTGGAAGTTTCTACTTCCAACACTTTTACCACAATAGTAGCGACATCTAGTACTGTAAATGATGTAACTTATACGTTTCAAGCTCTTACAGCTCAAACTACTTATTATGTGCGTGTGCGGGGAATCCAGGATAAGCCTACGCTTATACAATCACCCTGGGCTATCCAAAATTTCATTACAAAGAGCCTACCGGCTGAAGAAGCTTTAGCGTTTCCAGGAGCTATGGGATTTGGAAAATTTGTGACAGGAGGTAGGGGCGGAAAATTAATTAAAGTAACTAATCTAAATGATTCTGGATTGGGGAGCTTACGTGATGCAATCAATCAAACAGGTAAACGTATCATCGTCTTCGACGTATCTGGAAATATTAAATTGCAAAGTCGATTAACTATTCGCAACGGTGATGTGACCATTGCCGGACAGACAGCGCCTGGAGGTGGGGTTTGTTTGCAAGATTATGAGGTGTATGTGGATGCTGATAATGTAATTGTGCGCTTTATGCGATTTCGTCTAGGGGATGTGACTAAGCAGCAAACAGATGCTATATGGGGACGTTATCGCCAAAATATTGTTATTGATCACTGTTCGATGAGTTGGTCAATTGATGAATGTGCTTCGTTCTATGCAAATAAAAATTTCACCATGCAATATTGTATTCTTTCTGAAAGTCTGAATAAGTCCGTTCATGAAAAGGATGATCATGGGTACGGGGGTATCTGGGGTGGGCATCGCGCCTCCTTTTACTATAATTTATTGGCGCATCATAATAGTCGAAATCCGAGATTTGATGGTGGTAATCGGCCAGGAACTGGTGGATTGAGTCCCGTTGGAAAGGATCTAGTAGATTTTAGGTACAATGTATTGTACAATTGGAAAGGAAATTCGATTTACGGTGGCGAAAATGGCGAGTACAATATCGTGAATAATTATTTCAAACCAGGTCCAGTCACGCCGACCAATAGGCAAGCTCGTATTTTGGAGGTGTCGAAAGAAAATAATACAAATTATGCGCCTGGCTATGGGAGATTTCATGTCACAGGTAATTTTGTGTATGGTAATTCAATCATTTCTAAAGATAATTGGGCTGGAGGTGTGGTATTCAGTTCAGGTACGAATCAATCTCTAGTACAGGCTTCACAAGCTTTTGAAAATCTGATAACAGGAAGCGAAACTACTGCTGAGCAAGCTTTTTTGACTGTTTTAGAAAAATCTGGAGCTTCTTATAAGCGTGATGTAGTCGATACACGTATTACAAATGAGGTGAAAACTGGAACACATACTTTTGTCGGATCAAAAACTGGTTTTTTAGGAATTATAGATTCTCAACAAGATGTGGGTGGCTGGCCGACTTTAACAACACAATCAGTGCTTCAGGATACAGATAGTGACGGAATGCCTGATAACTGGGAAAAATCTAAGGGCCTTGATCATACAAAACCGAATGCAAATGGTCGTGATTTAAGTTCGGTGTATGATAATATTGAAGTGTATTTTAATAGTTTAGTTTCTACTTTGTACTAATTCTGAAATAAAAGAATCTATTTTATTGACAGTAGGTGTGAACCAAGGGTGGAAATACCAAAATGTGTGCGGTGAATTTTCGAAATTTAGTTCGTCACAAGGAATATTCCATTTACGATATTGGTCTGTAACATCATTTTTGCCCGCACTGAATCTCTTGTAGCTACTGGTAATAAAAAGTATAGGAGCAGATTGAGCTGTGATATTGTACAAAGGTGAAGCGACTTTCCAGTTGTTAGCTGCGGTAATACGATCGCCATCTAACCATTGTGCAGCCATGGTTCCTTCTTGTGCATCTGGATGTGTAAAAGACAACAGTCCATCGATGTCAATTACGCCTGCTATTTTAGTGTTTAGTAGTTTGTTATTAGTTATGGATTTATTCAAAGTGCCAACAAGCGCTGCTAATTGTCCACCTGAAGAAGTACCAAGGCAAAATACCTTATTAGCATCAATTTGGTATTGAAACGAGTTGTTTTTTATCCATATTATGGCATCTTGTATATCCTCGACAGCAGCTGGATATGGGGCTTCTAACGATAATCTATATTCTACAGTAAAACAGGTAAATCCTTTTTCTGCTAAGGCTAGACTAAGTTGATGCATATGTGTTTTGTCGCCAGAACGCCAGCCGCCGCCATGAATTAATATTATAGCAATGTTATTCTTATCGGCTTTGGGTTCAAATATATCGACATATAATTTACGTTGTTGTAGTTTTTTGTAAGCAATATTTTCATAGATCTTCACATTATCTGTTGCGACTTCCGCCACTTGGATGTCAGGAAATTTTTTTCTTTCCTTTTCGTACGTACCTTTTACTGTAAAAGATGAGTCTCTCGGGATAATCTGGCCGTTCGCAATGGTCGGAAAATACACGAAGCCCCATAAGCTGATCAACAAGAGGTATTGATGCATACTTTATTTTTTAGCTAATGGGTCCCAACCTTTAAGGACATTTTGGATATTATATTTTTTTGCTTCTTCATCAGTCAGCTGGTGAGACCATTCTACACGTTGTGATAGATCTTTAGCGCCTTCTCCTGTATTTTGGTATTCGGCATAGTAGGTGGTTTTGTATTTATCTGGGAAGTTTTTGTCGCCAGCCCAAGGATCCCAAGCTTTAGCTGTGATATGGCTGCCTAAGCTACATTGTAAGAATATTGTCTTGGCATAAGGGCGCCATGGTCTTCCTAAATACACTTTGTTCACATCGTTCCCTTGAGCGATCAAATTACAGTTGTAAAAAATCAAACCAAAGGCATCATGTTGTGTGGTAGAGGCTGCGGTGATATACGAATTGGATAAACTCTCAATAATGCAATTTTGAAAATAGGCCGTTGAGGCACCAAAAATATAGTCTGTAGTACCCTTAATATGTGTGTTATTTACAAATACCCTAGCCCCTGCTTTGGATAAATAGAATGAATCTTGATTCCCAAAAATATTACAATTCAAGACTTTGATACGATCTCCAACGGTATGCAAGGCAACAGCTTGTCCTACACGTCCTGCTGTATTTTCTATAGTTAAATTCTCTACGGCACAGTCATCACCCTCAATGCGGAGTGTATAAGATGTATATGTAGAATGATTTTCTTTGCCATTGATATCTTTTGTAGGCATCTTCTTTCCAGAATAATCATCATATCGGATAATCGTATTTTCTTTGTCAAATCCCCTAAGAATAATATTTCTCTTATTAATTGGAATGATTAATTTTTCAAAATAGGTGCCAGGATGTATTTGAACCACTACAGGGTATTCTGCAAAATCACGTACGTGGTCAATAGCATCTTGTATTGTTGTAAAATCCTCTGTGCCATCAGTACTGACACCTATCTCAAATTTATTGTCAATAGTTTGTCCTTGTGAGCGTAGGGTGAATGGTAGAAGAAATATACCTAATAGGCAATAAATATGCTGAATTTTCATGGATGATTTATTTTATTGGTCATAACAAGAATACTAAATATCCTTTATCACATCAACCGCAATTTATGCAATCGTTCTCGATAACGTTTTCGTATTTATTCTATTGAATACTAGCTTATTGATGGTAAATTGGAGTTGGAAATAACCATTATGAGAAACAGTTTTTACGTAGCTACTGCTTTTTTATTAGCATTCGTGTTGTTGAGTTTTAATCAATTTCAGAAGATAAATGTATGGATGATAGGCGATTCGACAATGGCGATCAAGTCTTTGAATAAGTACCCTGAGACAGGATGGGGTGTTGCATTTGCGACTATGTTTACTGAAAAGGTCGAAGTGCATAATCATGCAAGGAATGGACGTAGCACTAAATCTTTCAAAAATGAAGGCTTATGGAAAGCGGTTTATGATAATATTAAACAGGGTGATTATGTCTTTATACAATTTGGACATAATGATGAAAAAGTAGATAAAGAAGGTGTTGGGTCTAATCCTGTACAATTTGAGGCTAATCTTAGAGAATATGTCGAGCTGGTAAAAGCAAAGAAGGCTAAACCTATTTTATTGACTCCTATTGCTCGACGAAAATTTGAGAACGGTGTCTTGATAGAGACGCATGGTGACTACGGTAATATTGCGTGTCAATTGGCTAAGAAAATGAAGGTACCATGTATTGATATGCGTAGTATTACTAATAGTTTGCTTTCAGAAATGGGAGAAGAAAAGTCAAAATCTTTATTTCTTCATTTAGATAAAGGGCATAAAAATTATCCGAATGGAGTGAGCGATAATACACACCTTAACGAATATGGTGCTTCGACACTTTCTAAATTAGTCGTAAAGGAATTGGAAAGACAGAAAATACCACTTAAAAGGTATTTGAAATAGCAATATACTGACAACGATTGCATAGAATCTACTTTTATTTAAGGTTGGAACACTGTAAAATTGTTGAAATCGATAACCAATTAGATTTAAAATATGATGACGTTAATGAGATTTATGGGTAAGCCTAATACTTTTTTAGGGGTGTTTTTAGGAGTAATCTTTGGATATACTGCTATAGCTCAAACAAAGGAACCTCCTCGTCCTATTATCAAAACCACATCTTTTCGTGCAGATACAGTTAATGTAAAAGATTTTGGTGCTGTAGGTGATGGTCAATTTTTAAATTCAGAAGCAATAAATAAAGCTATTATTACAATAAACCAACGTGGAGGTGGAGTCGTGCTGGTTCCGGCAGGATTGTGGTTGACTGGACCTATTGAGATGAAAAGCAATGTTAACCTACATGTTTCTAGGGAAGCAATCTTGTTGTTTTCTAACAAATTTGATGATTACAAAATCGTAGAATCCAATTGGGAGGGCCAGCCGGCTTGGCGCAATCAAAACCCAATTTCAGGTAAAAATCTCGAAAATATTGCGATTACTGGAAAAGGAATTATCGATGGAAATGGAGGTGTTTGGCGTATGGTCAAACGCAATAAGATGACAGATTCACAATGGAAAAATTTAGTAGCGTCTGGAGGTGTTGTCGATGAGAAAACTAAAATTTGGTATCCCTCTGAGGGATCGTTGCGTGGAGCATTAGAAAATCGTGCTGGTATTAAGAAACCGGGGTTAACGAAAGAAGATTTTTTGGATGTAAAGGATTATTTAAGACCCAATCTTTTGGTTTTTACACAGTGTAAAAGAATATTAATTGAGGGTGTTACGATACAAAATTCAGCTGCTTGGAACTTACACCCATTGATGTGCGAGGATTTGATTCTGCGAGATATATTGGTGCGAAATCCGTGGTATGCTCAAAATGGCGATGGTGTAGATATTGAATCATGTAAAAATGTGTTAGTTGAGGATTGTACATTCGATGTTGGGGATGATGGTATATGTATAAAATCGGGGAGAGATAAGGCTGGTCGTGACCGTGCTATGCCTACGGAGAATGTAATTATCCGTCGTTCTGTAGTGTATCATGCACATGGTGGTTTTGTGATAGGGAGTGAGATGAGTGGGGGTGCGCGTAATATTTGGGTTGAAGATTGTTCATTTATTGGTACAGACATAGGTTTGCGCTTCAAAACTAAAAGAGGTCGTGGTGGTGTCGTTGAAAATATTTTTATCAATAACATCAATATGGTAGGTATACCTGGTGAAGGTATTTTATTCGATATGTATTATGAAGCAGTGGATCCAATCATTCTTTTGGGGGATAAAAAAGAAGAAATTAAGGTGGTAAAGTTACCTGTGACAGAAGAAACGCCCCAATTTAAGAACTTCACAATTAAAAATGTCCATATCAATGGAGCTGACCAAGGTATTTTCTTGAGAGGCTTACCTGAAATGCATGTGAAAAACGTGTCATTTGAAAATATAAATATAGAGGCTGATAAGGGAGTTGAGATAATTTCTTCTACTAATATTTCACTAAAAAATATTAGGGTTAATGCTAAAAATACTAATCCTTTAGTTGTTGTCGAAAACAGTGAAAAGATAGCGTTTGATGGATTACAACCAATGGGCCCAGTAGATTTATTGATGCGTGTGTCGGGCAGCGAGACGAAGGATATTCGTGCTATTAGGACAGATTTAAAAGGAGTTAAAAAGAAAAGTGAATTTGTGTACGGAGCTACGGCAAAGGCACTAAATATGTAGGAAGATATGAGAGGAATATTAGTTACTGTATTGTTTTTTGCGTGGACTGTACAATCTTTTGGGCAAAAACCTGAATACGAGCGTATGGCTAATACGGCGATGGATAAAGTCGTTGTAGAGTCTAAGTTTGCAACAAATAAGGGATTAAAGTGGACATATGATCTGGGTGTACCATTAGAGGGTTTGTTGGAGGTTTGGCGTACAACTGCCAATGGGGATTATTTCAACTTTGTCAAGACGTGGATGGATAAATATGTAGATAAAGAAGGGAATATTCTGAACTACTCTGCGGAGGAATATAATATCGATCATGTTAAAAACGGCAAAGTTCTAATAGCTCTATTTAAAGCTACTGGAGATAAAAGATATTTAAATGCTTGTCATCATTTGTTTGCACAAATGAAAACACATCCTCGAACTAATGAGGGCGGTTTTTGGCACAAGAAAGTTTATCCGTATCAAATGTGGTTAGATGGTTTGTATATGGCACAACCATTCTTGACCGAATATGCTACTTTGCTTGATAAGAAGGAATTGTATGATGATATCGTCAATCAATTCGTGTGGATGGAGAAGAATGCAAGGGATCCTAAAACTGGACTTTTATACCATGGCTGGGACGAATCGCGTGAGCAACGTTGGGCTAACCCGCAGACGGGTCATTCTCCTCATTTCTGGGGCAGAGGAATGGGCTGGTTTGTATTTGCGCTAGTTGATGTATTGGAGTATTTCCCTGAAGATCATGTAGGTCACCAAAAGATAGTTGGGATTTTGCAACGCACAATGGATGCTATTGCTAAATATCAAGATCCAAAAACTGGTGTTTGGTATGATGTGGTGGATCTAGGTCATCGAGAAAAAAATTACCATGAAGCTTCTGCTTCAAGTATGTATACATATGCCATGATTAAAGGTGTACGCAGAGGTTATTTGGGAAAAAAATTCATTCCAAATATTGAAAAGGCTCGTGCTGGATTACATAAAGAATTTGTAGAAGATGTTTCTGCAACACATATCAATTTGAAAAAAAATGTAGCTGTTTCAGGTTTAGGCGGTGCTAAGAAATATCGTGATGGTAGCTTTGAGTACTACATGAGTGAGCCCGTGATATCAAATGATCCTAAGGGTGTTGGTCCCTTTATGTTGGTAGAAATTGAATATGAAAAATTAAAAAAGGCGCAAGCCATAGGCAAATCTCCTTTGGTCACATTGGATAATTATTACAACAATGAGTACAAAGAGTTTGTTCCAGGTCTCAAGAAATCATATCACTATTTGTGGGATGGTCAGGATTTCAATGGTTTCCATATTCTAGGTTCTATATTTGATGGATATGGGGCAAAGCTTTCGACATTACGAGATGCGCCTACAACTAAGAATCTAAATGATACCGACATCTATATTATTGTTGATCCAGATAATGCAAAGGATGCCGAAGCCCCAAATTATATGAATCCGAAAGAAGCACAAGCAGTTGCTAATTGGGTTAAAAAGGGTGGGGTTTTAGTTTTGTTACTCAATGACAAAGGGAATTGTGATTTGGATAAAATCAATTTGTTGAGTTCTAAATTCGGTATCACCTTTAATGATGATAGTAGAAATCGTGTACAAGGAAGGAATTTTGAGCAGGGGGCACTTTTACTTCAACCTAACGAAATTTTCAAGAAAACATCAAAACTGTATTTGAAGGAAATTTCTACTATTAATGTTGCTAAACCAGCAACTGCTTTAGTACAAGATGCAGGGGATGTAATTATGGCAACAGCTAAATATGGCAAAGGAACTGTGTTTGCTTTAGGCGATCCGTGGCTGTACAATGAGTATGTCGATGGGCGGAAATTGCCAAATGATTTTCAAAACTTTTCTGCAGCCAATGAGTTAGTAGAATGGTTAATAAAACAAGTTAAATGATGAAAACAAGGGTATTGATTAGTTTGATAGGGCTGCTAACAGTATGTAGTTGCAAAGCTCAGAAACAAGATTCTAAGCAGACGGATCGATGGGATCGTATATTGGTTTACCAGCTTCCAAATGGAGGGTGGCCAAAGCACTATACAGATGGTAATGCTACAGACTATTCAAAATCACTGACAAAAGATATTCTAAATAAGATTGTCAAGGAGGACAAAGCTGCGACAATCGATAATCGCGCGACAACGAAAGAGATAGAGGAGCTAGTAGAAGCTTATCAAAAAACCGGTAAAACACCATACAAAGAGGCTGTAATTCGTGGAGTAGCCTACTTGCTAGCGGCACAATATGCTAATGGTGGTTTTCCGCAGTATTATCCAGACACCAAAGGGTATCGTAGTCAAATTACCTTTAATGATAATGCGATGATTAATGCCCTTACTGTATTACGAAATGTAAGTAATACCGAAGACGGGTATAATTTCATATCAGAAGAGATGCGTCAAAAAGCTAATCTTGCAGTACAAAAAGGTGTCTCTTGTATACTAAAGACACAGGTCCTTGTGAATGGTGAATATACGATATGGGCTGCGCAGTACGATGAGCACTTTAAACCTGCTCAAGCACGTAAGTTTGAGCCTGTGGCTCTGGCAACTGGCGAATCTGTTGGAGTTGTACGTTTTCTCATGAAAGAGAAACCCACTCAAGAAATCATTACAGCAATAGAAGGTGCTGTAAAATGGTTTGAAAAAAATCAAATTGCAGGTTATTCTTTCGAAATTAAGCAGAATGCTAATGGTAAAGTTGAGCGTAATTTGGTCGTAAATCCTGATGGGGTGGTTTGGAGTAGATTCTATGAAATTGGCACTAACAGACCAATTTTCGGAGATCGTGATGACGCTGTTCATTATGACTTCAATGAAATCTCTGAAGAACGAAAGAATGGATATTCGTGGTACGGTAACTGGGCTTCGAATTTGCTACAAAGTAATTATCCTAAATGGTTAAAATCAATTAATTCAAATACTAATAAATAACTCGAATAAATACATGAAAATATTGTCTACCGAAATACTTCAAGACATATCTGCCGAAAAAGTACAAATTCCAACTACTGAATCTTTTGCATATCCTGAAAAGGTTATTCAATTTGGTACTGGAGTATTATTGCGTGGTTTACCTGATTATTATATCGATAAAGCGAATAAGAAGCAACTATTTAAAGGGCGTGTAGTTGTTGTTAAATCTACAACTACAGGTTCTGTGGAAGATTTTTTAAGCCAAGAAGGACTGTATACGGTTTGTGTGAAAGGAATTGAGGATGGTAAAGAAAGAGAAGAGTACATCATCAACAATTCTATTACTAGGGTGCTAGAGGCTGCTTCTCAGTGGGCAGAAATTTTAAAGATAGCTGAAAGCTCAGACTTAGAAGTAATTATTAGCAACACAACAGAAGTTGGTATTGTTTCGAGTGATGACAAAGTAACCGATTTACCTCCATCATCTTTTCCAGGAAAATTACTTAATCTTCTATACCACCGCTATCAGACGTTCAATGGCGATACATCAAAAGGATTAGTGATTCTTCCTACAGAATTAATCAGTGATAATGCGACCGTATTAAAAGATATAGTGTTAACATTAGCTGAAAAAAATAACTTGGAAGGGAGTTTCATACATTGGTTGTCTGAAGCAAATGACTTTTGTAATACATTAGTTGATCGTATAGTTCCCGGAAAGTTGCCTGAGGAGGTTCAGATGGAAACGAATAAGCAACTTGGTTACAGCGATAATCTAATGATTATGGCAGAGCCTTTCAGGTTGTGGGCTATAGAATCCTCATCAGATCGCGTGAGGGATAAGTTGTCATTTGCTCAAGCTGATGATAGCGTTTTAATTGTTCCTTCGATTGTTAAATATAAAGAGATCAAACTTCGTTTGTTGAATGCAACGCATACATTCACTTGTGCTGCAGCTATATTGGCAGGATTCAAAACAGTGAAAGAAGCAATGCAAAATGAAATTTTCAGATCATATGTGCAGCAGCTGATGAGACAAGAAATAGGTCCTTCTATTGTCGGATTGGAGATTACGGAGGAAGAAGCTAGACAGTTTTCTGATAAAGTTGTTGATCGTTTTAGTAATCCTTTTTTGGATCACCAATGGACAGCAATTGCAATGAATTATAGTTCAAAAGTAGCGATGCGATGCGTGCCTTTGTTAGGGAAATGGTATGCTAAATTTCAAAGTCCTCCAAAATTAATGGCTTTTGGAATAGCTGCTTTCCTAAAAATGCATGTCCAGCAGGAAGGAGTGTCTACAGATGACATTATTAAAGATCAAAAAATATGGGGCGCTGATCTGACAGCTTATCCCCAATTTGTGAATACAATTAACGATAATTTAGAGAAGATTGCTTCGCAAGGTATTGTTAAAACATTATCGGCTATTAAGTAAATGAAAGCAAAGGTATTACGAATTCATCCCCAAGACAATGTGCTTGTTGCGTTGAAAGATTTGAGTAAAGATGAGCGTATTGTATATGACGGAATAGAATATATAGTAACGGAAGAGATTCCTGCTAAACATAAATTCTTTATGCAAGATATGCAATCACAGGACGAAGTGTATATGTATGGTGTATTGGTCGGAAAAGTACAATTTCCAGTTCTCAAAGGATCTAGAATGAACACTGAAAATACTAAGCATGCTGTAGAACCTTATGAATTTAGACCTTTTAATCAAGAAGAATGGAAGGCTCCTGATGTGTCAAAATTCAAAGGAAGAACTTTCAAAGGTTTTGTAAGAGATGATGGAAGAGTAGGGACTGCAAATTATTGGTTATTTATCCCAACAGTTTTCTGTGAAAATAGAAACTTAGATATTATCAAAGAAGCATTATATGATGTGCTTGGCTATTCGGTTTCGGACAAATATAAAAGTTTTGCTAATGATCTACTATCAGCATATCGAGAAGGTCAAGATCTTAATTCATTAAGTTTGGATCAATTAAGTACGCCAGTATATACCCAAAAGCGTGTTTTTGAGAATGTTGATGGGATTAAATTTTTGAATCATCAAGGTGGATGTGGTGGTATTCGTCAGGATGCAGCCGTTTTAGGAAAGCTTTTAGCTGCGTATGCCGACCATCCAAATGTAGCTGGAGTTACAATTTTAAGTCTTGGGTGCCAAAATTTGCAACTACAAGAACTTGTGGATGAAATCAAACAAAGAAATCCAAATTTTAATAAACCATTATACACTTTCGAGCAGCAAAAGTCACTAAGTGAGGAGAGCTTGGTTAAAGAGGCTATTAAAAGGACTTTTGAAGGATTGCAACAAATTAATCAATTTAAAAGACAGGAAGTGCCTATTAGTAAGTTGACACTGGGTGTGAAATGTGGAGGAAGTGATGGATTCAGTGGTATCTCTGCTAATCCAGCTGTTGGTTATGCTTCTGATTTATTGGTGGCACTAGGCGGTAAAGTATTATTAGCTGAGTTTCCTGAGTTATGTGGGGCTGAGCAAAATCTTATTGATCGCACAATTGAGCCCGAAGCTTCTCGCAAATTTATTAAACTTATGAGGGCATATAGTGAATCTGCAGAACGCGTTGGTTCAGGGTTTCACATGAATCCTTCTCCAGGGAATATCCGTGATGGATTGATTACAGATGCGATAAAAAGCAATGGTGCCGCTAAAAAGGGAGGAACCTCGCCTGTGGTTGATGTATTAGACTATACAGAAGAAGCAACGAAAGAAGGCTTAAATTTGGTGTGTACACCAGGAAATGATGTAGAAGCTACCACAGGAAAAGCAGCTTCTGGTGCTACATTAATATTGTTTACTACAGGTCTAGGTACGCCAACAGGCAACCCAATTTGTCCTGTTATTAAGGTCGCTACGAATAATGATTTAGCCAATAGGATGGCAGATATTATTGATATCAACACAGGGTCTGTGATTGAAGGCGAGAAGACCATTGAAGAGATGGGCGAAGAGATTTTAGAATATTGTATTCAAGCAGCGAGTGGCGAAGTTACTCCAAAGGCTGTATTATTGAATCAAGATGATTTTATTCCTTGGAAAAGAGGCGTTAGCCTTTAAATTATAAACGATTATGAAAAATTTTTTGGACGAAAATTTCCTATTACAAAGTAAGTCTGCACAGGAGTTGTATCACAACTACTCCAAATCAATGCCGATTATTGATTACCATAACCATCTAATTCCAGAGCAAATTGCAAATAATACACAGTTTGAAAACATCACACAGGTTTGGTTGAATGGTGATCATTATAAGTGGCGAGCTATGCGCGCTCACGGGGTGAATGAAAAATACATAACGGGAGATGCAACGGACAAGGAGAAGTTCCTTAAATGGGCTGAAACAGTCCCTTATACAATGCGAAATCCATTATATCACTGGACTCATCTCGAATTGCAGCGCTATTTTGGTATCCATGACTTATTAAGCCCTGAGACAGCTGAAGCAATTTGGGAAAAGACAATGGAAAAATTGCAATCTTCAGATTATTCAGTTCGTGGGTTGCTTAAGATGATGAATGTACAAGTAGTATGTACTACGGACGATCCTGTAGATAGTCTTGAGTACCATCAGAAGTTTGCTAGTGAAAATACCTCGTTGCGTATGCTGCCTGCTTTTCGACCTGATAAGGCTATGAATTCAGATGATATTAAAGCGCTAAATTCATATATCAATCAGTTAGAAGCTGTAGTAAGTAGATCTATCGGTTCATTACAAGATTATTTAAGTGCTTTAAAGGAAAGACACGATTTTTTTGCAGCAAATGGTTGTTCAGTGTCTGATCACGGTTTAGAACAGGTATATGCGGAGGATTATACAGATGAAGAAATTGCAGCTATTTTTGCTAAGATTAGATCTAATCAATCGCTGTCGACGCTTGAAAATCTGAAATTCAAATCAGCAATGTTGATTTATTTTGCGGAATGGGATCACGAAAAGGGCTGGGTTCAACAGTATCATTTAGGAGCATTGCGCAATAATAATTCACGTATGCTGCGTGAGCTTGGTCCAGATACGGGCTGGGATTCTATAGGAGATTTCAGTCAAGCACGTGCTTTATCTAAGTTTTTAAATCGATTAGACAATCAAGATAAATTAACTAAAACCATTATTTATAACCTCAATCCAGCGGATAATGAATTGATGGCGACAATGATTGGAAATTTCAACGATGGATCAGTGGCTGGGAAAATCCAATTTGGATCGGCTTGGTGGTTCTTGGATCAAAAAGATGGGATGACCAAACAAATCAATGCGTTGTCAAATATGGGCTTGCTGAGCCGTATGGTAGGTATGTTGACGGATTCACGTTCATTTCTATCTTTCCCTCGTCATGAGTATTTCAGACGTTTGTTGTGTGATATTTTTGGGCAAGATATCGAAAATGGAGAACTTCCTAATGACATCGAGTGGGTAGGAAAATTAGTTCAAGATATCAGTTATAACAACGCTAAAGAGTATTTCAAATTTTAATGTATTTAGGTCTCATACACCTAAAAATAAATAAGTTAGTCGTTAATAATGTGTAAACTTAAAGTGGGTATGGGCATGGATTTGTCCGTACTTACTTTACTTTTTGAAAAAATTTAGGTATACTTACCTAAATTACCTATTTATGTCTTTTGAAAAATATACGCTTAAAGATATTGCTAAAGCACTCAATTTATCTACATCTACTGTTTCCCGAGCTTTAAGAGACAGTTATGAAATTAGTGAAGAGACCAAAAAGAAAGTATTAGCATACGCACAGGAGATTAATTTTCAGGTTAACCCAATTGCGCGTAGTCTTAAAGAACGTAGAAGCAATACTATAGGTGTTATCGTTAGTGAGATCTCAAACAATTTTTTTTCTCAAATAATTGAAGGAATTGAGTCCATCGCGTATGAACGCAATTATCAAGTCGTAATAACCCAGTCGCATGAGATAGTGAAACGCGAAAGAACGTTAGTAGAACATTTATTCTCTCGTTCTGTGGATGGTTTACTAATGACATTGTCTTCTGAAGATCATGAAGCTCAATACTTAGAGCAACTTGTTAATCGTGGTTTTCCAATTGTGTTTTTCGATCGAGTGCCCGAAACATTTAGTGCGCATAAAGTTATTGCTGATAATGCGAAGGGGGGATTAGAAGCTGTAGAGTATTTGGTACGTAAAGGCTGTCGAAAAATTGCTCATATTACAGGTAATCATAATCTTTCAACGAATAGAGAACGATTAGAAGGTTTTAAAAAGGGGTTGAAATCTAATGGGTTTCCATTTGAAGAGAGAGCCGTAAAGTATTGCCAAAGTGGAGGTTCCAATCAGTTGGAGATGGAGACTGCTATTTTAGAATTGAAAGACTACGAATATGATGGGATATTTATATCAGGGGATAGATTGACAACTGGATACTTGCAAGCATTGAATAGGCTAAGCCCACACAGTATTCGTGAGCATAAAATAGTTGGATTCACGAATTCCAAAGTGGTAGATATTTTTAACCCGGCAATTACGGCGATCAAACAACCAGCAATAGAGATGGGTCAGCGTGCTGCACGACTTTTGATTGCGCAAATTGAAGCGAAGTATCCTATAGAAGATTATGAAACGATTATACTTCCAATTGAAATGGTAGATTAATTGTTGGCATTAAAATTGCATAATTCTTAACGTTTTTAAAGAACTTAAATAATGGGAATTGGCACACGTTTTCGTGTGCCTTTTTGTTATCTTTAATGTATCTCTAATGGTTTGAGTATGAAATATATCTGTGTCGTCTGTCTTTTGATTCTTAGTTGTTTTACATTTGCGCAAGAAATTAAAAAATCTAATTGGATTGTAGGTCCCTCTATTGGTTATCAGCATCAAGATAAAAATTTCTTGAAGGCCTCTTTTTGGGCGCTTAAGGATGTGGGGTATGCAAATTATTTGCGGTTTGACGTTGGCGCAAACTTAACTTTTCAAGATAAAAAGGCGCACATAATACCAGAACTTGGGACCACATATTATTTAAGTGCAAAAGGTGTTTGGCCATTTATAAAAGGAGAGGTAACACCGTATACATTAACGCCGAAATTCGGATTAGGATTATTCAATATAATAGAAGTTGCAGCTGGCTATGGATTTGAATTACAACAAAAAAAGAACTTAACTCCTATCAAAGGTTTCAGCTTTAGCCTTGGTGTAAGCCTTCCTCTCAATTATCATTTATATTAGTCAAAATTTAGGTGAATGTTTACATTTGCCCTACAAGTCCTCATAAATGAATTCATTTAGACAGCTACATCAACCGACAAGCCGAATCATTCATCTTCATCAAAAAGATTATTTATTCTTTGGTGGAACAGCATATTTTGGGTTGTTAGTTAGCCAAGAATATCAAGCTTTGATCCAAGAGGGATTTTCTATATATGGCTTGAATAATGGAACCTCTAGATCTAACAACGTACAATTGGGAATTTATGATGAAGGTGAGGCGGTGCTGGCAGGGAGATTTGGACAAGAAGATGCTGCTTTGTTCTCTAGTGGCTATCTTGCTGCACAGGCTGCGGTAAAAGCTTTTGCTAGAAACAGAGCTGTCTATTATGCGCCAAATACTCATCAGGCGCTTTGGATAGACGAAAAGCCTACTGTTTATCAGTCAGACTTTAAGGAGTGGATAAATCAGGTAATACAAGATATAAATGAGTCGACAGAAACTGAAGTTTTGATTATTGCTAATGCAATGGATAATCTAAAACCCGAAGTTTATGATTTTAACCAACTTCGTAATATAATTCCTTCAAAGAATGTTGTGTTGATATTGGATGATTCTCATGGATTAGGTGTCGTAAATAAGAATGGAGTGTCATCCAAAATTGTCAATCTCGCTTATGCACCTCATATCTCTACAATTATTGTTGCCTCACTAGCTAAGGGTTTGGGTACCGATGCAGGGGTGGTCTTAGGTAATAGGCATTTAATTTCAGAAATAAAAAAAACTCCAATTTTTATGGGGGCGTCACCAAGTAGTCCCGCGTTTATATATGCCCTGACTAAAAGTGAGTCACTATATGATGAAGCTTTTGATAAATTACATCAAAATATCAAAGAATTGACGAGTAGATTGAGTGATAATTCGCTGTTGAACTATGAGGAAAATTTTCCTGTCTTTACATCTTCTGACTCAAATTTGTATCAATATTTGTTTCAAAACGAGATGATCATATCAAGTTTTCCCTATCCATTGCCCTCAAGTCCGCTGTTAAACAGGATAGTGCTCTCTTCATTACACACGAAAGCGGATATAGAGAAATTAACAGATGTTTTACAGTCTTATGTCTAATAATAGTTTGAAAATCAACTAAATAATTGTAGATTTGCGAACTATTTTTGATGTGGCATAGGTAGCTGTTGGGCTTAATCGTTTGATTATTAAAAAAATATGTTTGATAAATAGTGCGAATTATTTTTAAACATCATGAAAAAACGATAATTTTGCATCCCCAAATGTGGGTAGTGGAGAAATAAATTATTACAGATTATTAGATATGACTAAAGCAGAAATTATTGCAGAAATCTCTACCAAGACTGGTTTAGAGAAGGTTGATGTACAAGAAACGGTTGAAGCGTTCTTCAAGGTTGTTAAAAATGCGATGATTGAGGGTGAAAACGTATACGTTAGAGGTTTTGGAAGTTTTGTGGTGAAAAAAAGAGCTGAGAAAACAGCACGTAATATATCAAAAAACACAGCTATTATTATCCCTGAGCACTTCGTGCCTAGCTTTAAACCTGCAAAAGTTTTTGTGGAAAAAGTGAAAAATGGAAATAAAGTAAAAAAATAATTTAAATTCGCTTTATGCTTAATACCAAACAAATAGTTGTAGTTGTAGTTGTGATCGTGATGATTGGGGCCTTGTTGGCACAACCTATTAAAGGTTTGGTAGATAAGGATGAGCAAAATACTGCAGCGGTTGCTGAAGAATCAGCTTCATCAATGTATACATTGAAAAGTGTTTCTGAATTAGCTAAACAAGGTATCAATGCTTCATTGGCTCAAGAAATTTCTACTATCGAACAACAGGTAGTAAAAGCTGAGGGAGAGGATAAAGTATCTTTGTTGCAGTCGTTAGCAAATAAATGGGAAGATTTGGCAAAACCAATCCCTCAGGGATTCATCTATAAAGAAATCGCGGAGTCTACTCCAGCGTTGGAATACTGGGTGAAGGCTGGTGATGCTTTCCGTACGGGGTATACTAATCAGCAAGATACAGCTTTAGCTTCTGCCTTGAATAAATTGGCTATTGAATCTTATCAAAAAGCAGTAGATTTGGATGCTAATAACTTAGCAGCTAAAACTGGATTAGGAGCTTCATTGGTAACAGGTTCGGCCAATCCAATGGCAGGTATTGCTTTATTGCGCGAGGTAGTGCAAGCAGACCCCAAAAATTTAGATGCTAACAAAACATTAGGTTTGTTTTCTATGCAGTCTGGTCAGTTTGATCGAGCGATCGATCGCTTCAAGACTGTCATTGAAATAAAAGCTGATGCTGAATCGTATTTCTATTTAGCTACAGCTTACGAAAAAATTGGTCAAAAGACAGAAGCCATTGCTGCTTACGCTAAGAGTAAAGAGATGGCGGCTGATCCGACCCTATCTCAATATATTGATCGTCAGATAGAAGAATTGAGTAAATAATAATTAACAGATTTTTTTAACATTATTTAAAAACATTAAAGCTATGCCAAGCGGAAAAAAAAGAAAAAGACACAAAATGGCTACTCACAAACGTAAAAAGCGTTTAAGAAAAAATAGACACAAGAAAAAATAGGTCTTGTTGGTCGTCTTAAAGATTTATTTAATCTAAAAAGACAGTATACAATCTATGAAAAACTTCGGTTATCTTCATAGATTGTATTTTTTCATTATACAAGTTTTTTATGTTTCATAGGGAAATCATGTTGAAGCGCGAGGCTTCGGCATCCCAAAATTTGAGTAGCTGTTGGTAAAGGAATTAATTATCGATTCGACTCCTGAAAACGGAGTAACTATTGCTTTACTACAGGACAAGCAACTTGTTGAACTAAACAAAGAGCAGGCAGGCAATCATTTTTCGGTAGGGGATATTTATCTCGGCCGTATCAAAAAGATTATGCCTGGATTGAATGCAGCATTCGTAGATGTAGGCTATGACAAAGATGCTTTTTTGCATTATCTAGATTTAGGTCCACAAGTACAATCCTTACTTAAGCTTACGCGAGTAGTAAAGAATGGCAGTTATCAAGAGAATCTGCTAAATAGTTTGAAACTTGAGAAGGATATCGATAAGGCTGGTAAAATTTCAGACGTGCTTAGTCGCAACGTCATGATTCCAGTACAGATAGCTAAAGAGCCGATATCAACAAAAGGGCCTCGATTGAGCTCAGACTTGTCTATAGCAGGTCGATTTGTTGTGTTAGTGCCTTTTTCAAGTTCGGTTTCCATTTCCAAAAAAATCAAAGCAAGTGCCGAGCGTACACGTCTGAAAAAGATTGTGGAAAGTATTAAGCCAGCGAATTTTGGCGTAATCATTCGTACGGTATCTGAAGGTAAAGGAGTAGAAGAACTACAAAAGGACCTTCTGGATCTGATTGCAAAATGGGAATTGTTTACCAAGCGCCTTAAGAATGTAGAGCCTCCTCAAAAGATACTAGGTGAGATGGATAGAGCATCTACCATTTTACGTGATATCTTGACTGATGAGTTTACACATATTCATGTGAATGATTCCTCCATATATGAAGAAGTTAAATCATATGTGCAAGAAATCTCTCCAGAGCTGGAAAAAATAGTCAAATTGTATAAACACAAGGAGCCTATTTTCGATCATTTTGGTGTAGAGAAACAGATTAAGGCGTCTTTCGGCAAGACGGTTAATTTACAAGGAGGTGCATATCTTGTCATCGAACATACCGAGGCATTGCACGTCATAGACGTAAATAGTGGTAACCGAATTGCTAGTAAAGAAAATCAGGAAGATAATGCGCTATTGGTAAATAAGGAGGCGGCAAGAGAAATTGCACGTCAACTACGTTTACGTGATATGGGCGGTATTGTGGTCATCGATTTCATTGATATGCACAAGCCACAGAATCGTAAAGATCTGTATGTCTACCTGAAAGAATGTATGAATGAGGATAGAGCTCGTCATACGATATTACCACCAAGTAAATTTGGGTTGGTACAAATTACACGTCAGCGTGTACGTCCAGAAATGAGCGTCGTGACTAATGAAAAATGTCCAGCTTGTGATGGTACGGGAGAAATAAGATCAAGCATCGTATTGCTTGACGATATAGAGAATAACTTAAGTTTTATCCTCGAGGAACAAAATGAGAAAGGAGTGACACTGTGTGTACATCCTTATATAGACGCCTACATTACGTCTGGTTTGATTTCACGTCGATTGAAATGGTTCTTTAAATATGGGAAATGGATTAAAGTAAAATCAAATCCTGCCTATTATTTAACGGAATTTCATTTCTTCAATCAGAAAGATGAAGAGATTAAGTTGTAAGATGAAAGAAATTGAAAAAGCGGTACCTGATAAAGGTGCCGCTTTTTTTTTGCCTTTTGTAAAAATTTTACAATCATTTGTTATGTATGACATATGATGTGTAAATTGGCAAATCTTTTTAATATTTATGATTTCTAAAATATTATTTACCAAATCATTGTTTAGAAAGATTAATACGACTAACTAACATCTAAAATTTTAAACATAAACCAAGAAAGGTAATCATGATTAAAAGGCTTATAATGCTAACTGTTGTTATGGGAAATATAATTTTTTCTCATGCACAGCAATCCAAACCAAATGTTGTTATTATTATTTCGGACGACCATTCTTACCAAACTATTGGTGCATATGGATCCAAAATTGGACGTACGCCACAAATTGATCGTATAGCGAAAGAAGGACTAATATTCAATAATGCTTATGTGAATAATTCCATCTGTGGACCAAGTAGAGCGACTTTACTTACAGGCAAGTACAGTCACAAGAATGGTTTTAAGGATAATGAAACCTCTCATTTTGATTTTTCTCAAAATCTATTCGTAAAGGATTTACAGCATGTGGGCTACAAAACAGCATGGATTGGTAAAATACATTTGGGTCATCAATTGCAAGGATTCAATTATTATGATATTCTGAATGATCAAGGGCATTATTTCAATCCTGATTTTATTTCAAATAAGGGTACAGAGCGTGTTGAAGGCTATGTGTCTGATATTGTTACAGATAAGGCTATAGATTGGCTGGATTCCATTGATACAAAGGATCCTTTTTGTTTAGTTATTGGTCATAAGGCAACACATCGTACGTGGATGCCAGATCCTAAAGACTTTGGTGCATATGATAATGATACGTTCCCATTACCAGAAACATTTTATGATGATTATTCCACTCGAAAGGCTGCTGTAGGACAGGAAATGTCTATTGATAAAGATATGCGTATGGGTTACGATTTGAAAATGTTCGAATCCTGGGATAAGATGATGGCTGATGGCAACTTTAAGCGCATGAATGAAGAGCAAAAAAAGCAATATGCGGCTTATTACCAGCCTATTTATGAAAAATTACAATCGGATAAATTATCAGGTAAAGCTTTGGCAGAGTGGAAGTACAGAAGATACATGATCGATTATTTGAACACTGCACAATCCATGGATCGTAATATCGGAAGAGTGTTGGATTATTTAAAGGCAAATAACCTGGAGCGAAATACGATTATAATTTATTTATCGGATCAGGGATTTTACATGGGTGAGCACGGTTGGTTTGACAAGAGATTTATGTATCAAGAGTCATTCCGCACGCCATTTATCATGAAATATCCAAAGCTAATAAAGAATGGAGTTCACACGAATGCAAGTGTCGTCAATGCGGATGTTGCACCTACATTATTAGAATTGGCTGGTGTTAATAAACCTAGCGACATGCAAGGTAAGTCTTTTGTTCCAGTTTTAAAATCGGCTAAGAAAGAGCATAGAAAACAAATATTCTATCATTATTTCGAAAATGGCGAACATGCTGTTTCGCCACACTTTGGTGTGAAAGAAGGGCGCTATAAGTTGATTCGCTTTTACAAGCGCGTAGAATCATGGGAACTTTTTGATCTGCAAAAAGACCCACAAGAAATGCGAAATATGTATGATGATCCAAAGTACAAAGGCGTTGTTAAGAAAATGAAAAAGGCTTTATTGAAACAAATCAAAGAATTTGATGACAAAGAAGCTGCGGATATTTTTAACAAGGAAATTTAAAATTTTATTTATAAGAGTGCTTAATGTGAGTTGTGGGTAAAATATAGATTCTATCCACAATTCTTTTTTTAAGTAGTGGTAAAGTCTAATTAATTATCGATGAGTTAGTTATAAATTGTTTTGGTCTTTTTTTTCATAAAACTAATTTGAATACGTATTGATCCCAACTCTATAGGAGTAGGTTCAGAATACGATAATTTCAAATTTGATATAGCAACGAAAAAAAAATATAAAAATGCAACCACTGCTATTATGTATTATGTATTATATATTATATATTTATAACCAAATATAAATTATAGATAACCAGTAATTTATTTGTTGTGAGCAATATAAGTTTCAAAAATTTGGGTGATGAAGAATTGTTGAAGAAATTTAACGATGGGGTTTATGATGCATTTACAGAAATTTATATAAGATATAGTCCTGAGTTATATCGGCATGCACTCAAGATGCTGAAGGATAGAGAATCTGCTCAAGATGTTATTCAAGAGGTATTTACGAATTTATGGATTAATAGGAATTCCATTGTATTCAATAGCTCTCCTAAAAGTTATTTGTATACATCTGTTAGAAATAGAATTCTGGATATAATAGCAAAGGAGAAGTCTGAAAACAAATATATAGCATCTCTTGATCATTTTATTCAAAGTGGAAATTATATTACCGATAATTTGATCAGAGAGAAGGAGTTAGAATCCGTAATCAATCAGGAAATATCAAATCTACCCGCCAAAATGCGTGTGGTATTCGAATTAAGTCGCAAAGAATATAAATCATATGCAGATATTGCGCAAGAATTGGGTATGGCTGAGAATACTGTTCGGAAACATATTACTAAAGCATTAAGTAGACTAAGACCTAGGATCTCTGATTTTTTAATTTTAGCCTTTACTCTTAAATATTTTTTTTAAAAAATATTCCCCTTAAGTACTACTTTCATATTACTTACCCGTCTCATCTAATATAACGGGTACACAACCCTAAATTTATGATGACCAACAAGACAGCAAAGGAGCTTTTAGCGAAGTATAATTCAGGTACCATATCTGATGAGGAATTGGCTGTTTTAGAAAGTTGGTATAATCAACAAGCTAAAGAGAACACTGATCTAGTGCTGTCTGACGAAGAAATTGAAGAGGAGTTAATAAAGATTTCAAAAAATCTTCAATTTTTAAAAAATGATACATCGCATGTTCATATCGGTAGAAGTAAAAGATTGTGGTATATAGCTGCTTCTATCCTAATTGTTTTCACATTTGGTATTTCATATCTATTCATCAATCCTAAATCAGATTCATCTAATCTTGAATTAACAGGATCTATGCCTGAAAACAAAAAAAATGATGTTATAATTCCTGGCGATAAAAGGGCAATTTTGACATTAGATGATAATACACAAATTGTTTTAGATGATGTTGAAGCAGGTGATATAAAGGCAACTAGCAATGTGAAAATAAGCAAAACCTCAGCGGGTCAGTTGATTTACGATGTTAGTTCTGCTCAAGCGGATGAAAATATTCCAAGTGGATATAATACAATAAGTACTCCTGCTGGAGGGGAATATCAAGTAAAATTATCGGATGGCACTTTCGTGTTTCTTAATGCTAAATCTTCTATTAAATTTCCAACCATATTCAGAGGAGATGATAGACGTGTGGAGATATCTGGTGAAGTCTACTTTGATGTGAGTCATAATCCACAAAAACCATTCATAGTTCAAGCGGGAGATCAAACTATAAAAGTATTAGGTACGGAGTTTAATATTAACTCATATTCTAAAATAAAAGGTATAAAAACCACATTGATTGAGGGTTCTGTGCTGGTTCGGTCTAATTTGAAAAATATTAGTAAAGTATTGAAGCCGGGGCAAGAATCGATTCTAGATCAGAATCATAGCAAATTTTCTGTTTCAAATGTTGATTTGGAAAGTGCTGTTGCATGGAAAAATGGCTATTTCATTTTTCAAGACGAGGAATTAGAAGATATCATGAACCAGATATCAAGATGGTATGATGTTGATATCGAATATAGAAATATTAACAAAAGCACACAATTTGGAGGCGCTATTTCGAAATATAGAAAGCTGGAAGATGTGTTGAGTCTTTTGGAATTGACAGATAAAGTAAAATTTAAAATTCAAGGAAGGAGGATTATAATAATGAATTGAAGTTTACTTTATAAAATATGAATTTATAAAAAAAAGTCTTGAAGTGCTGGAACACAACAAGACTAAAGATAGGTTCATTACATTCTCATTGCTTAGATAGAAAAATTATAAACCCGATTTTAAAGTTATGAAATTTAATTGTTTAGTTCCAAATGGGGAGACCTATTTGAGCTATAAAAATTTGTTGATTATGAAATTGACTATAGCACTCATTCTAGTTTGCTTTTTTCAATCGATTGCGAACACTAACGCTCAGCGTATCACACTTTCTGAAAAAAACGCTTCTCTTGAGAAAATAATAAACCAAATACGTAAGCAAAGTAAATTTGATTTTGTATTTCATTCATCTGTAATGAAAGAGGCTAATCCTGTAAATGTTTCTGTGTCAAATGTTAGTTTGAAAGAAGCATTGGATGTAGTGCTTATAAACCAATCTTTAACCTATACCATCAAGGATAGGGCGGTCGTAATCAAAAAAGGCCAGCAAGCAGATGTGATTGATATTAAGGGTACTGTTATCGATGAAAACAATGCGCCTGTTTTAGGTGTAAATGTTAAAGTTAAGGGGGCAAAAGAAGTTACTACTACAGATGTAAATGGAAGTTTTGTGCTGAAAGGCATTAAAAAGAATTCCGTTATTCAATTTTCTTTCTTAGGATATGAAACTCTTGAGATGCCTGCTGCCGTTAATTTAAATGCAGTCCGTCTGAAAAGGATAAATGCTGATCTAGATGAAGTAGTGGTTGTAGGGTATGGTACCATGCGCAGAAGCGATCTTACAGGATCAATCTCAAGTATAAAGCCAGATGAAAAGGACGCTTCAAAATCTCTGTCTGTTGATAATTTAATCCAAGGTAAGGTAGCTGGGGTAAATGTTAGTGGAGGTGTGGCAGCGCCAGGTGCGGCACCAAATATTGTTATTAGAGGAGCTAATTCATTACGTGGAGATAATCAACCTTTATATGTTATTGATAATATCCCACAAGGATCAGTTGGTTCATTTGCAGGAAGTGCATTAGGTGGTGGTGATTTTGATATTCAACAAAATCCGTTAACAAATTTAAGTCCTTCAGATATTGAAGATATTCAAATATTAAAGGATGCATCTGCTACTGCAATTTATGGTTCTAGGGGGGCCAATGGAGTTATCCTTATTACGACCAAAAAAGGTAAAGCTGGAGCACCAAAAATCAACCTTACATCAAACTATACTGTAGCAGAAGCTACAAGATTGAGACCCATGCTTAATATTGAAGAATATGCAGCCTATAGAAATGAAAAAAATGGGGGTACACCAGTTTTTTATAAAGAGGGCAATGAGATGCGTTATGTATTTGGTGGTGAAGTATATGATCCGAATGTAGATTCTACGTACCGTGTAGTGAGAGGAAGGAACTGGCAGAATGAAATTTATGGAAATCCACTTTCTCAATCATACAACTTATCAGTAAATGGTGGTGATAAAGTTAAATACTACATTGCTGGAGATTACAAGGATATAAAAGGTGTTGTAAAAGAAACTGGATTGAAACAGGGAGGATTACGTTTGAATTTAGGAGGAAATTTGACGCAAAAGCTTATTTTCAATACGTCCATATCTGCTAATCTAAAGACAAATAATATGATGGCAGGTGGAAATACGAAAGGTGGAGCTACAGGTTCTATCACACGTTCTGCCATAGATTCTGCACCATTTGAAATGCCAGCAGATGATCCTACTTTAGCACAAAATGATGAACTTCGCACTACAGCGCTAGCTTGGTTAACTGATTACGCAGATTTGGCTGATGAAAAATCAATTCGTGCTTCAGCAGATTTGACTTGGAATTTTGCGAAAGGTTTCTCTTATGTCATGCGTACTGGTGGTAATATTTTGATGCAAGACCGTACAAAATGGTATGATGAAGGCATCTGGTTAGGTTTAAATAATAATGGTTATTTAGGCAATTCAAATCTTAATAGTAATAACTACACAATCGAGAACTTAGTTAACTACAATGGTGATTTGGGTAAGATTGGTAAAATCTCTGCAACTGCAGGTGTTACTTATGATGATTACAACTGGTTAAATAGAAATATTCTAGCTTCTAACTTCGATTTTAAAGGTTTAGGAACTAAAGGGTTGCATATGGCAACCAACCAAACCATAGCGTCACCTAGTCAAAGTGACTATCAATTGTTGTCGTATTTGGGGCGTGTAAATTTATCTTTTTTGGAGAGCAAGTACTTAGTTACTTTAACAGCTCGCGCAGATGGAAGTAGCAAATTCATTCCTGATAATAGATGGTCTTTATTCCCTTCAGCAGCTGTTGCTTGGAGAATTAATCAAGAAGAGTTTCTTAGTTCTGCCACTTGGGTAAAAGATTTAAAACTACGTCTTGGATATGGTAAGACTGGTAGCCAATCCATAAATCCGTATAGCACAATATATAACTATACGCAAACTAGAGAATACACAGGTACTAATGGTACATTGAACAAAGCAATCACAGTTTCTAATTTGTCAAATAGTGACCTTATTTGGGAAACTACCTCAGCTTACAATGCTGGTTTGGATTTTAATTTTTGGAATGGCCGTTTAGGTGGTAGTTTGGAGTATTATTACAAAGAGACTTCTGATCTTTTAATTAATAAAAACTTAGCTCCATCTGCAGGGTTCTCAGCAATAACTGTAAACCAAGGCGCATTAAGTAATAGAGGGTTCGAATTGGCATTAAATAGCGACCTGATCAAAAATGATAATTTATTGTGGCAAATCTCAGGTAATATTGGCACTAATGCACGTAAAGTATTGTCGTTGGGCTCTCCTTTAATGGATTTGGGCACAGTCAAAGGATCGGGGTATTTAGGTAATTCGATAGGGGATCATTTCGGTGTAGCCAACATATTTTTAGTAGGTGAGGCTCCTGGATTGTTCTATGGTTTTAAAACAGATGGTATTATTCAGACTGGTGCGACTAATTTACCAAAGACTACATTGTTTAATATGTTGCCTGGAGAAATTAATGTAGTGGATACGAACGGTGATGGTGTGATAAGTGCGCTAGATATGACGATTATCGGAGACCCGAATCCAGATTTCAACTATGGTTTTCAGACATCGTTGAACTATAAGAAATTTCAATTTTCTACTTCTTTCTACGGTGTAAAAGGTGGTGATATTTTGAATGGAAATATCCGATATGAGGAAACTCCTGCTGCTAATACACCTAATCTTACAAGTGAGGCGTACAATAATGCTTGGCGGGTAGATGCACCTAATAATTTGTATCCTTCGTTGACAAGTTCAGTTAAGAATTACATCTATGATCGATTTGTTGAAGATGGTAGCTTCTTGAGATGCGGCGATATTACATTAGGTTACACATTTGATAGTGCTTCATTAGGCAACAAAATAGGTTCTATAAACATTTTTGGATCGGTGAAAAATGCATTTGTAATCACAAATTATTCAGGATACGACCCTGAGATGAGAACTTTTTCTTTTGATGGTTTACGTCCAGGAGTCGATTTGAATTCTTTTTCAAATCCTAGACAATTTGTGTTTGGTTTTAATGTTAAGTTTTAATGAGTACTGAGATGAAAAAAATTATTTATATATCAAGTCTTTTGAGTGTATTATGCTTGACTTCATGTGAAAAATTATTGGACGAAAAGCCAGAATATACAGTAAATAGTATTACCGCTTTTGAATCGGAAACTTCCGCAAATATGGCATTACAAGGGTGTTATGCCTATTTAACAGAGTATAATCTGTACGGTCAAAATTTCCAAGAGCTTTTAGTAGGTTCAAGTGGTTTGGCATATGGTCAAAATAATAACATTGGTTATGCAGAATTTGTATCATTGAATATTAGTGAAACGAATACCACCGTATCATTAAGTTGGTCTGGCCTGTACAAAGTAATTAGCGAATGTAATTATTTGATCGCTGGTGTTGAGAAAAGTAATTTGAGTGATTCTTTTAAAAGCCAAGCTATAGGTGAAGCTAGATTCTTAAGAGCTCTTTGTTACTTCAACTTGGCAAATCTTTTTGGTGGTGTGCCTTTACGTATCGACCCAACGACTTCAACTACTGTCGATTTACCAAAATCAACTCGTGCGGAGGTGTATGCACAAGCTGAACAAGACTGGAGGTATGCCGCAGAAAACTTAAATATAGTAAAAGCTTCTGGTCGTGCAAGTAAGTATGCCGCCTATGCTTATTTAACCAAGTTATATTGGACACTTGCTAGTGCCGAGGGAAGTTCATCTGCTAATTGGGCAAAAGCTAAAGAGGTGGGTGATCAAGTGATAGCCCTCGGTGGGTACAATCTAGAAGACAAATTTGCCAAACTGTTTGAGAATAAGTCATTAGGTTCTGTAGAATCAATTTTTCAAATTAATTTTTCATCCAATACCAATGGATATGGAAATAGAGGGAATTGGGTGTTCTCGCCGACTAACTCTTCTAATCCAGGTATTTCTTGGGCGAGATATCGCGCTTCGAAAGCTTTCTTTGATCAATTCAAAGGGACGTATCCAGATGACCCAAGGTTAGCGACAACGTTTATGGTTCAATTTAAATTAATTAAAACGAACAATACAGTACATTATACTTACCCATATTTATATGGTGCGGCAACGACAAATACATTGCCTACAGACTCAGTGAATTATGCTACACTGGAAGATCCTACTAATCCAAAAGTGTCAGAATTGTCCGATGCCATGCAGGCGGCTTTTGTAAGAAATGGAGGAAGAGATTATAGCTGGCCATACTTTAAAAAACAGTATGATGCTACTGCTACAGCACAGAATAGTAATAAAAACTTATTGGTTTATCGTTATGCTGACTTCTTGCTTATCATGGCTGATGTAGAAAACGAATTGGGGAATAATTCTGAGGCTATTAGCCATATCAATAAAGTCCTTACAAGAGCACGTAATTCTGCTCCTAATAGAACATATCCCCAGAATGTAATTACGTCTTCACAGTCAGAATTACGTGATAAAATTTTCTATGAGCGCTTGTTTGAGCTGGCAGGTGAATTTGACAATTTCACTGATATCAGAAGACGTGGGGTAGAGTATTTCGCAAAAGTATTGGAAAGACATGATAACCATCACATCACTAGAGCACAGGTTGAGTACAATAAATCTTTAAACAATAATCTAGCCTTTATGGATTATTTGATATTGGAAAACGTTAACAAAAATGAACTTTTGCAAAGAAATTTGCTTTTACCTATTCCAAGAAATGAGTTAAATACCAATGGCGGTTTGACAAACGAAGATCAAAACTACGGTTATTAAAATTTAAAAATGGCAATGTCCAACTACCCAATAAAAAATAGGGTAGTTGGATAATTGATCTTCTGTTTATACGCTAAATAGGAAATTGGCCTCAGAAAAAACTAGCTATGAAAAACCTAATAAGAATATTTCCGACACTACTGTTGGCAATATTTGTATTGAAATCTTGCGCAAATAAAAAAATATTATCTCAGTCTAAAGGTGAGGTTAAAGATTCTACGAGTTTCACACTGATATGGTCAGATGAGTTTGCAAAAGATGGCTCTTTTGATTCTAATAAATGGAGTTACGCCAAACGCGGTAGAGTTGCATGGAATAAATTCATTACACAAGATGAAGCATACGCTCATCAAAAGAATGGCAATCTGGTTTTACGAATGGATAATAAACAGATTCCAGGGGACACAATAGCATATCATTCTGGAGGTGTACAATCATCAACCAAGTTTAATCTTAAATATGGTAAGATAGAAGTCAAAGCGAAATTCACGCAAGGCAAAGGTTCCTGGCCTGCGATTTGGATGATGCCCGAGCCTCAATATGCCAAGGGTACTTGGCCAGAGTGCGGCGAAATCGATATCATGGAGCATGTGAATAATGAACCAGTCATTCATCAGACATTGCATAATGCTGCGCATACTGCAAAATCTGGCGTAAGCACAGCTTCAAAGTCATCCAATTATAACGTAAACGACTACAATACTTATAGTATGATATGGACTCCTGATGTTATCGAGTTTTATCTGAATGAACAGCTGACCTATTCCTACTCCAGATCACAGAACTGGAATAATAAGGAATGGCCTTATGATGTGCCTTTCTACATCATTCTTAATCAGGCTGGTGGAGCTGGATGGCCAGGAAAACTTGATGAATCTGATTTGCCCTTTCAGATGGACGTAGATTATGTACGTGTATATGATTTACCATTAAAAGAAAAAATAAAATTCGGACTACCCAAATAGAAAATACATTATAATATGAAGAAGATAGCAAGCTTATGCGCTTTCGCATTACTATTCTTGAATAGTGTTTATGCTCAAAATTATATAAAACTTAATCCTAGTGATACTGAGGGAGAGCTTGTCCGCAAGGCAGCCTCCGTCAAGCCGACTACACGCCAACTTAATTGGCAGAAGTTAGAAATTACTGGATTCGTGCATTTCGGGATTAATACATTCACAGGTAAAGAATGGGGCGATGGAACCGAAAGTCCTACACTGTTTAATCCTACAAAATTGGATACCGATCAGTGGGTACGCATTGCAAAAGAATCAGGTATAAAACTGTTAATCCTTACTGCAAAACATCATGATGGCTTTTGTCTATGGCCAACGAATACTACGGATTATTCCATAAAAAAATCACCCTACAAGAATGGACAAGGTGATATTCTCAAGGAACTGGCAGAGTCTTGTAAGAAATACGATATGAAAATAGGTGTATACTTATCACCTTGGGATAGAAATGCAAAATCATACGGTAGCGAAAAGTACAATGAAATGTTTCGAAATCAACTTAAAGAGGTCTTAACTAATTACGGAAAGATTGACGAAGTATGGTTTGATGGTGCGAATGGTGAAGGGCCAAATGGTAAAAAGCAAGAGTATGATTGGGCTTCATACTACAGTGTGATTCGTGAGCTTCAGCCTGAGGCTGTAATAGCTGTTATGGGACCAGATGTACGTTGGGTAGGTACGGAGACGGGATACGGTAGAGACACTGAATGGTCTGTAGTGCCTACAAATAACTTGGACAAAAATAAAATCGCTGAAGGTTCGCAGCAGCAAATGAATATTAAACCTGCAGGTGATATGCGTAGAAAAGATGTAGGTAGCCGCGATGTGATTAGAAAAGCTGAAGGATTAGTATGGTATCCTGCTGAAACTGATGTATCCATCAGGCCAGGATGGTTTTATCATGAAAATCAAAATTCGAAAGTTAAATCGCCTGAAAAACTGTTAGATATTTATTTTAACTCTGTAGGTAAAAACGGTGTTTTACTTTTAAATATTCCGCCAACAAGAGAAGGTTTATTTCATGCTATAGATGAAAATAACCTGATTGAGTGGAAGGAACTTAGGGATTCTATTTTCGGGACTAATTTACTATTTCAAAATGGTGACAAGCTTAAAAAGGATAACAACCGAATTCAGAAAAAGGATGATGGCGAAAAGATTTGGACTACAATACAGGAAAATCAACAGTTAGTTTTTGAATATTCTTCTAAGAAACCATTCAAAACAAACATCATTCAATTGGGTGAATATATCAAATGGGGACAACGTGTTGAAAAATTTGAACTTCAAATTTTGAATGACAACAAATGGACTACAGTTGCAACAGGCACTACCGTGGGGTACAAACGTATTGTCACATTCCCAGAAGTAACTACTAATCATGTTCGAATCGTTATAAAACAATCACGAGTACAACCTTATATTGATAAAATTGGACTCTACCACTATGAAGGTGTTGACCGTTTAGAAGGGAACACGGAAAAGAAATAACATTTATAGAGACAACTTCGTCAGCACATTCGCTCATATAGACTTTATGAGCGGGTGTGTTTCGGATTAGTTAATTATTGAGATGGAACCACTTTTAGAAAGGAGGTATGTGACTGCTATGCGATAACACATTCATAAAACGGAATTAAAATAACGTAGAGTTTAATTTAATATAGCTCTTCAACTTATCAATTTAACCAATTAATTTATGATAAAATTTTTAACACCTCCTTTCCATGCTGTAAAAAGGAGAAACGCGTCTGTATTTACAGTTATAATGACTGCGGTGGTAACATCCAGTTTTGCAAATACCTTAAACGTAGATAAGGGAATTGTCAATGCAAATACGTTTAGAAATACTGGAATCAACAGCTCCCAGTTGCTTTTGAATAATAAACAAACTACTATTCGTGGAAAAATAGTAGATAAAGATAATAATGCTTTAGCTGGTGTGAATATATCAGTCGCTGGCTCTAAAGAATCAACGCTTTCTGCTGCTGATGGATCATTTACTATAAAAGGAAATATTGGAACAGAATTAATTTTTTCTTACGTAGGGTATAATAAAGTCGAATATAAAGTTGAATCTTTAGATGACAACATGATCACTTTAATGGAGAATAGTGAAGTGTTGGAGGAGGCTGTGGTTGTAGGTTTTGGAACGCAAAAAAAATCTAGTGTTGTAAGTTCTATTACTAGTGTAAAAGGTTCTGATTTACGATTCCCCACAAGAAATTTGACAAATAACCTTGCTGGTCAACTACCTGGTTTGATTGCTATTCAACGTTCTGGTGAACCAGGTTATGACAATTCAGAATTTTGGATTCGTGGAGTAAGCTCCTTTTCTGGAGGAACGAGTCCATTGGTGTTGGTTGACGGTATACCTCGCGCGATGCAAGATATCGAACCCGACGAGATAGAGACTTTCACTCTTTTGAAAGATGCAGCAGCAACTGCTGTATATGGAGCTGAGGGAGCCAATGGTGTAATCATTATTACGTCTAAACGTGGTATAAGTCAAAAGACTCAAGTCAACTACAGAGGTGAATATAGCGTAATGAAACCGACAAGATTACCAGAGTTTTTAAATTCTGCTGACTACATGATGCTTTATAATGAAGCACTGAAGAATGAAGGTTCAGCGATAATGTTTTCTGATGAATTAATAGAAAATTACCGTAAGGGCGAAGATTTGGATTTATATCCGAATACCAATTGGTTAGATCTGATGCTAGATGATAAAACCAAGAATATGCGACATACACTAAATTTCAGAGGGGGTGGTGATATAGCTAAGTTCTTTGTTTCAGGCGCATATTTTTCAGAAAGTGGGATTTTTAAACAAAATGAGCTTGCTGAATACAATAATAATATTGGACTTAAGCGCTATAATTTGCGTTCGAATATAGACTTGCAGGTCACAAAATCTACTTCACTATTTGTTGATTTAAGTGGTCAATATCTTACCACCAATTATCCTGGTGTTGGTACAGGTTTGATTTTTCAACGAATGACAACAATTCCTTCGTACATCATACCGGCAATATATTCGGACGGAACAATACCAGGCCATCCACGTCCTAGTGGAAACCGTATAAATCCTTATAATTTACTAATGGAGTCGGGCTATGCTAAGGAATGGCGATCAAGTGTACAATCTAATGTGGGAGTGAAGCAAAATTTAAATTTCATCACCGAAGGATTAACAGCGCAAGGTAATATTAGTTACGATGCAGTTATGAATTATTACATGACACGTACGAAAACTCCCAAGCAGTTTTATGCAACAGGTAGGAATCCAGATGGCTCTTTAATCTATCGTGAAGTTGTTGCTGGAAATCCTGATTTTGGAGAGCCTTCTGAAACCAACAATGGGAATAAAAACATCTATTTAGAGATGTCTTTAAGATATAATCGAAAATTTCTTGAGAAACATGATGTAGGAGGGATGTTATTGACTTATCAGAAGGAATCGCAATTGCACAGTGAGGCATTGGCATTTCGTAAGCAAGGTTATGTTGGACGTGTGACTTATGGATACGATAATCGCTATGCGATAGAAGGTAATTTTGGTTTTACGGGGTCAGAAACTTTCGCGCAGGATTATCGTTTTGGATTTTTTCCAGCTGTAGGAGCTTCTTGGACTATTAGTAATGAACCATTTTTAGGTGATAATTTTAAATCCGTTGTAAATAATTTACGTTTAAGAGCATCATTGGGTCGTACGGGTAATGATAATACGGGTGGTGCTAGATTTTTATATAGAGGAACATTTGCAACAGGAGCAGCAGGTTATCCTTTCGGTATCGGTGGATCAGGCACACTGAATGGATTGGCTGGCCTTATAGAAGGACGTTTTGAAGCGCCTTATTTGTCTTGGGAAATTGAAGATAAAAAGAATTTGGGTCTAGAGATAGGTCTCTGGAATAATAAAATCGATTTACAGGTTGATTATTTTGATAACAATCGTTCTAATATTTTATTACAAAGACGTACGGTATCAGCGGTAGCAGGATTTCGTCAAAATCCATGGCAAAACTTTGGGAAAGTTTCCAATCAAGGTGTGGATGGAAGCATAAATATTAGACAGAAAATTGGTAGTGAATTTATTTTGAGTGCACGAGGAAATGTGACGTATGCTCGAAATAAAATAATCGAATATGATGAGATTCCACAATTATACCCATGGATGAACGATACAGGTAATCGCTTAAGAAGTTGGAATTTGTATATAGCTGATGGATTGTATAAGCATGATGATTTCATTATCACAGATAATAATGGAGTCAAATCCTATCAGTTAAAAGATGATGTAGTAAGTTCTACATTAAGTTCAAATATTCGTCCTGGAGATATAAAATATCAGGATTTAAATGGTGACGGTATTATTAATCAATACGATCAAACTAAGCGAGCAGCCAACCCCAATGTGCCTGAATTAATTTATGGATTTGGTTTGTCAGGGGAGTACAAAAGCTTCTATGCAAATGTGTTTTTTCAAGGTGCTGGAAAAGTTTCCACAGTTCTTGGCGCCAATTCGCCAGCTGGATTCTTCCCTTTCCAATGGGGAGTTGATGAATCAAACCTTCGTGTTCAAGCGTTAGACCGTTGGACAGAAGAAAACCCTTCTGATAATGTATTTTACCCAAGGTTACATTCTGCAACTTTTGCAAACAATTCTGTGGCAAGTACTTGGTGGTTAAGGGACGCTTCTTTTATACGATTGAAAAATGTTGAAATAGGATATAGATTTAAAGAAACAGGACTCTCAAAATATGGATTAAAGTCAGGTAGGATTTATTTGAATGGAAATAATATTCACGTGTGGGATAACATAAAAATGTGGGATCCTGAATTAGGTAATGCAAATGAAGGTCTTAATTATCCAATACCATCAGCCTATACATTTGGACTTGAATTTAACTTCTAAAAAATAAATTATGAAAAAGATACGTAATACATATAAAATGATGCTCGTTTTAGCTTCATTAACCTTAACCAACTGCAATAAAGATTTTTTAAACGTTTCGGATGAATTAGCAGGTCAACTGACCATGACCGAAATTTTTGAAAATGCGGGATATACTAGAAATTGGCACCGCAATATTTTTACAGGTATTCCAAATAGCTCAGGATTGATTTTAGATGTTGGCGCCTTAACAAATCCATGGACAGGTTCGTCAGATGAATTAAAAATGGCACAGGGAACCTTAAGAACATTGAATTCAAATGGATTTAACTCGGGAAATGCACCTTTTCATAGATGGGGTGGATTGTACACATTAATCAGACAAGCCAATCTCTTTATAGAAAATGCAAAGGAGATCCCACAATCAGGCGATACAGATTTTATTGATGCCACTGAATTAAAGAAGATGAAAGCTCAAGCGAGATTTTTACGAGCTTATTATCATTACCTATTATTTGAGCAATATGGACCTGTGCCAATTATGGAGTCGTCCATTATTCCTTCATCAACTGAGATTGATTTCGAAAGAAATTCTGTGGATGAAGTTGTAGATTATTTGTATAAAGAATTGACGGAAGTTTCCGCAGAGTTAGACGAAAATTTATCAGATCAAAATTATTTAGCACTACCAAGTAAAGGAGTAGCATTAGCGGTGAGAGCAAGATTATTGATTTATGCGGCAAGTCCTTTGTATAATGGTGGGTATGAAGAGTCTTTGGCTGTTACAAACCCATCGGGAAAAAAACTTTTCAGTCCTGCAGATCCTACAAAATGGAATAAGGCAGAATTAGCGCTAAAGGAATTTATCGATTTCGCAGAATCAGGTAAGTATGAGCTTTATAAGGCATATACTAATGGTGCATATGATCCAGATAAATCGTTATATGAATTATTCATAAAGTATAATCCTGAAATAATTTGGGCGAATCCAAATCATTCGTGGGGCGCAGTGAATGGTGAAGGTGTGGACAGAAGATCAACACCAAGGTCGGAGAATGCCGGTTTTGCGAATATTGCTGTAACACAAGAATTGGTCGATGATTTCTTTATGAATGATGGTCTACCGATAGAAGAATCTCCAAAATACAGTGAAAATGGATTTGCCGTTGCTGGTGATGATGTGACAGGACGCACTGAAGTAGGTACATATAAAATGTGGGTCAATAGAGAGCCTCGATTCTATCAAACCGTTTTTTATCACGGTCGTAAATGGCATTTAACAAATAGAGTAGTGAAATTTAACCGTGGAAATGGAAATGACAATACCGCTGCAGATCACCCGTGGTCAGGGTATTTGTTGTATAAACGAATCTCTCGAAATGTACATAACCAAGGTTCATTCCCTAAAAGTGAATATAGACCATCAGTTATTTTTAGGTTAGCTGAGTTTCAATTGTTGTATGCAGAAGCTATGAATGAGGTTAATCCATCCAATCCTTTGATTATTGATTATGTAGACAAAATAAGAGAAAGAGCGGGTATCCCGAAATTAAGAGATATCAAGCCTAATATTATTGGTAATCAAAATCTGCAACGCGAAGCTATCCGTGCCGAGATGCGTGTAGAGTTAGCGACAGAAGGTCAGCGTTACTTTGATGTGAGACGATGGATGATCGCTGAAAATGAAGTCGGTAAGGGTGGACAAGGTGGACTCTTCTATGGAATGAACATGGGAGCAACAAGTGAAGCTGAATTTTTCAAAAGAACTTCTTATGAGAATAGAGCTTTCGCACGTGAGATGTACTTATATCCAATTCCTCTAGCAGAAATTCAAAAAAGTAAAAAGTTGGTTCAGAACCCCGGTTGGTAACAATTAAATATAAAATTATGAGAAATAATTTTTTTGCAATCCTGCTATGTTTAGTATTGGTGTCAGTCGCATATAGAGGTTCTGCACAATATTACATTGGAGGGTACATTCGCCCAGATCGATTGGAAACAGGTCAGATAGGAGCAGAAATTTTAAATAAACATACCGATCTGATGATTTTGGGCTTTCATCCCAAGGCAAATGGATATTTATTACGCACGGATCATCAAGCCACATTCACATCTGGTATAAATTATGAGGGCAGCTTTCAAGGTCGCGCAGGAGTAATGTCATTTAGTGGTGTATCTAACGCATTAATGAATGGTCAACAGGATTTATTGGTAAATAATAAAACCTTTACGTTTGCTTCTTGGGTCTATATAAATGGGCAATCGACCTATGTGCCGGGCAAATTTTTGTTTAAAAAACAAGAAAATGGCAAAGAAATAAGTTTAAGAATAGGAGGCAACTACGGACAATTAATATTTAGAGTTGTCGAAAACGGTATTACTTATTCTGCTACTGCTAATGCACCTGTTACAGGGATTTTATCTAACCAATGGAATCATATAGCCATTACATTTAATGGAATAGGAACAGCTGGCTCACAAATCAAATTATATGTGAATGGTGTGGCAAAAGTTATGGATTCTTCTGTTGCCTTTCCAACTACATTACCTATTATAAATGGTAATTTTAATATTGGAGAGAATTTTAGCGGCTATTTGGATGAAATATTAGTTAATGACTTAGCATTAGGGCAATCTGACATTACTAATTTTTATAACGGAACTTACAACTTTACATCTTTTAATATAACAAAGACAGTTGCGTTATGGAATTTTGACGATACTAATAATGTTGGTAAAGACTTGCGATCTCATAAAAATATTATAAGTCGGATTAAGTCAATGCGTAATTCTCCAAACATTAAAATTCACTTAACGATATCGGGTGGAGAGTGGCAAACCGCAATTTCTACAGCGACAGGAAGAACAAACTTTGCCAATGATATCAATAATATTATCATTGATCAACAGTTAGACGGGGTGGACGTAGATTTAGAATGGCCAACACAGAACACGGCAGCTGCATTTGCAAATTATAGTGCATTTGTTTTGAAATTGAGGGAAGTTATTGGTAATTCAAAGACATTGTCATTGTCCCTTCATCCAGGCTATTATAAGGCTAGTTTACCTGCTATAGATGCTTCTGACCATGTTGCTATACAGATGTATGGTCCAAGTACGACTTGGTGGAGTTATACCAAGTATGTGGAGGCAGCGCAAGCAGCTTTAGCTTACGGAATTCCTAAAAGTAAATTAATAATGGGCTTACCATTTTTCGCAACAACTGGGGTAGCTGGAGAGCAGATTGGGTATCGAGATATTGTAAGTGCAAATCCAAATTTGAATTTTGGTGTAGACCAAATAATGTTTAACGGTAAGAATTATACGTTTAATGGTGTAAATACTATTATCCAAAAATCTCAATATGTATGTCAAAATCAATTGGGTGGGATTATGGCATGGGATATACCTTTAGATATGTTGGATTATAATTCATCTCATTCTTTAGTTCGTGCTGCAATAGATGCATTGAATAGTTGTGCTACCTCAAGTAATGTCACATTATTTGGTGCAAAAAGGGTTAATGATGACATAACCGTTGATTGGCAATTAAATCAGTCTAAAGAAATAAATTATTGTGTTATTGAATATTCTAACGATAGTACTAACTTTTATCAATTGGATTCTATCGCTATACAAGCAGGTCTTAAAGATAGTGTTAAGACGTTTTCAATGAAGATGAAGTTGGTTTCATTAGTAAAATCAGTAGAGAAGGCGAGTCTATCTATTATTGGGGGCATTGTATTTTTAATTTTTGCAATCCAGTTGACAAGTAGTAAAAAGTTGAGATCCTTGATAGCTATTTTTGCTGTGACATTAACTATTGTATCTTGTCAAAGGGAGGAGTTTGTTGCAGAAGAATCTAGTAGTGAAAAGAACCAATATATACGTGTTAAGGCTGTTGATCATCAAGGGAAAACATCTTATAGTGATATTGTTAAAATAGCACATTAATATTTTGATGACTATTTAAACAATGTATTTAGTCACAGGATTTTGAATTTAAAAGAGTCTATAAATATTCAATATGAATTTTTATAGACTCTTATTTTTTTTAGAATAAATCTCTAAATAGATTTAGTAATGAGGGAATTAACCTCCGAATTCCATTAAATACGATTTTAAGAATTCATCCAAATCACCATCGAGTACAGCTTGCGTATTTGATGTTTCTGTACCAGTTCTTAAGTCTTTAATTAATTTGTAAGGGTGAAGTACATAATTGCGGATTTGCGATCCCCATTCAATTTTTTTCTTTGATCCCTCTATCGCGGCAGAAGCCTCTTGACGTTTACGCATTTCAATCTCATACAATTGAGATTTTAGTAAACGCAACGCATTTTCTTTATTCTGTAATTGCGAACGAGATTCCTGATTTTTGATAATGATTCCTGATGGTTTGTGATGTAAACGTACAGCAGTTTCCACTTTGTTTACGTTCTGTCCACCAGCACCTCCAGCCCTGAAAGTATCAAACTCAATTTCAGAGTCTTTTACTTCAATTTCTATATTGTCATCAACTAAAGGGTAGACATACACTGAAGCAAACGATGTATGTCGTTTGGCGTTGGAGTCAAATGGTGATATACGTACTAAGCGATGAACACCGTTTTCACCTTTTAAATATCCATAAGCAAAGTCTCCCGAGAATTGTAAGGTTACTGTTTTTATACCAGCAACGTCACCCTCTTGATGATCTTGCTCCGTTACTTTACAGCCATGTTTTTCGCCCCACATGATATACATGCGCATTAACATTGCAGCCCAATCACATGATTCTGTACCACCTGCTCCTGCAGTTATTTGTAAGATGGCATCGAGTTGGTCTTCTTCTGCGCTTAGCATATTTTTGAACTCCAGCTCTTCCACTTCAGTACGAGCAATTTGATATTGCTCTTCAGCATCTTGTTCGCTAGCATCTCCAGATTGGAAAAATTCATACATAATAGCAACATCATCAACAGAAGCTACGACCTGATCAAAATGCTCAGTCCAAATTTTTAAAATCTTTATGCCTTGCAGTATTTTTTCTGCTTCTTTAGGGGAGTCCCAAAAAGTAGGTTGTAGTGTAATTGCAGTATCTTTTTCTATCTCTGCTTTTTTCGCATCGATGTCAAAGATGCCTCCTCAGGGAAGTAACGCGATCCCTCAAGTCTTGAATTTGTTCTTTGGTCATATTTCAAAGGTAATAAGTAAAATGCGAAATGAGAAATTCAACGTTTTACCTTATATTTGTTTAATTATTTGTTAATTATAAAACTTAATCATGTTACCCAGTATAGACTTTACACAAACAGATTCCTATAAATACTTAGTAGATCATTATATAACTATAAATGAAAAATCTTTAAAAGAGTTGTTTGTTAAGGACCCCGCAAGATTTGATAAATTTTCTGTTGTTTTTCAAGATATTTTATTGGACTATTCTAAGAATAGAATCAACGAGGAAACTCTTGCTTTGCTTATACAATTAGCAAAGGAGTGTAAGCTGGATGAAGCTATAAATGCAATGTTTTCCGGGGAAAAAATTAATGTTACAGAAGGAAGACAGGTTTTGCATACGGCTTTGCGTAATCAATCAAATAAACCAATATTAGTTGATGGCGAGGATGTAATGCCCAAAGTACGTGCTGTTCTAGCACATATTAAGGATTTTGTAAATGAGATTATTTCTGGAAATTGGAAGGGTTTTACGGGAAAAGAAATCACAGATGTTGTAAATATAGGTATTGGTGGGTCGGATTTAGGGCCAGTAATGGTTACTGAGGCACTAAAATCATATAAAACAAGACTAAATCTTCATTTTGTTTCAAATGTTGACGGAACGCATATTGCTGAGACATTGAAAAATGTAAATCCTGAAACAACGTTATTTCTGATAGCATCAAAAACATTCACTACGCAGGAGACTATGGCTAATGCACAATCTGCTAAAGATTGGTTTTTGCAATCTGGTGCATTGGAGTCAGATGTAGCGAAGCATTTTGTAGCATTAAGTACGAATGAAAAAGGGGTATCAGCTTTCGGGATTGACACCAAGAATATGTTTGAGTTTTGGGACTGGGTAGGTGGCCGTTATTCGTTGTGGTCTGCTATAGGCTTGTCGATCGCCTTGGGTATTGGATATGATAATTTTGAAGATTTATTAAAGGGAGCATATGAAGCTGATGAACATTTTCGTACAGCAGACTTTGAAGAAAATATTCCTGTAATCTTAGCTTTGTTGGGCGTATGGTATAACAATTTCTTTGAATCGGAAAGTCACGCTATTCTTCCATATGATCAGTATTTACACCGCTTTGCAGCTTATTTCCAACAAGGGGATATGGAAAGTAATGGTAAATATGTAGATCGTAATGGCAAGCGTATTGAATACCAAACGGGTCCAATTATTTGGGGTGAGCCAGGAACAAACGGTCAGCATGCGTTTTATCAATTAATTCACCAAGGAACCAAGCTAATCCCTTGTGATTTTATTGCTCCAGCAATATCGCATAATCCAATCGGAAATCATCATCAACTATTACTTTCAAATTTCTTCGCACAAACAGAAGCTTTGATGAATGGAAAAACTGAGGAAGAAGTGATTGATGAATTTATAAAGGTTGGAAAAAGTGAAGATGAGATCCAGCGTTTGAAAAACTATAAAATTTTTGAAGGTAATAGACCTACGAATTCGATCTTACTAAAGAAGATTACACCTAAATCTTTAGGTGCATTGATAGCACTATATGAACATAAAATATTTGTTCAAGGAATTATTTGGAATATTTATAGCTTTGATCAATGGGGGGTTGAGCTTGGAAAACAGTTGGCTTCTAGGATTTTACCTGAATTGGGTGGTGATGTTGAGGTAATTTCTCATGATAGTTCGACTAATGGCTTGATCAACCAATATAAAGCTTGGAGATAAAGCACAATTAAAAATCAAATAAGGGGAATAATCGTGTTTGTTCCCCTTATTTGATTTCAATCTTCATTAGTATAGCTTACCAGATGATCATTTTGTTTGATGATAATAATTTCAAATTCCCGGTTTTTATTTTGATTTTGAAATTAAGCTAATATATTTAAAAGAGATAATGCCTAGATATATAATAATGGTTTTATAGGACAGTTTCAATTGATCAAACTGTAATAGACTTTAATTATTGTGCGATTAACTATAACATATAGTGTCAACATGTCAATGAGTTCAATATTATAAACTAAAATTAGTTTAGTAAGGATAAACATTTATTATGAATTCCATTGTAAGTTGTTATTGCTTTTGATATTATATTTGTGATAAGTTTGCTGCAAATCATTCATCTAGACGGATATCTTTGATTATTATTTTTTTGACTCAGATCCATTAGATTTTGAAAATCCTCCACCGTATATTGTTTATCTAAATTTTCTTTATTTTCATAAATTATTTTAGCAAGAGTTTCATTATAACTTTTTGTTAAGCCTTCTGTTTGATGATTTTTGTTATCCCATAGGTTTTTTAATTCTCTAAAAATAAGATAGGAAAGTCCACCATCAATTAATACAGAAAGAATTAATCTTTTTCTGTCTGAAAGTATACCTTGACTATCGGTAGCTGAATGTTGAAGTTTTGTGCCATCATGTAGTTCAATTAACTTACCTTTTTTAAAATCATCTTGCTGAATTTCTGATAAGGATATGCCATTTACAGATATAATTTGTGGTAGGCGACTTGGGTCGTAGGATACAAAATCTTTGGTTTCTTTATCGTATTCAATATTAATGGAAATGATTTGATCGTTTTTGGTTTTGTGCATTTTGCTTATTACGTTTACCTGTTGAGAAATTAGTGCATCAGTTTCGTCAGTTGTGAGTAAAGGATGTTTTTGAGGTTTATTGTAAATCGGGTGTATTTGCAAAGTGATATTCTCCTGGGTATCTCGATATAGCGAAAGTTTGGCATCGAGTTTCTCGATTTCGATTCCTTCTACCTGCAACCCTTTAAGACTAATTATATCGGTTCTTCGCCCTGAAAGTAGTGACTCAACATCTTGCGGCTTTATTTTTAAATCACCATCCTTATAAAGGCCTAATTTTTCAAATTCTTCTAGGGGAAGGATTTCTATTTTACTTTTTATGTTTTCCATACTAATGAGTTTGAAAGTATTATCTTTTAATTGAAATAATATTATTGTGATCTTCTTTAGGTGATGTTTGCATTGGATTGAGGTTTATGTTAATTATCTTAACAGAATTCTTAGCGGAAAGTAGAGAGGCATATAGTCCATCTGATTTACCGAGAATGAAATTATTCCCTGTAGACAGTTCCTCTACTTTGTAGCGCCCTTTTTTGAGTAAACTGTTAATTTTATAGGATGTATTATTGTAGTCAATAATGTCTCCCATATTTAAAGAGGAATCAGTTTTTTTATCTGTAGATCTCCTGTTTTCTATTTCCTCTTTTGACAGATTTATTTCTCTTTTGATGTCAAATGCCATTATATAATTAACTATCTTTTCAGCATCAGCTGCGGCAGAATGTATTTCATAAGGCTTATCTTTTAGCAGCTGTATCCAGCTCTCCACATAAGCTATATGTTGAGCGGGATCATGTCCTATCTTAAGCTCATGTCCTAAAAGCATTGAAGCTATTTCCGCTCTTAATTCTTCTCGAGCATATCCATCTGTCCCAAAGCGATTAATCATATCTCGATTTAAACGATCTTTATGTGAAGTCCAGTGGCCCATTTCATGTAAAATGGTGGCATAATATTTATCTGCCGAATCAAACTGATTACGTTGTGGCAAAATAATTTTATCTGTATTTGAATTGTAGTATGCTCTATCTTCATTGGTATGAGAAATATCAGCTTTGGATTCAATTATGAGGTTTTCGACTTTTTGTAATCCTTCCCAGATAGAATTTTTATTTTCATATATTTGTATTGGTTGAATACCATTAATCTGTTCTGCGTTAAATACCCATGCTGTAGTAACAAGAGGAGTTTCAAGTTTTTGTAGTTCTTTTACTTGTTTTCCCTCTTGCTTGTTAATGATTTTACCTTGATCATCACGTTGAGTTAAATATTCATGTGTTTTCACATATTGGATTAACGTTGCTTTTTCTCCCTTTTTAATACTATAACCTTTTGATGCGGCTTGTTTAAATGTTAACCATCTGGGGTCATTTCTTTCCGAACATAAAAGGGATAAAATATTGATTCCTTTATAACGATTTCCAGTTATGGCATTGTAAGGAAGAATTAAGGAAAGTCCATTGCTATTCCATGGCATTTGCCATGGTATTGTTCCTTGTTCCAGCTTTTTAATAATATTGTTAGCTACAATTTCATGTAAAGCTTTAGAGTTTTTAGTGCTCATACTCACCTCCTTCCAATGATTCATGATCAGCTATATTATCTGAATATTCTACACCATATATCAAGGCTTCTTCTGATGTAAGCTCCACGCTTTTTACCGAGGCTAATAAGCGTAATTTTTCTTGTAGGCTCATATAATGTTTATCCATTTTATCTTATTTTGAATTGTTTAACATGCGTGTTTGTAATGCTATTAGAAATTTAATGGGATTAATATATTGGTTATTCATTCTTATAGCGAGGTGTAAATGTTCGGCTGTTGCTAATCCTGTTTTTCCTGATATACCTATATTATCTCCAGCAGATAAATAATCATCTTTCTGTACATAGATGTAGTTTAGGTGGCCATAAATGATTTCTATTGCTCCATTTTTTATAGTGATATAGTTTCCTAACAGCCTATTATAACGGGCTTCTATGACCTGTCCATCGAGTATACTTTTTACTGTATCAGCTCGGGATTTGAAATCCACACCGTTATGAAATTTTAGTACACCTAGGATTGGATGAATGCGTTTACCGTAGGGAGATGTTACCTTGAGTTGAGGCAAGGGACTACTCATTTGCAACTGTTGTGCTAGATGGATTTTAGGAAAAATTAAAAGGTATATTCCAATAGTAATTAAAGCAGGGTACATCCCTCTACGCTTTTGGAGGTAGTTAAATAATACGATTAACATATGTTTTAAGTTTTAAGTGTAGGTATTGGTTTGATAGCAGATGTACTTAGTTAGGTATAATTTGGTTAACCATTTGGTTTACCTCTTGAATTATTTGGGAGTAATTTTCCAGTAATATTTCTTCTTGCTTATCTCCAAAATCGTAATATTGCGGCATTTCTATATAGTTTTTTTCTTCAATTTGCAGTTCTTTTAAATTCAGATTTATTCTACAGTTTATTGCTGTTGTCTGAAATTCTCCCGTAAATTTTTCTATTCTATCACGAGCAAGTATACCTACAACCTCCCCCGCTGATAGGGAAGCGATCTTTCCTGCAGGTATTAGAGGTTCTAGTTTTTCATTCACCGAAATAGAAGTTTTTGTCCTATCAATGCTTAAACTTTCCCCTTGCTGCTTTACTTTTCCAAAAAGTCTTTCTAACCATTCTAGGGTATCTTTGCTGCGTACTGCTCCAGAGATTATATTCCCCATGATGGCGATTATAGTATCTGCAGCTTCTTTTCCATATTGTTGTCGAAGCATAGGTAATTCTTGAATACCAAGTACAACTGCCGAAAGGTTTGATCTTGCTTGAGCCAGAAGTACCTCTATCTTATGGATATATACGCTTGGAGCCTCATCCACCACTACACCAACGGGCAGATTTCCTTTCGTATTAATAAGCCTAGTAACTCTATTAAGGACAATTGAGAGACATGCAGAGTTAATACTTTGCGTGCTAGGATCGTTGGCAAGTACTAAAATAGAAGGACATTTAGGGGAGGAGATGTGTAAGTCAAAATCATCTCCTGAAAAAACCCAAAATGTTTCTTTGGTCGCCATTCTAGAAATAAAGATTTTTAATGTTCCTACTTGTCCTTCTAATTGATCAAATGCTTTTGCTTTATAAGCAGACATAAATGGTGACAATAATGAGGCGAGTTCATTGTTACTGAAGAGTACTGTGAATATCTGATCGTATGATAAATTTAAGAAAGCAAGTACATGTGGAAGACTAGAGTATTTGCCTTCTTTATGCTTGCTGAAAAAATAGATGCATGCGGCAAGGAAGTTGATGGCAGATTGGGTGAAAAATTGATCGCTGCCTGCAGATTTATCTCCCTTTTTTAGGGCTTCCACTAATGCTTCTGCTGTCTCGGTTGCATCTGCTAAGGTTCTTAAATACTCACTTTTAAAGGGATTTACTCGACGACTTTTATGTGGAAGGTTAAGATTTATGACATGAAAATTATGTTCATATCCTTTTTCATGCATCTTACTGTAATGGTAATACGCGATTTTACCTAGATCAGGATATTTAAGGTCGTAAAGGCACATTGTAAATGACTTGTGTATCATTTGCCGGATAATAGGCATTATAACGCCGAAGCTTTTACCACTTCCCGGAACTCCACAAACTAAAAGTCCTCTAAAAAGATTCTCTAGGGTTATATAGCCATGGTTGATTTTCCTTTTGTAATAATAAAGCATAGGTATGTTAATCGAATAGGGGGAGTTTGTTGTTTTGGTTTGCTGAAGAAAAGATTCTTGCTCAACATTCCATCTATCTTTTCCAAGGTTAGAATTTATGATTTTAGATATATTACTTAAGGCAATATGCAGTAATATAATGCCTATTAAGCTACATGCAGCATAAGTTATATATAAGATCTTAATTTTATATGTAGTGTTGAAATGTTCATCATTATAGTATGCCCAAATAGAAATAACTAACAGAAAAAATCCTAGAATTAATGGATATAGTATGTGTTTTTGTGGATTAAGATCAACTTTCTTTTTTGATAATGTTCCTATTGAAACCAATGCAACTAAGCAGAGCGTAAATAATTTACTTGTAATGGGGCTAGTATAAATAGGTAAACTTAAAATTTTGTAGTTTAGATTTATCAGAAGTGAATACTTTATTACCAGTATTTCTTTTGCAATTACAATCAAGTAAATTTCAAGTAGAACCGAAAGATATATTGCAAATTGAAGCAATCTGAATAAACTTTTTTGTTCTTTAGATTCTTCCATATTTGTATTCTACAGGATTATAAGATGTGTTTACTATTTTGTTGTTGGAGGTAAAACTTAAATATGCTGAGCATTTAAAATATCTTTAAATTCTACATTTACGTCAATCATACGCCCAGAGATCTGTTTTTCTGTGAGGCTTATTTTCATTACTTTATTATTTGGGAAAATGACTTTTTTAATGACGTAAATATTTCGCTGTTTCGATTTTATTGTGCGAATTTCCCTAAAACTCCATATAGGTTTAATTTCAAGACTTTGGAAGTTGCTTGCTTTTAAAACTTTCTTATCTTCAATAAACACTCTAAACTCATCAATGTCATAGCTCAGGTTGGTTGAATTAGCAAAGCTTATGTCTAAAAACATGTAATCCCCTAGTGCATAAATCTGATTAACAGAAATACTGATTCCCATATCCTTTTTTTCAACAACTGGTTTGTATTTTCTTGTAGATAAAATATTTAACGAGATCTCTCTTTTGTTCATATCTGAGAGCAATTCACCTGTAATATTTAAAGGTTGTGCATGTATCGGGTCAAGTTCTATAAGAGAAGGAATGTCTGCCTGAAATGAATGAAGATAACATAATCGATACTGTGCAATAAAGTCTTCTGCTACAATCGTTAAGGTGCCAAGTTCACTCTCCGTTGGGATTAGGTCGGTAGAGTCATTCTGAAATTTTATACGCAACATATTTTCTAGCGGTAGGTCCCCGTGTACTCGATGGTTGGATATATCAACATATTTAATTGGCTGAGGGGACAGAAAATGTACTGAGTTATCCGCCAAAAGGTATATAATGGGTAATTCCTGCATTCGTGTTTGGCCGCTTGGTTGACTTTGTCCTATTAGCTGCGTGAGTGAGAATACCGGTAATATTATGGATAGTATTATTTTTATAATTTTCATAGTGTTATATTATTGCAAGAGGTTAATTTTTATAAAAATGTCTTAATAAAGCAATGAAATCGTTAATTGATTCGTTTCTGATTAAGGTTTTTTTTTAATACGAGTAGGATGCTATTTCGATGTGTTCTTTGAGCTAGCATCAAATAAATAAACATGGGTATTGTATTTTATTTTTGCTTTATTCTTTCTTATGTGTTTATTTATAGCTGTACTTGTGGATTGAAACATACGCTGGAGCGTGCTCATTAATAGTTGGGAGTTATTTTCTGCTTGCTGATTTATGGTTATTCCTTGAGTTGAATTACCACTTATCTCACGTCCGAACTCTCTAAACTGTGATTCAGGAACAAATAATCCTGCTTGGCCATCTTGATCATATATATCCAATTTCACTGGTAATATTTGATCCATATGCATAATAGACTGAATTGTTAATTGTACTCTTTGGGCTGTGAATCCAGATACTTTGGCATATAGAAATGTACCTTTATCAATTTTATGTTCGCCAATTCTAAGATCTTCAAGGAGTCTTAATCGTAGGCGAGAATCAGCATAAGAAGTCCTATTTTCATCTATTATTGCTTTTATTAAGCTCAGTTGCTCTCCACTTTTTATTGTGTTAAACACATTTTTAGTAGTGGCGAACTTTTCGACACTTAGGGTCGATGGCTGCTGAATTATGGCTGCTGTGGAATTTGCTGTCTGAATATTTTCCTCATTTTTAATAAATTCTGGGTCATTAGCTTTAGCAAAACTGTCTGCAAGAGCCATCTGTTTTCTAAATAGATCCAGAGGGTCCATTGGCTTAGTATGAGTTTCCTCCTGTGGTGTAGCACTTTTGTAAGGTAAGTTATTAAGTATGTTTTGCAGTTCTTGATCCTCACTTTTTGGAACATATTGCTGTTTTGTGTTATAAGAAAACTGAAGGGATGATAATGATTTTTCAATAGAATCTAGTTTTCGTTTTTCGTTTTCATTATACAATTCATCGAATTTAAATTCTGCTTGCTGATCCTGCTTTATCTCACTTATCGCTGTATATCCATCAGCATATTTATATTGATTTTTATAAGCTGCAAGTTTATCGGCTAGCTCTCTTTTTTTTATTTCATCCGACACCTCAGAAATATTCACCTGCAAAGTTTCCGTTTGCTTATCGTTAGTTTTCTCTTCTTGGAAAAAGTCACCAAGTACGTAATAAAATATGCATAAAAAGGGAAATGCTATTAGAGGAATAATATATCGTGGTTTTTTGAAATTAACTTTCATAATGAATTATTGGTTAAGTACAGTATCTGATATTTTAGGCTTTTTCATAGAATTTTCAATCTTTTGCATTCTTTCAAATACATGTAATACCATGATACTGTCTTGATGAGTTAATGAATCTTTACTAACAATATTTTCAATTATACTTTGTAAGGCTAGTAATTCTTTAAGGGCTCCTGCTGAGCTTGCGATACTACCGATGCTTGAAGTTACACTACCAAGCAGGGGAGCGGAAGAGAGTTCATGGTTATCTTTTGGGCTTTTGTATAAATAAAAAAAGCATACTATAGAGATTAGAATGCTTGTTACCATGAATGCGAATATTATTCTGGGATAGATCCTCAATATTGTTATTATTTTAATTTTTATAAAATTTATTTGATCTTCCCATCGGTTATATATCTCCAACCAAATTGTTGGTTTATCTACTTTATCAGATGTTGGTTTTTTGAACATTGCTTATATCTTTATTCTCTACTGTCTTCCATTTTGTAATTAGCACACCATGTCCATTATTTTCTGTTCTTAGGTTTAGGTCGTGCAAGTATCCTTCGGTAATTATTGTTCTAATTACTGTGGAACTTCTTCTGTCTATTGTCTGCTTTCCGTAATAGCGAAAGTATTTTTTTTCTGAGTCTATAAATACAGAATCTGTCTGTATGGTTAACACGGCGCTTGATGAGAGTATAGAGTTAAAGAATCCTTTTTCACGTAAGTTATTGTATTGTAATGCACCAGTTTCATCGATTAGATACATCGCTTTTTTCATTTGATACTCTATGAACTTCTCATCGGGAGCTAGTGTGAAGAAGAGCATATGAAATAAGTTGACGTGCGTGCGGTATTCGAGAGGCCTGTTTACGGTGACATCAAGTTGGTTTGCTTGATATGGCGTAGAATTTTTATCTAAAATATATACCGATTTACGCGAAATTTGAATTTGCTTATAAGCAAGGTAACTGATGCCAAGAGAAATAATTATTGATGTTATGAGGCTAGAAATTGAGATCCAAGAGGCTAATTTTATTTTGTTTTCAATATTTTTAATCATCATAGTATGAGAGTTTTCAGGATTAAACTTTAGTTATAATTTTGCTCGCTGTGCGCAATGCTGAGGAAGAATTTCTTGCTACAGTACTTACTGCAGAGGTGATGCCACTGGTAGATACAATCCACGTACTGATGCTAGGTACGGTGAGCATGGTAAGGCCCCCTATTAAAAACGAAATGATTACAATACCAAAACTAAGTATACCATTTGAGGCAAACCATCCCAATTTTTCCAAGGTATTCTCCGAGTTTGCCAGTAGCTGCTCGTAACGTGTAATCTCCGCTTCAAGGGCATATTGTTGAAGGAGCCCTGATATGTGCATTACTAGATATGCAATTCCAGAATATAGGTTTACACTTACAAACCGAGCTATCCAACTGGCAAAGGAATCCCTAAAGGCGGGAAGTATACTAGTTGATACAGAAAATGGCCCTAAGATTATTAATATTGTAGAATAAATAATTTGAATCATAAAAATTACATAAACGCATATTCTTAAAATCCAAAGGGCAAGTGTTTCCAAGGTAAAAGTTAGTAGTAGCTGCAAATTAACTTGCATTCGGTTTTTCAGTTGTGTTACAGTATTCCATACGTTAGTAAATCCATCTTTTACTGTAGATGTTACGGACTCCCATGCTTTTTCATACCAGGAGTCTGCTTCTTTTTGAGCTACTTCGGTTTGAGCCTGAATGGTGGTTAGCTGATCTGCAATTTTAATCATTAAATCAGCTCGTTTAATACGCAGGGCGTTAATCTGTTGTTGTCCAGAATCAAATAACGACTCAGTCTTAGCGGCAATTATGTCTGTGGGATAAGATATCACTCTGGTAAAGGAGCCCCACCAAATAATAACCATTACTAAAGCGAATGGACGCAGCAGTGGCATAATTTCTAACTTTTTATCACCCGAAATCATTTCATAAGATCGCGTGGCGAATGATATTAACATAAATATAGCTGCTAGGGCTTGCGCATCGGCAATGAAAACGTCGTAATGTGACCACATCGTGTTTTTCATGCCTCTTAAAAAATGCATCACACCTTGTTCGTATACGCCATCACCCTGTAAAAAATTGAAAGTATCTTTAAAGGATTCAGGTACGTTTGAGATTAAAAAAATGATGTTTTCAGCATTGAAAAGGGAGAGGATGTTTAGTGTATTCATAGCATTTTAAAGTTCATTGGGTGTATATACGCATTAAGATTTTGTTGGCTATTTGTATATCCGTCTGCGCTGTAGGGATCTGTGGTGTTCTAAAACTTATGGACTTTTCAGTCGTGTGAAGTCTTTTGGATAGCAGGATATATTTTGTCTGATACTGAACTTTTGCTTTCCAATTATTCTGTAGAAGACGGAACTCCTTGAGTATTTGGTGGTAGCTTAGAATTCTTTTGCCTCTATCTAAAAACACCCCTCTGGCAATTCTTAATCTCTGAATTAAGCTTTCAAACTCTTCTAAATACCAGTCGACTACCCCTTTGTTAATAAGACTCCTTTTTAAATCCTCTGGAAAATCTTTTAGAGGGTCGATATGTTCTTGCAAAAGGGGGGAGAGCTCACTTTTATAATATAAATTCCAAAGAGGATCAAAAGTAGAAGCTTGTGGTGTGTAGTTGTATATTTCGGTAAGTGCTGTCGTGGATAATGTATCGCTATGGTGTTTATATTTGTCGGTAGATTCTTTCATTGCAAGCAGCATGCCCATTCGCAAGGTCTGAGGGCCTGTAGGCGAGAGTGGGCGCCTATCTGTTTTAGGATAGTTGGGATGAAGGCCCCAAGTGATCCAGTACTGTGGGTTCAAACTTAAAAAACCTTTTTTAGGTGTAAATTTATCTTTATCCCATTGTTTATATACCATACGTTCTTGTTGATTGATGATGTGTTTATCATTTATTTTTAAGACAGCTTGCGCAAATAGTGTATGTGATAATAGTATGAAATGGAATAAAAACAGGTACAGAACATTTAATTTTAGCATAATTTTAGATTTATGGTGTGTGAAATGTTTTAATAAACAGGGGATTACTTTAGCATGTTAAAAAATCTTAAAATTTCATCTGCTTTTTGCTTATCCATATTTATAAAGCTTGCATAGGGGTTAACTGATTTAATAATTCCATTTACTTTAGCCCAGTAAATGGAGCGGTGCATGGAGAACATAAGGGCTCTAATTACTTTAAGCTCTAAACTTATTTTTGAAAGTAAATAATCTCTCTTCTGGTAATCCATAAGTATTTTTGCACCTTCTTTTAATATAAAGTCTGAAACTTCTACAGCTAGTTTTATGCTTCTATCTTTAAAAGATCTGGATGCTTGTTCTGCAAATAAGAGTAGCCAAGGTGCTTGTGCTGCTTGCTGCAAAATCTCGTTGCTCTGATTATATATATCTTCTACAATTCTAGTTATACCTACTACTTGTATAGAGGATTTTAAGCCCTCATCAATATGAGTTAGAGACTCATGTATTATATTTTTAACTAAAACCACAGCACTTAAATTTGTATTGATGTCCTCTACCTGAGTCTTTATATGGTTTAATAGTGACTTATGGTAGTTCTCTGAAGCGATACGAACGGAGGCATTTTCGTTAATTACCCGCAGATGATTAGCATCAAAAATTACTGTTACCAAACTTTGTGCGCATAGTGGTTTTAGAAGTATGGATATAATAATTGTTAGATATATATTTTTCATGGCGCAAGGATTTTTATTTTTGATAAGATGCTTTCTACAATACGTTTGTCTTGATTTACAAAGTCAGAAAATACCTCCTGAGATTTTAGTTTTTTGACATAACTAGAATAATAAATGGAGTTGGCAAGACTTCTGGAGATGCTTAATATATTTCTTAACTCACTAATTACATGAGCATATAAAATCCGCCGATCACTTTGTTTCATTTGATTGAGATCTCCAAAGCTGAGCATCAGGCCAAGAATATACTTGGCAAGTAGCTGCGCTCTAGTAATGAATTCTCTTTGAGAGTTTAAGGCTAGAAGTATTGTGCTTGGGTCATCTTGTACATATTGGAATATTTTAGTCTGTTCCTGTATAATTTGCTCTACAATTTGATTAGACTCTATGGAAGTACTTAGGGTGAGCAAAACGGTCCCCAGTACCCCGTAACGCTGGGTAATTTCTCTGTAGCGACTTTTTAAAGAGGCAGTTTGCTGTGTATTTATCTCCTGATTTGTTGAGGCAACTAGCTGCGTTTTGCGAAGCGTTTGCTGTTTATCATATTCTTGTTTGCTATGTTCTACGAGTTGGTGTAATAACGCCACATTCAGTTGTGCTTTTGATTGATAGCATACACTTAGGCAAAGTGAGATAATGAGCATTAGCGTCTTCATTTTTTAACAAGCCTAGAATTCCTTATTATATCATCTGCTATACTTTTATCAATATTTATAAACTTACTATAGGGGTTTAACGATTGGAGTATACCACGCTGCTGTGCCCAGAACATGCTTCTTTGCATTCCGAAAGCTATACCACGAAGGATATTGAGTTCTATACGTATATGGTTTAATATCTTGGCACGCTCACCAGAATCAAGCAAGTTATCTTTACCGCCTTTAAGGACAAATGTTCCTACTTCTAAAGCTAAATTAGTTGCTCTGCTTTTAAACTCTCGGGCACTTTCTTCCGCAAAAAGTAGAAGTATTGGGTTCGTTTTTGCAATAACTAAAGCTTTATTAATATTTTCTACAATATCTGTAGATACCTCTGAGATGTCTTTTACAGCTACAAGTGAGCGCATCACGGCGGCCACTTCGGTAAGTCCTCTATAAATCTGATTTTGTAAATCATTTGCAATAGTTAACTGACCGGTTATAGCGAGTTGTCCACGTTGAATTAATGTAAGGTTGCGGTTCACATCATTTAGTTGGTTGTTTATAACCCCAGCGTGGGTAGCGGTTGCTGCCGCTACGGTAGGGTCAATATAGATTTGGGCTTTGGCAAAATTAATGCTCAAAGCCATTATTATAATGGCAATTTTTTTCATGATAATTGTGTTTTTAAAGAGTCTATTAGATTGAATATGGAGAGTTTGTTAGGTTTACTTTGCTTACAAAATCGTTAAGGCTCATACCGGAACTATTAAAGTCCTCTACTAAAGATGAGAGGGCCTGCGGGTATGTTTTAAAATGACGAACGTATATTTCAACAGCACTCTTCTCAGGCTTTTCAGTTGTAAAAGCCATATGGTGAAATAGACTTACTTCAACTCCATACACTTCTCCAGTGTTTCCTCTTTTGATGTAGAATTCATTAAAGCGAGAGCGGTTTTGTTTGTTGTCAAGGGTATTGATGGTGCTAATTTTTAGCTGCTCTACAGGGCTTAAATTAAGAAGCTCAGCTACTTTTTTTAAATCCGCCTCTTTTTGTTGTAAAAGTATTACCGTATCCGAGTTATTTATGATGCTGTCTTTAATGATAGGGTTACCAATTATATCGTTTATTTCTTGGGTAACTTCTATTATTTCTCCATAAAATTTACGCACCGTTTTATTTAAATACAAAAGAAAATTGGCCATGATTGGGGAGGATATAGCTCTCCATGCCTCCTCAAGTATTAATGTCTTTCTTCTATTTTTTCTATGTCTCATTTTTTGGATGAACATATCCATGATAATAAGTGTAACTATTGGAAGAAGTATCTTGTTGGACTGAATATTGTCTATTTCATACACCACAAATTGCTCATCAAAAAGTGACTTATCTGCAGGCTCATTAAGGATTTGTTCGTATTCACCTCCTTTATAAAATTTCTTTAATACAAAACAGAATTCATCCACATCGAATGGGATATTCTCTTCTTTCATAATATTGGGGATGTTACTTTTTGCAAAAGAATAAAAGCTATTGAAGTTGAGCTCTGTGGAGGACGTCATATGCTTATTTGAGAAGTAGGATATAAAATAGTCTGAAATAACTTTTGCAATCACATCACGCTCAAGAGCAGTTGTTTGTCCATCAGATCCTTTCCATAGCAGACATATAAGTGTTATTAAAAAATCTTTTTTCTCAATATTAAATTCTTCTCTAGTTATGGCGAAGGGATTCATGGTTATGGGTTTATCTTCCATAAAGGTTATATATTTACCATTGTATGTACTACATAGACCTGAATAGGAATGACCTACATCAACAATCACAACATCCATATTATACTGAAGGTATTGTTGCACGATGGCATTAATAGCATAGCTTTTTCCTGTTCCCGAAGATCCTAGTACAAAGCGGTTGCGATTTTTTATTCTTCCTGTTTGCATGGGGAAATCAGATGGGTCAATCGCTACAGGGACACCTTGCCTATCTGTAAAATATAGTAGAAAGTCTGATGGCTCATCTATAAGTAATCGCTCCTTGAAGAACAGGCATAATGCGGCATCACAGGTCGTTAAAAACCAATCGTATTTTTTTAGTTCTACAGCATTTGCGGGAAGTGAAGCCCGGAATAATTCAAGCTGATTGAACGCATTTCGTGAGGCAATGATCCCTTGCTGAAATAGTGCAGCCTCTATATAGTTTGTAGGTTTGTCAATATTAGCAGAATCTGAAGCCACCAAAATACAGAAGTGGGCATGAACCAAAAGTTGGTTTTCACGAGCAACATCAACAAGCAAGCGGTTTATATCTTCTACGCATAGGGTATTGGCAGGGTCTGGTATGCTGGCATGTCTATTTCTTTTAACTTCCAATTTATTGACGAGTTGTCGCTGAGGGGGAATTTCAATTAACTGATTATAGATGATAAGTTGGTAATCGGGAACGTTGTACAGAAAAAAGAAATTGTCAATTGGGAAATTTTGTGCACTTGAATTATTTCTTATAGTACAGGGGCTTACCATTTCTGGAAGATCAATAGACTCTGTGTTAATTAAGGTTATTGCCCTAAGGGCCCGCGATCCCAAGTTTAGTTCAGTGCTTTGTGGTCTAATATTATCTAAAGTAATATGCTCATCTCTAAAATTCATAGCCATTACTCGTTTGACATATTGGTCAATTTCTGCTTTTTTAAGCATTATAGGCTGCAAATTTGCCTGAAATAACAGGTCCAAAATTTTGTGGATGTTAACTATGAAAGTCGCAAGCTGTCTGCTATCATAAGTGTAAAGGGAGCCTTTTTTTACTATCCTAGAAATGGTTAAATAAGTCTGTATTTCGGTATATGGTCTGTCAGCGAAATGCTCCTGATACTTCTGTTGTAAAAATTCTTTTTTTTGGGACGATTTAAATTCCTTGCGAATGAAGATGTCCTGCTTTTGAAGGATGTGGCCTTCACCCAATATTTTAACAATATTCAACAGAATTTGCTGATACTGTATGTAAAGATCTGTATCAGCAGCATACTGCATGACGGGGTTACTAATTTTTAAGATTACCGAATAATCTCCATTTTGGTTGTATAGTATATCTATTCCTTGGTAATTATCTATTCCAACGTATGGGATTTCAAAGAGGCTCTTGCTTGTTGTTTTCATAATGTATCAATAGTTTAGTTTGCTGTACATAAATTCGCCTTTTATTTTTCTTTTGGTGAAGTCCTTTATTTTGTATGTGAAGAATAAGTGCAATACAAGTGCCCATAGTTGCTATTGAACAAAGTCCAGCAATTATAATATTTGTTAAAGCTGCAGCTATTGATCCGATAATAAGCCCAATCAGGAGAGATGCTAGGGCCCAATAGATATATTTTCCTTTGAATCCCTTATACGTTAGGGGTTTTTGAAGCCCCTTATATATAGGATAACTTTTTGCTGTCATACACCAAAGAATGCTTTAATTACTACACTAACAAGTACCAGAAATAAGCAGGAACCTCCCCAGCTCATTAGTTCTTTATTTATATCCTGATCACCGCTGTTCCATTTGATATAAACGCGTATGCCCCCAATAAGTCCTACCACAGCCCCTATAGCGAGGATTAAAGTAGATATTGGGTCGATATAAGCTGTTAGTGATGAGGTTGCAGCATTGATTCCAACGGTGCCACCTTGAGCATACACCATGTTTGCCCAAAGTATTGCTAGTAAAAGTGCTGATAATGGTTTTTTTAGATTTTGTTTCATGATTTAAGGTGTTAGAGTGGTTAGATGTTAATTAATGGTATACCCCTTTTAGTATGGTGCTTAGTATGGTTAGAAAAATACAAGACAAAAACCATCCTGCTATCTGTGCATCCATATTATCCCTGCCTAGTTGCAAGTTATTGTATATGCGTAATCCACCAAATAAGCCGCAGATGGCTCCAATAGCTAGTGCTAGATCTGATAAATTGAAATAATATCGGTTAACTTCATTTGTAAGGCGATAAAACTCATTAATTCCAGGCTGAGCGGTAAGGGTGTCGGCATCTAAGAGGATAAACAGGAAGATGAAAATATAACAAGTTGATTTTTTCATGATGTTGGGGAATTAATAAGGAATTGCTTTTGTATACTCAATCACTTGGTTCTGCATTAGATAGAGAAGTTCTTTTATGTTCACACCCCCAGTTGATTCAAGTGGAGCTGAAGCGAGTACTGCGGAAGAGTTTACTGATGGATATACATTTGTATAATTAGTTTTCACAAGAGTTTCACTGCTGTTTAATATGACTTTAATGGGAGTAGAAGCTTGTGGTATTATTATTTCCTGATTGCTTATTGAATCAGTTTGTTTGCGCCCACTCAAGTATAGGTCGTAAAGAATATTTAACATATAATAGATGACATAGCATATAGCGAGGCTTAGTAAATAGTTAAACCAGTTCATAGATGATAGATGAAATTTGGAGGTTAAAAAATTGATTATTTGTAGATATACTGATGATAAAGGTTATCGAAGGCAGGCAAAAGCATCGTCAAAAGCCTTACGGGAGTATGGATATTTGTAAGATTCTGAAAATCAATTTTATCGTATATAATTGAAGAAATAGTGCCAAAATTGGACAACACCTTTTCAATATCTCGTTTTGACTCAATATTTGCGGTACTTTTTATTCTATTGGGCATATAACATATTGGTGCTCGAGGATTAATTTTGGATATAACTAAACTGAATAGTATGGTAGCATGTGTTGTAAATTGATCATAACTAAAGGGGCATATAATAAGGTCGGCAAGTGAATAATACTCAGACAAATGACTATCTTGGATGTTGCTAGGGGTGTCCACCAGTAAAATTTGATGCGGTTTATCTTCTATTTGTGCTACTAAATTGGCGCTTGTTGCTTGCTCGAGACTGTAAACAGTGTATAATGATGGTGTTTGTAGTATTAGCGTGTTTTTCTGCATATTGACTAAAGATTGTTTGAAATCTAAGTCTAGAACGGTTACAAACTTTCTATGCTCTTGGGAAAGGTAATTGGCTAAGGCCAGTGTTAAGGTGCTTCTTCCAACACCACCTTTAAAATTTGCTATAACAATAATCATAGGTCACCTTTTATTTTACTGCGAGATGGGTTTCTTATTTTTCCTTCTTTGCTTTAATACTTGCGGGTCATTTTCTTCGTAAATCTCGATATTGAAATCACCTATTGAAACTCCTGTGGTATCTTTAAATCCATAATCTATATCTTCCATTTGGATTTTGTTGGTATCTAGCTCAAAGATATTATCAGTAATTGTTTTATAGTTAACTGGTCGAATAAACTCAGCTATTGAACATATTTCACTGCCTTCAAATATAGCTTTGCTATGATGATCAATGATGGAGTAATGTGTAGGTAATAGACGATTGTTACCATGAAATATAAGCTGAATGTTGTAGTTGTTTTTAAGCATCATTATAAATTCTGAAGTACATATTATGGGGGGGGATGAAAGCTTAAAGTTTTTCAAATATTTTTTTTTATGGATCGTCGTATTATATTTATGAAGGTTCTCAGAAAATATTTCTTTGAGTTCCAGTTCCCTTTTTGAAGATCGATCATAGGGAGTAATATTGGTGTAAATTTTTTCAAGAGATACTTCATTTTGTACTCTTCCATAGCGTATTAGTGATAAAAAATTATTTTTTATTTTGCAGTTATATCCCATTGAGTACAGTAGGATTATAAATTCCATGCGTGACGAGTATTTATAGCTCAATGCTTTAATCGAATCCTGAAGTGCTTTTTTTTTAGGGTCTATACCTAAAATTTCATTAAGGTGATTATAAGCTCTAAATACCTCAAATGAGGAGGTGATCCCCTTACCATTCCAATTTACACGGCAGGAAACAATATGTACATGATTTACACGAGTATCATAGTGAAAAAAAATAAGATAGGGTTGGGCCCCATATCCCAATTTCTGGAGCCATTGTTTTGCAATGTCAGTTAATTCCCGTTTATTTTTTTTCTCATGTTCGCATGAAATTACAGCATGGAATTGCGGCTTTTTTATGTTACTAGCGGCTGATATACTCATTAAATAATCAATATAATCTTGCGGCATTATGGTTCTAAGGATACCAAGTGCATGAAAGTTTTCTGCACACATGAATTCTGCTCGATCGTTACTTACCTTAGCTATGTTATAAATCACTCCATTAAAAGATCGCTGACTATTAAATATTATTACTTTCATTTCATTTTCTTAGTTATTTTTAACAATTCCCGAAAAGAATCTTCAATGTTGCAAAGTGTTTGAAAATACTCATCAATGCTTTTAATCACCACATTGTAGCTATGATGATCTGTAGGTCTATGTACTGATTTGGCAAAGTAAAAGGGAAACTCTGGCTCAAGGGTATTTCTAATCTGAGCGATTTGATTTCCAAGAAGATCTAACGTTTTTATAAGTTCCACGGTATTATATAGCATAACGTTTGAGTTCTCTATTACCATCAACTTTACAATTTTGGACTTACTCATACCTAAAGACTTGGTAAGTTCTGTAAACTTATAAAGTTCAGATTCCGTTAGAGAGAGATAGTATCTTCGTTTTGTTTCTTTCTTATCGATAGTATTCAGATGATGATTGTTTCTCATGGTAAGATATTTTTTTAACGTTTTGTATCTTTTTTAAGTGATTGAAATTTACATCCTAGATTGTCTACTAACATTTCATTAAAGTCTTTATATCCTTTGTAGTCAGGAGATCGGTCGTTAGCGTGTGGAATAATATTTAAAGCATGTATTGTTGCCTGCTTACCTGCTAGATCATTATCCAGATATAAATCAATTAGCTTAAAATTTTTGATTCTATCTAAGGTCTTGTTTAATTGGACAATGGAATTTAGTACATATACAGTAGGGGAAGATAAGTGATTATTATTGTGTTTGAGCCAGCTTAAATAATCCATATATCCCTCAAATATGGCAACATGATCTTTATCTGATCCTTGAATTATAGATATTCCTTTTGCTCCTATACTACTTTTAAAGCCTTTTATGGTGCTGAACTCATAATTGTTGTGTTCGTTAATCCAACCTATTGCATAATAGTTAGTTAAGGAGTCTTTGTTGAGGTGGTTTTTATAATATACTTCTTGAAGGTGACCTTCAGCTACGTCAAGTATTCCTCTAGATTCCAAGTATTTTGTAATCAAAAAATTTGTGCCAAGAGGTTTAGTTTTCACCAGCTTAAAGGCATACTCTTGTGGCTTTTGAGCATTTAAATTTATAACTGGGACTTGATTTTGAGACTGGCTGGAGTAGATGTTCAATACATTGCGCATTTCAATCAAAACCTCTTTAAATGATAGCTCTGGCCAGTAGGCAAGTGCTAATTGAATTATACCCCCGCCATAAATTCCAGTGTGGTTGGCTCCACCTCTATCTATCCATTTTCCTCCTTCGTCCCATACGCTTAATGAAGGAGTACTTTGCTTTGTTTCTCTTAGCATACTATGATAAAAAAGTTCTTTCCCTGACTTTTTTACAGGGTAATGACCTAGGGTGGCCAGAAAATCTGAAATGCGTACATCTCGGAAATCTTCGATATTAACATAAGATGACATATTAAAAAGTTTAATTTTTTTATTGATTTATACTCTTGATTATATTTGAATTAAGGATCGTGGATAATTTCAGTTGAAGTACATCGATAAATTATAATTCGAGCAGTATAGCTTTATACCATATCGTGTCGATATTAAAATCTCTGTTTATTATCCAATGTTGATTTTTTTCGGAACTACTCACGTCAATCCATACGGACCGGGATTATACCTGCCAATGTGTTTTCAGTCAAATAGACTTGCTATTTCACTTTCACAAAATTTCCTTTTTATTAAGGTTAATGCTTCATTCCTGGCTGTCAAAGAACTTTTTAAATCATTATCGCAATGATCAATTTCAAGCCACTTAAAGATTTGATATTAGTCTAAAAGGGTTATGTTTCTTGTTTTAATTAGTTTGTAATTTTGATGGTTTATATCGGTAGTAGGGGCTAATTGTAGATGTTCTGGGAGGGCTAAATATTCCAATAGCGGTATAACTTCCTGTTTTGAAACGTACAAGTTATATAGCATTGGTATGTAGTGTTTTGAATACATTTGTTTTTTTGTTGAGTAATTGTTTATTCAAATCAAGTGTTAAATTCTATGCAACAACAGTGAAAGGGGGTGAAAAAAAAGTTTCACTATTCAAATATTCATGAACTTGGGTAGGGATGTAAAACAAACTTTATACTTCAATAAGGGTCATTTTGAAGGTTTATAATTAAATCATCAGTTAGGGGCCAGTTATAATTATTTACACATATTGAAATTTTAAGAAAAAGTAAATTCTTAAAAATGAATTTCATTCATTCCAATAGCAATTAGATAATACATTATGAGAGGGTGAATTGAAATGATTTGTATACGTGTGGATTCGTAATTTACAGGAGGTAGATGTTGTTGAGGTGTTCGTAGAGTAAATTAAAAATGCAACGACTTATCGAGGGGAGAACTTCAAAGATCAGTGGATCCAAAGTTGTTAGGTTAGAAGTGATATTCTTATAACATTGTTTATTATTGCAACCTACGACAGTGAATAAGGGAACTTACAAATAATTGCAATTTTAATCTTTAATGGGTTTAGTTTTTAAGAGAAATTATCAATCTTTCCTAAAAATCATTTAAAATAGACATCCACTTTTCTTGAGCCATAATTTCCATTTTTTAATTTGATGTTTTTTTTAACGGACTTTAATCGCCCAATTTTTACTGCATATTGGAGAGCTTTGGATAATTGATCCCTTACAAATACCCTTTTCATTTCTATTTCACAAAAATCTCTAATTTCATTCAAATATTTATATCCATTATTTAAATAGTCGGATTTTATTAATACCTCTAAAACAAATGTATTTGAGCTTCTATTAGAATTTAAGCTAATAAAATATTCCTTATTATGTGCATTTTCTTTTTTAAATTTTATCAATTCCTCTGATTTATTAATACTACGGGGAATACGTGAATTCAAATTAAAAATTTTTGAACCATCAAAATTTAGTTTCTTGCCCAATTCTGATGCTAGGATATCACTTAACGGTCTGGTTTGATTTAATATTCCGTATATATGAGAAGTTGAATGATTTAAAAATTCTGCTAATCCAACAATATTTAGGTCTATTATTGACATAATTAACTGCAGTCTTTTTGAAATTTGAGTTGAGTAATTATTTCTATCTGGTTTCATATTACCAAATAGAAAAATTTATTTACGCTAATAATTATCATAAAATTGCTTTTATTTAATTTTATGTTGTATATTTGGTAATAATTAGAGGTATTTAAAATAAAAGTCTTGCGGCTGCATTTTCTCAGGCCGTAACGCAGGGCAGTAGTTTAAATATCCACATCTAAGCTTTTATGCTATATTTGCATGTAAAGATAGATGTGGGGCTACTGTAAATCCGTGTTACGTTAGGCCTGAGAACTGAAAAGTAGCCACGGTTTGTAGCTCCACATGTATCTCGTGTAGGTGGTAATACACCAAACAAGACTCGTTAACCAAATAGGCGAGTTATGAAAAAACAATTATTTAAAAACATTATAAGAAATCCTGAGTAGCTCGGAATCTTAAGTGTGACAAGATTTTGTCAATGCTCCGAATTCACGTTTAAAAAATAATTATCATTCTATAATATCACCAATTATAAACGTAATTAAATTCGGCTTTCCCATTTATTATCAATTTTTAAAAGCTTGGTACATAGTAAAGTCCTGCTCAGGATCCATTTACTAGTTATATTTTACTATAAGTGCCAATGCCTTATTTACCAATTTAAACCCATGAAAAATGAAAAATTTTTACAAGGTAGGGGCTTGTATTGCTTTAGTTGTCTTAAAAGAAAGTTTTTTAAATAACATTTTAAAGATGTTTTGCAGGTTCATAAAACCAGCAAAAATCTTATACTTTAAAAGTCAAAATATTTTTTTCTGTTCATTTAAATTAAAACCTTTTGGTTCCACTGATATTGTGAAATTCAACTATCAAAATAGTTTAACAACTACCTGTTTTATTACCAACAAGAGCGAAATATATTTACATGTAGACGAATATGATAAAAAAAAGTATAATAATATTCTCTCCGCTAGCGAAATGAAATCTTATGCTAAACATCTTCTCAATGAAATATATAAACCTCAAGAAGGATTAAAATTTATTTCTGAAGAATTCGATTTTGAAAATGTAATTAAGCGTAAAAGGTTAAATGTAGAAAAAATATGCAATTTTTTTTTACTAGTTCTTTCTCTTGTCAGTTCATTGAAATACATAATGATTTATAGTAAAGCTAAGTCTTATTTAGAATATCTTTCTAATCAGATTTATCAGCATCAATTAAAAAATACTGATATAATAAATAAGAAAGAAATTGTAAGTAGATCAGAAAAGCGATCTAAAGTAACGGAGGTTAAAGAATTGAAGGGCTCTTGTAAAAAAGAAGGGGATAAAATATCATTTTTAAATAGTATCATATTATCCAATTTAAATTTTGTATTAATTCTATCAATATTTGCATTTTCCTCTAATGTGTTAATTGCGCAAGATGTTCAAAATGAGTCAATTCAACTAAATATTGGTGATACTATACCAATGGAGTTATGGACTGCACCATTAAAGTACATTAATAGTAATAATGAGTCTAAACATATGACGCTCAATGATTACAAAAATCATAAATTAATAATATTGGATTTTTGGGCATCTTGGTGTTCTTCTTGTCTAGAAAGTATATATAAAGGAAATAAGCTGCGTAAGGAATTTAATGATGAAATTATAATAATCCCCGTTAATAATGCCAAGTTTACAAGGGATAATTCTGATAAAATTTTAAGCAGTCTGAAAAGAATATCCGAAAAAGATTTCGTACCATTTACTATAGTAGATAACGGTACGATATCAAATTATTTTCCTCATTATTCATTACCTCATCTTGTATGGATAAATTCTGAAGGTGTTATAGAAGCATCCTCTCATTCAATTGCATTAAATTATTCTGCAATAAAAGAATTAATAGTTAATAACAAAAATACAATTCTTATCAAGTCAGATAATTTAGAATTTGATAAAAACAAAAAAATTGTGGAGCAATTTAAAATCCAAAATAGTGATATTATAAATTCTTCGATTTTTTTCTCTTCGTATATTGAAATGCTACCAATAATTGCTGGTAATTTTTATAATAATGGAGATGAAAGTATATATAGGGTGTGTAATTATTCATTAACATACTTCATTAATATTGCATATAGAGAAAAATATCCCTCGATAAATAGAATTAAGCCATATCATTATATTTTTTCAAAAAACTTTAATCCAATAATTGTTGACTTGATAAAGAGTCCTAATTCTAATGAATCAAAATTTACATTTGAATTTAGCAAAAAAGGAAATATAAGTAGAGAAGAAGTTAGAGAGGAATTAATAAAAATATTATCAAATAAATTCAAATTTACGGTTTCTGTTTCTCAAAAGCCTACAAAAGTCTTAATAGTTGAGGATGGTCCCGAAATGAACTTACATTCTTTGATAAGTTCTTCAGAAAACACCTATTTAAGCGTTGATAATGATAATAATGAAAGAATAATGCAAAATTATTCCCTAGAATTTCTTGTTGCACATTTAGGTGGCAGACTTGAAATTCCAATTATTAATAATTCAAAATATAAAGAAAAGTTCACTTTTAGATTCCCACGAAAATTTGATTTCAATAACAAAGATCAAGTGATAAAATATTTATCCGATTTAGGATTTAAAATTTATGAGGATACTAAAATGTACGATTATTTAAAATTTAGTACTATTTGAAAATGATAAATATAAAATATACTATACTCTATATGGCTGCGGCAATGTTGCAATTAACATTAATTTTCGCGCAAACGAAAACATTTAAAGTTTTAAATGAAATATCTCATATTCCAATAAGCGATGTAAATATTATAGATGTAAGGAGCAATATTTCGATATATACAGATTCTGCAGGCTTATTTAAAATTAATTTAGAAAAAAACTATGAATTCAAACTTAGTAAAATAGGCTTTAAAACAATAGTTCTGCATTTAACATCGCAAAGCTCAAATGTTATATATATGCCAAGTGAAGAAAAATTGATTGAGGAAGCAATTGTTATACAAACTGGTTATCAATCATTAAACCCACATCAATCCACAGGGGCTTCTCATAGTTTAAGTTCGTCAGATATTCAGAAACAAATAGGTCGTAATATTTTAGGTCGTATTAATAATTTGTCACCTGGGGTAAGGTTTGATAACAAATCAACAAACTCAGAGCTTCAGAAGTTAAATATTAGCATTCGAGGAATGAGTACGATAGACGGTCCGCGAGATCCTTTAATTGTTTTAGATGGATTTATATATGAAGGGGACATAGATAATATAGACCCAAATTCAGTAGAAAATATAACGATATTAAAGGATGCGGCTGCAACATCAATTTGGGGTGCTCGAGCAGGTAATGGTGTCGTAGTTATAACCTCTAAAAGAGGGATATCCAACGGGAAATTAAATGTAAATTTTTCATCAAATTTTAATATATCAGAAAAGGAAGATCTTTATAGAATATTTCAAATGCCAGCCAAAGAATATATAGCTTTTGAAAAGTTGGCTTTTGATAAAGGATTTTATGATTCTTCCATAAAATTTACTCCATATTTTGCTTTAACCCCAGCTGTGACGATTTTTGAAAAAGTAAAAAATGGTGCATTGTCTATCAATGAGGCTGATGAATATCTCAAAAAATTTTATGAAATCGATGGACGTGATGACTATACTAAATATTTCCTTAGAAATTCAACTCTACAACAAAATATTGTTAATCTTAATGGTGGAAACAATTTTCATCGTTTTAATTTCTCCGCGTCAAATACTAATGAGAGAGGTGGATCATTCTCTAGTTATCGTAAGTTAAACTTAAATTTAAATGAGCGGATACAATTACATGAAAAGTTAGATGTATCTGTTACAGTAAATTTTGCGAAAAGCTTAATGAAACCTGGTTATAATCAGTATGCTTCATATACTGCACTAGGTAGATTTTATCCTTACATGGATTTAGTTAATGATATAGGGGAAGCAAATATTATAGAAGACGTATATAATAAATCTTATACAGATAACTTTCGTAAAGGACTTTTAAAATCTTGGGATTATAAGCCTTATGAGGATTTAAACTTCATTAAATATAATAATAATCTTCAGGAAATATATGCCGTTTTTCAATCAACATATAGAGTCATTCCGTCAATAAGTTTTAATGTTGCATACCAAACGCATAACCAAATTCAAGAGAATGACATTAATTATACTAAGGATAGTCGTCTTGCAAGAAATGAATATAATGCTTTTGCTCAATATAATACTTCTACAAATGCAATGGTTTTCCCTGTGCCCGATGGTGGTATAAGAGATTTTTCTTATGCAAAAACACTATCAAACACATTGCGTAGCCAATTGAATTATTCTCAATCACTTCAAAATATTGAATTGTCAAGTATTCTCGGTTTAGAAATGCGGGAGAAAATCACTGAAAATTCAAATTATAAAACTTATGGGTATCAGGAAGATCCTTTAACCAGCTTACCTGTAGATTTTGTAAATAACTTTCCTTTAGAAATAACTAAGGGTACTGGGCGTATTTCAGGTTTTCCAAGATTTAACAAGGCTGTTAATAGGTTTGTAAGTTTGTATGGAAATTTATCTTTATCATGGAAAAATAAAGTTGGTGTATCGAGTAGTGTGAGAAGAGATGGGGCTAATATCTTTGGAGCTTTAACTAATGACAAATGGAAGCCATTTTGGTCAATTGGTGCTTTTTATGATATTACAAAAGAAGATTTCCTAGATTTCAGTTACTTTAACTATTTTAAAGTTAGAAGTACATATGGGTTTAGTGGCAATGTAGACTTGAGAAAGACTCCATTGCCACTTGCTAATACTTCATCTAATTCACACTCACAGTTTCCTGCAATGGTAATTGGGACAATGAATGATCCATCACTTCGTTGGGAAGAAATTCGCCAATTAAACTTAGGATTAGATTTTCAAACTAAAAATAATGTAGTTTCAGGTAATATCGATTTTTATCATAAAAAAGGGGAGAATTTATATGGTCTTTCTACATATGATTATACTACTTGGGGAAGACAAGGGTTTATTACTAAAAATGTAGCTTCCATGGCTGGAAAAGGTATGGATCTAATGTTAACTGTAAAAAATATCAATCGAAAAATTAACTGGTCTACTAGATATATTTTAGCTCTAAATAAAAGTATTACCAAAAAATATTATCGTCAAAACGTGGTAAACGCTTCTGCTTTCTTGAATGACGGAACGATAATTACACCTGTTGAAGAATTACCACTTTATGGAATTGCTGGATTTAAATGGGGAGGATTGGATATAGAAGGAAATCCAAGGAGTTATGTTGATGGAGAAATAAGTAATAATTATGCTCAAATAATTAAGGAAGCTAATGAAAAGGGAATAGATGGAAATTTAATATTTTATGGATCAACTAAGCCTCAATTATTTGGCTCATTGGAGAACATTTTTACATTTAAGGATTTTTCATTTTCGTTTAATATTTCTTTCCAAGGAAACTATTATTTTCGGAAAGATGCTACAAGCTACTCAACTTTTTTAAGTAATGGTATTGCATTTTCAGATATTTTAGATAGATGGATGCAGCCGGGTGATGAAGTAAAAACTAATTCACCAAGTTTTGTTTATCCTGTACAAAGTCAACGAGATCAAGTGTACCGTCAAGCTGAAATCAATATATTGAAAGCAGATCATATACGGTTTGAGTATATCAATGTAAGCTGGAGAAAAAAAATACTTTTAGCAGAGCATAGTTACCTATTTGATATTTTTCTTAATGCTAGCAATATTGGGTTGATTTGGGTAAAAAATGAATATGGTATTGATCCAGAGTTTCAGAATCGTCAATATCCTTTACGAACCGCCGCTCTAGGCTTCAAATTGAATTTTTAATATAATAAAGATCAACATGATGAAGAATAAAATTCAAAATACTCGATTTTACCTAGTCTTTGTAATATTTTTATGTCTAGGTTGTGATAAATATTTAGATGTTAAATCAAACTACAATTTATCAATTCCTGATAATTATGAAGTGTTTCAGAAACTATTAGACAATGCAACGGTAATGAATCTATCTACCAATACGTTTGGTGAAATATCTGCAGATGATTATTATATTACCGACCAAATTTATAATGGATTTTCTGAACTTAACCAGGGTGATTATGTGTGGGAAACAATTGAATACAAATATCCAAATGATTGGGCAAGTAGTTATCTAATTGTTTATAATGCGAACCTAATTCAAGATCAATTAAAAAAAATTAATCAAAGTAATTATGATAACTTAAAACATAACGAGATTTTAGGAGCATCTCATTTTTATAGAGGGTTTACTTTTTTTAATTTGCTCTGTATATATTCTAATGCTTTAAAAACTGATTCATCAGTTAATGGGTTGGGAATTGTATTAAGAAAAACTGCAGATCCAACGGAACCATCAATCAGGGCGACTTTAGTAGAGAGTTTTCAATTTATAATAAGTGACTTAGTTTATGCAGCGAAATTACTTCCTTTAAATACGGAACATGTTTTAAGACCGTCTAAAAAAGCCGCATGGTCTATATTAGCTAGAGCATATTTATATGGAGGAGAATATGAAAAAGCTTATCTATATGCAGATTCTGTGTTAAGTGTAAAGGGGGATTTGATTGATTACAATAATGATGCAGATGTTAATTCTTCTGCTAGTTATCCTTTTAAACGATATAATAAAGAAACCATATTTTACGCTGAGATGACCAAAAATATTAATTATGGTTTTGTTGATTCCTTATTATATGATTCATATGATACGAAAGATCTAAGGAAAAAATTATTTTTTAAAAATAATAATAAACCTTTCGCATTTAAAGGAAGTTATTCTGGAAGAGCTAATCTTTTTTCAGGAACAACAACTTCTGAAATGCTTCTGATAAAGGCGGAAGCTCTTATTCGAAGAAATGATTATTCAAGTGCAAGGTTGATATTGGAGTTATTAGCTGAGAAAAGATTTATGAAAGATCTAAACTATGAAGTAGTACCTCAAAAAAACGAAGATCTTCAAAACTATCTAATGGAAGAGCGAAGAAGAGAGTTAATTTTTAGAGGACAAAGATGGCCAGATCTGAAAAGGTATAATTTAGATGGACTTAATAAAACTATTTATAGATTTGTTAATGGGAAGAAATATAATCTAGCTCCCAACGATAAACGATATGCATTACCTATACCCAATGATATAGTTATTATAACAGATGTCGCTCAAAATCCTAAGAACTAGATTTGTGGCTGCCGTAATTACGGCAGCCATAAATCTAGTTCTTATTGTGAATAGTAGGCTCTGATCCAGGTCCGCTTAATTTCTCTGGAGCATATTGATTTGATCCGTTGTTTTCCGCTGTAAGTTCTATTTGGCTTCCATTTAATGTTCGAGTTGGAAAAGTGCCGGTGAGGTCTGTATCTTCGACTGTCATTGAGCATGCAATTGTGCCAGTATCACATTCTTCACCATTGGGTTGTTCTCTCCAGTTTGCTGGATTTGTTACAGAGTTTGGGTCGGAGGTGTCGCCATGAAAATACAAAGTAATCGGGGAAATAAATCTAGAAACCTCCAAGTTTTCTTTGAATGACATCAAAGTCACACTGCTTATTGCAATAATTATTGCTGCAAAAGCCATAAAATAATTTTTTAAATTTTTCATTTCAGTAGATTTTGTGGTTAAACTAAGTAACCTAGTGTTTAAATATTTTATTAAATAAGTACTATAGAGAACTCTTTAATAGTTAGATTTCAATTGTTATCAAGATTTACTTCCTTTTTTGTTCGATGTCTAAGTAAAACTAATTGATAATCATAAAAGCACTTTGGCTGGCTCTGCCCTTTACTTTGAATACCTAGATTCAACGATCAGATACTTTTTGTTTTTGATAATTTGATTTTGAAATTTTAAATATTGTGAATTGAGAAATGGAGTCTTTTTTAATTTTTATACCTAGTGTCAGTCCTACTAAGCTGATCACTAAATATGCTATATTAAACATTAAATGTTCTGTCCAATTCAGCCCAGATATAACTGAGCCACAACCACAAGGAAGTTTTTCCCATGTCCCAATTACAGCTAAAGCGACATATGATGTAAATATTGCCATTAATATGCTCGATAGAAACAGTCCTAATAGTCGTAATCGATCTATTAGTAGTAAAGTAATTGTAACTGTTTCTATTATTGGCAAAAAGGATATTACGAAAAAGGTTAGATACCTAGGTAAGGGTTGACGTAATATTCCACTTTGGAAATTGTTAAAATTTATAATTTTATCTAAAGTAACTGGAATCCAAAGTAGTAGTAGTAAAACTATAGTAGTGTGGTAAATGTTCTTTTTCATTTTTAAATAATTCGTTAATTATTGGTTTGCGAATGAAGAATAAATTTAAGTCACATTTTAAGGGATAAATTGTGCTATTGATTATAATTAACTAAAAAATTATTTATATTTTATAATATGGGATTATAGTTCTTTATGTCTAAGAAACTTTTCAAGGGATGAATAGTATTGCCTAGTGTTAGAGAATCCTAGTAAAGAACAAATTTGGTTTATTGTCAATTGATTTTTTAAATCTGGGAAATATCGATAAAAATAAATTAGTTTTTGTTCGTTCTTTAACTGCTGTATGTGGAGTAAATTAATGCAAATTGTAATGTGCTGTTGTTTTAAGATGTGATACATTAAGTTAAATTCAGGAAAGAATTTTATTGCCTCTTTGATATGGACGACATTAATGATAAATGCTTCGCTTTTTTTAAGAAAATGTATATTCTCTGCAGCCCCATTACTGCTATATATGTGTTTAGTTCCTACAAAATAATTTAACGGTGTGATAACCTTGGTTAATACATTATCAAAATTCTTATTGGTTATACTGTTTCCAACCAAGCCATCTAATAATATTCCGAATAAGTTATTGTTTTGATTTTGCTGAACGAATATTTCTTCTTTATCATAGGATTTAATTTTTCCATACTTTTTGAGAAAATCTTCTCCCTCACCGCTCAAAGAAGTGTGTTTAGAAAAGAGTTGTTTAATCCTATGCATTGTTTGATTAATTATTTCAATGTATACTCTTAATAATTGTATTAATGTTCGACCGAAATATTATCAAAGTTCAGTAGACGATATGTTTTTGCGTATTCTATACAAGATGGAATGTCAAATTTTGGCTTTAGTTTTAAAATATCTAATACCTGTTTTAGTCTACTTTCAATACTACCATTGATTATATGAGGAACTATATTTAAATCTTTGTAAGTTTCTAATAATAGACTTTCTGAAGCTTTCCTGAATGATTCTGATGTGGGTCTGTGTCCGTCTGAGATAAAGGGAAATTCAATAGGTAAATGAAAGAATATATCGTATTTTTTCTGGGTGTAAATTTTGGCAATACCCTCAAAACTAGTCAGAAGTTTTTTGAAATCTCTATATGAGCTATAATTAAGGATTTTCCTGAGAAGCATTTTATATGGGTATTCATCTGGATAAGCGCCGGTAATGAGCCTAGTACTTCCATATAACCATTCCTGAAGAGGGCAACCGTCAGATATAAAACTTCCTTTAAGATCTGCCTCTTTTCTTATTCTATCTTCAAATCTTTTTAAACCTAGGCATATAAGTTCTGTATAGCGACAATTTCTAAGGTTTTTTCCCGGAAAAAGCTTCGGTAGGATCTCTCGCATAGTTAAGGCATGTGTCGCAGGAATTCCAGAAGCTTTTTCAAGAGCGAGAGTGAGAGTTGTTTTACCTGTACAATAAGTGCCACTAATAACTATTCTATTCATATTTATTTTGCTTTTGTGCTAATTGGAAAGTTCCAATATAATTGCCTACAGTTCCATTTAACTTGATAAGATTCCATTTTATACCACTTAATGTTATCTCACGTGTGTCTTCAAAAGTTATCGAGGCATTAATCGTTTCTTTAAATAAAGGCCTTTCTTGAAATAGGTGCATTTTTCTGAGCCAAATATTTTGGCTGTTCTTTCTGTCAGAATTTGTTAGCTTATAGAGTAGAGATTGCATTAACTGCCCGTAAATTCTTAAAGCATCTGTAGGAAGTAAATTGTTGCGTGCACTTCCTATGCCATCAAATGTATTTTCTAGTAATAGGTGCTTATATAAAACTGTAGTAGTAATTGTTTTCGAATCTAAATTAATTTCAAGTGGTGCAAAATTTATTTGAGTAGATTTATAACCAATAGAATGAAGTTGCTCATATTCAAGTGAAATTAATTCATCTTTTTCAAGAGATTTGTGGGTAGAGTATCCTCTATGATCTACAGTTACTTTTATTTTAGCATGATTTTCAAATTGAATTTCAAGATGAGAAATATAACCTTGTAAACTATTTTTATCTGATGAAGTACTTAGAATTTTAGCTATGAAATTATATGTAGCAATAGGCATGCAATTGTAGATTTGAATTGAAAAAGTTTTTAGGAAGGCTCTATTGGTGTCAGTAATATTTATTTTGCATAGTCGATTTAATACACTCGTGGAAATACGTAGGCTAAAGGCCATTAATTCTATACTTCCAATATGTATAGGTTCTCCATGAGGTCGTTTTGGACCATTATATTTTACAGCTATTTGACCATAGATTTCTTTGGAGAATATTTCTAAATTTTCAAGATCAATGTTGAAATAACGAAAACCATTACTGAAATATCTTTTTTCTGATTTGCCTAATATCTGCTCAATAGTTGTGGTTGATAATGATTGCATAGTAGTATATTTTACATTATGCGAAGTTATTTACCCGTTAAACAATTAAAAATCCCGTTATTTTATAATTTTTTAACGATATAGAAGAATGTATGTATTTATGTTACAGTTTATTTGTTAATAATGTAAAGAAAAGTAGGCATATTACATGTAGTTTAAAATCATGTAATATTATTACATAAATTTCTTATTGAGAATAAATTTCTCTAAAAATCATGGGGAGTTTCGAGTTTCTAGTGCTTTATATAAGTAAAGGGAAGGAGAATTTATTTCATAAGGAATATTTTAATTTCGTTATACAACCTACATCCATCTTAATTATGAAAACACAAAGAGAACTTTTCGATTTTATTGTAGCAAAAGAATTTAAAAGGAAAAAAGACATGTATACATCTATTTCAGATTTTTTATATGTTAGTGAACATACTGTATCCAAATGGAGTTATGGAACCTCGGTAATCAATTATGACTATTTGAGTAAAATTGTAAAACATTTTAACATAAAACCTGATGAAATATTCAACACAAAATCGGATTTTTTTTGCGCAAGATATAAACCGCTTAATATGCGTGATGTTTCGGAATATCGCGAATATATACAAAGTATAGATAATCTTTTATTTGCAGCTTCAAAAAGTCATAATACTAAAATTTCATTTCAAGCAGATGAAATCCCCATTTTTCATTTTATGCCTTATAAAAAACTCACCTATTTCAAATTATACGTATATGCATATGATATGAGCAAATTGGAAATATCATACGAGCAATATGTTAAAGAGTTAGATTCTTATAAATTGGAGCCGATTTATGATTCCATTGCTTTAAATTACGATAAGATTGAAAGTATTGAAATATGGGATAATGGTATAATTGATAATTTATTAGCACAAATAGAGTACATTGATGAATTGGAGCGATTCGAAAATTTAACTGTTAGATGATTTGCTCGATTTATTAGAAAGATTTCAATCATTAGCTACTGCTGGTGAAAAATCATCGGGTAAGAGATTTGATTTTTTTGTTAAGCCCTTCCCGTTAGGTAAAAGCTTTATGATTATTGATTCTATACAGCAGCAAAGTGTTTCTGTCAAAGTGGATACTATTAATAGTTTAACAATAATTCAAGAAAACATAATTAATGAATATTATACTACTTTCTTATCGTCTAGAGATAAATCACTGGCTTTAGGAATTGGATCTGAGAGGGATAGGTTAAGGTATTTTAGAAACCTTAAAGAAAAAATAGTTAGTATAAAAAATAAGGATAATTGTCTTAATACGAGGGGTGATATTTCCAATTAGATTCTTTTTTATTTACTTAAATATTTAGTTGATAAAATCTGTTTTACTTAGCTTATAAATTTATTATATAGCTGTAATATTCTATTGACTTATCCCCTGGTTATTTAACAAAATCACAATTGTATTTCTTAATATATGAATCTCATCAAATGATATCATGTTTTTCACATTTACTGAATAAAATTCATATAGAATTTTGTAAGTCCGATCAAATAATTACAGAACATCGTTTAAATTCTATAAATGAGGTTTTAGGTGATTTTGAAAAAGATTTAGCGAGCTTTCGCTTCGAAATTATTGAACTTTTGACGAATGAACCAAATAAAGCTGTTGGAAAATTAAATTATTCCATAATAATAAGTAACCAAATATTCGCAAGCCTATTATTAACAGTTAAAATTAGAAGAAGCAATTCTAATGAACGTATTAAATATCTTAAAATATTAAATTTAATTGAGGAAATTTTAGATTACAGAGAGCATGTTAGATGTGATGTAATTGATGAATTACCTGTAACTAATTATAGACTTTCTACGATCAAGTTTGTATACAATGAAAAGTTGAAAATTTTAAGGTTGAATTTGGTCGAATACAATATTAACAACGAGTTAATTGATTTGGTCTTAAATGAATTGCGCAATGTAATTACTAAAAAAGTTATTCTGCAATCTGAGTTGGTTTATGCAATAGAATTAATCTCTATTCTAATGAAAGAACCTCTAACTAATGAAAGGATTTATCAAATTTTGATTGAGTATGATTTTAATTGTACTGTTTTCTTACAGTATTGTTTAAATAAATCTAACGAATTGCTGGTGCAGGATTGTAGTCTGCACCAACAATTAAATGGGATATTTACCTTGGAGGAAAATTTAAATATAATAGTTCAGTTACAAAATGGTAAAAGATTGTTGAAAAACAAGTCTTCTATAGCTGATGAACTTAAAAAATATTATAAACAGAATAAAGAGTTGATTATTCAGCGAATAGATAACAAAAGGGCTGAATTGCTTGATAGTAAGCTTTGGGAAGAAAGTGAAAAAATAACTTTAAATACTTCTGTTTCTCAATTGGCATTATTAATTCGTTTGTTCATTGATATTGGATTTCTGCCAAAAGATAATTTTAGGAAAACTTTCGGCTTTTTTACGAAGCATTTCAGAACAGCATCAACTGTCTTTATGTCAAGAGATAGTCTTCAGAAAAAATCATCAGATGTAGAATTTGCAACTGCTTTAAAAGTAAAATCAATTTTACTTGATATGGTAAATATTGTTAATAAAAATCATAATGCCTCTCACTATAGAGATTCCTAAGATATAATAGAACTATACAAGATTCTAATAAAAAAATCACAGCTTGCGAAATTTTCGCAAGCTGTGATTTTTTTATTTTTTTAATGAAATATAATCCTTCATTACATTTAAGCTTTCTCCTAAGATAAAGTCAAATTCCACTTTGGGTTGTGGCTGACCTTCTTTCCATAATGGCATATTATGTAATTCTAGAAGCTTATTTAGACGATTTCTGTTCTTTGTCTTATTCTCATCTCTTTCTTTCTTTAATTTTGTCTCACTCAAAGAAATTGGTGTTCTAGAATTAAAGTTTTTGGTAAATTCTTCAATATCTTCTAATAAGAACTTGTACTCTGCAGAATTTTTCATTCTAGCAGTGTGTTTAGTTGATAGTTGTGTATTAATGGTTTTCAAATCACCAATTTTATTAAAGTTGGTTGATTTAATCTGATCCCATGGCAGCGCTGCTGGCTCTGAACTTTCTCCGTATTTTTCAGCTGTAAATTGTGTAGGGAAAGTGATGTCAGGATCAACACCTTTATGCTGTGTACTACTACCATTAATTCTATAGAATTTGGCTATAGTAACATTGATTTGACCAAATTCAGGAGCGCCATTAGGTGTGTCCGCATCTTTAGTTTCACCTGCAGCTTTTAATTTTAGTTTATTCACTGAGCTAATGAATCTGGACATATCTACAGCAGACTGTACAGTTCCTTTTCCATAGCTTGAGGAGCCAAGGATAACACCTCGTCCATAATCTTGTATTGCTCCGGCAAAGATCTCAGATGCAGAAGCTGAATAGCGGTTAATAATTACTCCGAATGGACCTTTCCAAGCAACATTGCTGTCCTCATCTTGATGAATCTCTATTTGACCTCTAGTGTCCTTAACTTGCACAACAGGTCCTTTCTCAATAAATAATCCAGTAAGTTCAATTGCTTCTTGTAATGATCCACCACCATTATTTCTTAAATCTAAGACTACAGCATCTACATTCTCTCGATTTAATGTGTCAAGAATTAAGCGAACATCACGTGTAGTACTTTTGTAGTTAGGGTCGCGTTTACGATAAGCTTCAAAATCGATATAGAATTTGGGTAATGTGATCACGCCAACTCTATAGTTCTTTCCGTCTTCTCCTTTTACCGTTTTTATTGTTTTTTTAGCAGACTCTTCTTCGATGACGATTTTGTCTCGTGTCAATTTAACGATTGCAGGTTGTACAGAAATATCCTGACCTGCAGGCAAAATTTTCAGACGAACGACTGTGCCTTTTTTACCTTTTATCTTCGCTACGGCAGCATCTAATCTCCAGCCGATTATATCTTCAAATTCGCCATCACCTTGAGCTACGCCGATGATACGGTCGTCAATTTTTAAAGACTTGTCTTTAAATGCAGGGCCTCCAGCGATAATTTCTTTAATGGTCACCATTTCGTTCTCCATTTGTAATCTCGCTCCAATTCCTTCTAAAGTATTAGACATATCTTCATTGAATCGCTGCGCGAATGAAGGGTTATAATAGGTGGTATGCGGATCAATTGCATTTGTATAAGCAGACATAATCAACTGAAATGCATCATTTGAGTTTGTTTGTTTGGCTTGAGATATCAGGTTGGTGTATCTCTTTTTGAGAGTCTCTTTGTGTTTTGCTGATTCATCTTTGCCTTCAGCCGAGGTCAATTTTAAACTTAATAAGTCAAATTTAACACGTTTACGCCACTGTTCTTTCAATTCAGCATCTGATTTGAACCAATTTAACTTATCTCTATAGTTTACATATGATTCTTCTTTAGTAAGATCATGCGTGGCATCAATTTGTGCTAAAGCATATTGTAAAACTTCCAATGATCTTTTGTTGTACGTATTGAAAATATGAAATGCACTCGACAAATCACCATTTTTGAAATCTTGACTAATTGAGTTGCGATATACTTGAAATTCATCTACATCAGATTGGAGTAGGTAGTTTTTGCCTTCGTCCAAAGTTTTTATGAGGTTATCATATACTATATTAGATATCGAATCGCTTGCAGAGACTTTTTTATAACTGTAATTCTCTAGAATTCCTACTACTTCTTTAGCAATCACTTCATGTTGCAAGGAAGGTTTTAAGTTCACCCCAACTTCTTCTATAATTACACGCGGTTTCGATCCACACGCTACTACAGAAATAAATGCTAAACAAACTAAAAAATTTTTAAACATATAAATTGTATTATGAAATAACATTACTGATTATACTTCTATTCTGGTTTTAATCGAATCTAAAATTAGGTAAAAAATAAATCAAACCACGAATCTTAGACGCTAAATTCCTACAAAGTTTATAGTAATGATGTAATATTTTTGCTAAAATAATAAGTTTCTCAATTCCCAATAATAATCAAGGTACGTTTTCGCTTTTTTGTAATCTTTTAAATAGACAAAACTATGTCCCAATTGCTCAGCTATTGCTAATTGTAAAAATTTATTTGGATTATTTTTATTTAAATCCCAAGCTGTTTGAAGCTCAGCATTTGCTACCTTATAATTTTGCTGGATGAGTTTTGATGAACCTAGCAAATATTCAATAGTTGCAATTTTTTCATCATACCCTTTTTCTTTTGCAAGATCTCTTGCTTGCAATAAAAACCATTGTGCCTCAGTGTGTTTGTTTTGAGTACGGTAGATTTCTGCAAGTGTAATCCAAGCTTCGACTTTACCATCGTAAAATTGCGATTTATTAAATAGAGGAATAGCTTTTCTAATAATTGTATTTTCTGCTATTGAATAATTCTTAGCATAAGCCTGAATTAATGCAATTCTATCTTGAGAAATGGCTTGATCGCCAGTATTTTTATTTTTGGTCGCATGTTGAAGATACGAGTTTTCTAATTTTAACGCCTCTTCTAAATTATTTGACAATATATAAATTGAGGCAAGATTTGATCTAATAATAGCGATATCATCTTCATTGTTTACAATCGTGGCATGCGATAAAGCATTGTTAAGAGCCTCTGCTGCTTCTTTTGTCTTTTTTTGACTTAAAAGATCTAAAGCCAAAGAGTTATAAAGCCCATAAATTGTTGTATGGTTGTTTGTATCGGAATATCTCTGAATGATAGCGTTATAATCACCCTTAAATGATTTATCTAAAATTAGTTTATCAATATCTTTTGCATTAGAAGTTTGCAAAAAGCGGCTTAGCAAACGTTCATATTGATAACCTTTACGAATAGAGTCTTGAAAGTTTTGAATTTCCTTATAAGTATCAATCATTTCATCTTTCAATGTGCGTGGCAAGGGTAAGATGTAAACTTTTGGGCCTATTCCATCAAATTTGATATCATATTTGGTGACAAAACCATACGGGTCTAATGCGCTTTGCTCTAAAGACTGTCCATAAGTAATTGTGCTTAATAGTAAAAATATAGAAAGTGAAGTTGAAAATAATTTCATTTTTGACGCTGCTATTTTTCAAATGTAGCAAATGTAGACAACTATCAAGCCAAATGATTTTATGTAACTTTGTGAAGTATTTCATAATTATAGTAATATGGCGACACGAATACCTTTAGCTGAAAGAATGAGACCTCGTAGTATCAATGATTATGTGGGGCAACGTCATCTGTTAGGTGAGGATGCGGTGTTGTATCACGCTATAGCCCGAAAAAATGTACCTTCGATGATTTTGTGGGGCCCTCCGGGTGTTGGAAAAACGAGTTTGGCCTATTTAATAGCAAAGGAATTGGATCGACCTTTTTTTAGTTTGAGCGCAATAAAATCAGGTGTAAAGGAAGTGAGGGAGGTCATTGATAAGGCCGAACAGTTGCAAAAGTTTAATCAGGAGCAACCAGTTCTTTTCATTGATGAGATACATCGTTTTTCTAAAAGTCAGCAAGATTCTTTGTTGGGTGCCGTGGAACGAGGGCTTGTAACATTAATTGGCGCCACTACAGAAAATCCATCTTTTGAAGTTATATCTGCATTGTTGAGCCGTTGTCAAGTATATGTGTTGGAATCTTTAGATAAGGATGATTTGATCAATTTGGTTAATACAGCTATACGTGAAGATAACTTTCTCAAAAACGATAATATCATTATTAAAGAATATGATGCTCTATTAAGAATATCGGGAGGGGATGCGCGAAGATTATTAAATGTTTTAGAATTGGTTGTTGACGCCGCTGTACCATATAATATTGCAATTACTAATAATTTTGTTTTGAAGCAAGTCCAACAGAATATGTCACGATATGATAAGACTGGAGAGCAGCATTATGATATTATTTCTGCATTCATAAAATCTATCCGTGGTTCTGACCCTAATGCTGCTGTTTATTGGTTGGCAAGAATGATAGAGGGTGGAGAGGATCCTTCCTTTATAGCTAGACGATTATTAATCCTCGCATCAGAGGACATTGGTAATGCTAATCCCAATGCTTTACTTTTGGCAAATAATTGTTTTCAAGCAGTCAATGTTATTGGTTGGCCAGAGTCAAGAATAATATTGTCTCAAACAGTGACCTATTTGGCTTCCTCAGCAAAAAGTAATGCTTCATATGAAGCTATAAATAAGGCGCAAGACTTAGTAAAACAAACAGGTGATAAGTCTGTTCCTATTCATCTAAGAAATGCTCCTACAAAGTTGATGAAAGATTTGGATTATGGAACAGAATATAAGTATGCGCATGCATATTCTGGTAACTTTGTTGATCAAGAGTTTATGCCACTGGGTTTAGAGGGCGTTACCCTTTATATTCCAGGAAGAAATAGTACTGAGGATAAATTGAGAGGCTCTCTGAAAGAGAAGTGGAAAGAGAAATATGGTTACTAATAATTTTAATACATATATTAATTCATTTTTGAATAGACTTGCTAATTAGTTTAATACTATTATTTTTGTCAAATGCATACATTTACATCCATTGATTTTGAGTTAGCGACATCTGAATATAACAGTGTTTGTGCAGTAGGATTAGTTAGTGTTGTAGATGGAGACATCGTGAATGAGTTTTATAGCCTTGTTCAGCCACCAGAAAACAAATACATGTGGCAGACGACTCGTGTACATGGTATAAAAGCAAAGGATACAATAAATGCACCTTCATTTATTCAGCTATTTCCAGAACTGTTACCCTTGGTATATGGGCAAAAAATGGTTGCGCACAATGAGGAATTAGATCGTAAAGTATTAAGGCTTTGTATGCAACATAGTGGTTTGGTGTATGAGGATTTGGGGTTACAAGAGAAGTGGGATTGTACTAGTAAAATCTATAAGGGTTTGGGTTTTACTAAAACTAAATTAAGTATTGTTTGTGAGATTATGGGGATACAATTGAATCCTCACGATGCGCTTTCTGATGCTCGAGCTAGTGCAGAATTGTTTCTAAATAAGGATCTAGCAAAGTTAAAGCTAGAGAAGTATTTGACGATAAATCAATAAAGTGTAGGTATTAATTATTTTATATACAATGGAAGAGGTGAAAAATAAGCATAAGGATTATAATCCTGGACCAAGAGTTGGTATTACATTTTCGACGTTTGACCTTTTGCACGCAGGTCATATTATGATGTTGGCAGAAGCGAAGAGACAGTGCGACTACCTGATCTGTGGATTACAGATGGATCCTACGCTTGATCGCCCTGAAAAAAATGCTCCTACTCAAACAGTTGTGGAACGCTATATCCAACTACGCGGCTGTCATTATGTAGATGAGATTGTGCCATATTCTACTGAGCAAGATTTGGAAGATATTCTACGTTCATTCAAACTAGATATCAGAATCGTAGGGGATGAGTATAAGGATAAAGATTTCACTGGTAGGAAATATTGTGAAATGAAAGGTATAGAATTATATTTTAATTCTAGAGATCATAGGTTTTCAAGCTCAGGGTTGAGAAAGATCGTCGCGGAAAGAGAAGCAGAGAAAAATGTGAAATAGAACTTCATTTTTGAACGAGCTTTTAGGTTCTTGCGTGTCGTTATGGGATATAATTTCTTATTACGCTTGTTTTTTACAAAAAGCTTTGTGTGCTATCAAAGTGTTTTTGTGTTACGATTTATTGTTGTATTTTAGCAATGTGTAATTGTATCATAATCTATGATTTTCTATCTATCTATAAGTTTAGTTGCTATTATTGGCTTACTTGCGTATTTTATAACTGAGTATCGAAAAAGTAAGGTTTTTAATGAATACTTAGATCTAAATGTTTCGTTGGATTTTAATCAGATAACTGGGGTGGGGGCAAAAAGTAGTCATGGTCTTTTATTATTTAATATTTCGGAAATCCGTATAGATGCAAAGGCTATTTGTATAGATAAAATTAAGTTCAACAGTGATAAGGTAAAAGTTCGTTCGTTAAATACCGTTTCCGCAAAACTTCCAATACCAAAAGATGGCATAGTATTGTCTATTGGAGTAAGGAGATCTAAGGGTTTTACCGCTAGTGCGGCTGAGCATTGTTCGGTTAGTATAAGTGGATTCTTGTTGGAGGATAGACATAAAAGAATTTATTTTAAGAAAAGAGTTTCTGTTAATACATTGTCTTCAATAAAATCTACATAGATAGCTTTCCAATAAATATTTAATGTATTTTTGCTCGTAATTTAAGCGAATCAATTTTTTCAACTACATAAAACGTTCTTGAAATTGATTTCTATTATATGCAATTATGAGAAAAATCGCCGTCATAGGACAAGGTTATGTTGGTTTGCCTTTGGCAATATCATTTGCTTACCATTATAAAGTCGTAGGTTTTGATACGGATTTGGATCGAGTTCGTGAATTGGAAAGCGGCTGTGATAGAACTCGTGAAGCAAATATAGAAGCCTTAAATGAAGTGCTGTCTTTAGGTAGGGAGGCTAATTCTTCAAATGGATATACAGTGACCTCGCATATAGACCTTATTAGAGATGCATCAATATACATAATTACTGTACCTACCCCAATTGATGAGTATAATTCACCAGATTTGTCTTATTTAATCTCCGCCTCATCAATTATTGGACAAATTTTGAAACCTAATGATTTAGTGGTTTATGAATCAACGGTTTATCCTGGGTGTACCGAAGAAGACTGTATTCCTATTTTGGAACAAAAATCAGGTTTATTATTTAATAAGGATTTTTTTGTTGGTTATTCCCCTGAGCGAATTAATCCTGGTGATAGAAAAAATACGCTTGAAAATGTAATTAAAGTTACATCTGGGTCGAATCATCAGGTTGCTGAAGATGTTGATAAATTGTATAAGAAAATTATTAAGGCAGGGACATATAAAGCTTCTTCTATTCGAGTAGCTGAGGCTGCTAAAGTTATTGAAAATGCGCAAAGGGATTTAAATATTTCATTCGTAAATGAGCTTGCATTAATATTTGACAGAATGGGTATTGATACAGAAGAGGTTCTGGATGCCGCTTCTACAAAGTATAACTTCTTAAAATATAAGCCTGGATTAGTCGGAGGACATTGTATCTCTGTCGATCCCTATTATCTAACATACAAAGCTTCAAAATTAGGATACGTGCCAGAAGTTATTCTTTCTGGTAGGAGAGTTAATAATAAGATGGGCACATTTGTAGCGTCAAAGACTATTAAGTTGATGCTTCAAAAGGGAATAAATATTAAAGGGGCGAATATTCTTATTTTAGGTTTTACATTTAAAGAGAATTGCCCTGATATACGCAATACAAGTGTAATTAATATTTATGGAGAGTTATTAGAGTACGGTACGAATCCAGTAGTTTGCGACCCTTGGGTCGATAAAATTCTCGCAAAAACTCTTTATGGATTAGATGTTATGGAATATAATGAATTAGTCAACAATAAATATGATGCAATAATTATTGCTGTTGCTCATGATTGTTTTAAAAATATAGCTATTGAAACAATAAAATCTAATAATTCAGTTATATTTGATTGCAAGGGAATTTTTGATAAAAACTTGACGGATGCACGTTTATAATAGAAAAATATGAGGTGTTTGTTGTTTTTAAATAAATCAATTGTGTTGTTAAAATTTTAGTTTAAACATGAAAATAACAATAGTTGGAACTGGGTATGTTGGGTTATCGAATGCGATATTGTTAGCTCAACATAATGAGGTTGTTGCATTAGATATTGTGAAGGAGAAGATCGAGCTTCTTCAAAAAAAAATTTCTCCTATTGATGATGCCGAGGTAATAGATTATTTAAAAAACAAAGATCTAAATCTTTCTGCAACATTAGATAAGCAAAAGGCGTACTTAGGTGCAGATTACGTAATTGTAGCAACGCCTACAGATTACGACCCTAACACTAATTATTTTAATACGGAAAGTGTAGAGGCTACCATATTAGATGTTATCAACTATAATCCATCAGCAATTGTTATAATTAAATCTACTGTGCCAGTTGGATTTGTTGAGGGGATTAAAAATAAAACTGGGTTTAAAAATATTATTTTTTCGCCGGAGTTCTTAAGAGAGGGGAGGGCTTTATATGATAATTTATATCCCTCAAGGATTATAATTGGAGAACAAAGTAGTAGAGCAAAGGTTTTTGCAGATTTGTTGATAGAGGGAGCTATTAAAAAGGCTGTGCCTACGCTTTATACGAATTCTACTGAAGCTGAAGCTATTAAGTTGTTTTCTAATACCTATCTGGCTATGCGCGTAGCGTATTTTAATGAGCTAGATAGTTATGCGCAAATCTACAATTTGGACTCGAAACAAATCATTAATGGAGTCGGATTGGATCCAAGAATAGGTTCGCATTATAATAATCCTTCTTTTGGTTATGGAGGGTATTGTCTTCCAAAGGATACAAAACAGCTTTTGGCAAACTACAATAAAGTTCCTAATAATATTATACAAGCTATTGTTGATGCAAATAGGACAAGAAAGGACTTTATTGCTGAATCAATTCTAGCAAGAAATCCTAAAAAGGTAGGTGTTTACCGGTTAATTATGAAATCGGGTTCAGACAATTTTAGAGCATCGGCTATGCAAGGTGTGATGAAGCGAATTAAGGCAAAAGGTGTGGAAGTTGTTGTTTATGAGCCTGTATTGAAAGACGAGTTGTTTTTCGGGTCAAAAGTGACACATAATTTGGAGGAGTTTAAGCGTGAGTGTGATGTTATTATAACAAATCGTAATTCTGATGAATTGGAGGATGTAAAGTCCAAAGTGTTCACGAGGGATTTGTTTGGGAATGATTAATAGTTAAATTATTGTGCTATAAAAGTTTTTTTTAAGGTGCAATTTTTAAAACACATATAGAATGAGTGTAGTTCATGTATTATTAACAGGTGGTGTAGGTAGTCGATTGTGGCCGTTATCAAGAAAGCAATCTCCAAAGCAATATTTGAATTTATTTGGAGGAAAGTCGCTTTTCGAAATGACTATTCAGCGGAATCAAAATATAGCTGATAAAGTAGTTATTGTTGGGAATAGAGATAATACACATTTGAGTCATAAGGCAATGGATAATTGTGGATTGGCTTATATAAATATTGAAGAAGCTACACCACGAAATACAGCGGCAGCGATTGCTTTTGCAGCTTTTGCTGTTTCACCATCAGATATTTTGATTGTAACGCCTTCTGATCATATGATTTCTGGGGACGAGTCTTATGAATTAGCTATGCAAAAAGGTATTGAAAAGGCAAAGGAAGGTTTTATAGTTACTTTTGGTATTCAACCTACAAGACCTGAAACAGGTTATGGATATATTGAATTTGATCAAGATTTAGTAAAGTCGTTTAGAGAGAAGCCCAATTTGGATACTGCAGAAGATTTTTTGGAAAGAGGTGACTTTTTATGGAATTCAGGAATGTTCTGCTTTCAAGCCTCGGTTTTTTTAGATGAGTTAAAGAAATACGAGCCCAAAGTTTATGATGCAGCTAAGGTCGTGTGGGATGCAGCTAAAGAGGGCGTTTTAGACGAATCGCTTTCTTTACAGATTCCGTCTATTTCGGTTGATTACGCAGTAATGGAGCGTTCAAAAAAGATTCGCGTTGTGCCAACGTCATTCAATTGGTCTGATTTGGGTTCTTTCGAAGCATTATATGATTATTTTGTTTCCAATGGATATCCAAAGGATGATAACGGGAATCTTGTAATCGGAACAGAATTGTTTACTGGTTTTGTTGGATTGAAAAATACGATTTTTGTTTGTACAAAAGACGCATTTTTGATCGTTCAAAAGGAGAAATCACAGGATGTCAAAAAGATTTATAACATGTTGGAGAAACATCAATCTAAACTGTTAGACTAGTCATGATGAGTAAAATGGATAAGGGGGCAAAAATTTTTGTAGCAGGTCATCGCGGAATGGTTGGATCAGCTATTTGGCGTCAATTAGTGAAAGAAGGATACACTAATTTAGTTGGTAAAAGCAGTGAAGAATTGGATCTGCGTAATCAAGATGATGTACGTGGTTTTTTTAACACCGAAAAGCCAGATGTTGTTATTGATGCGGCAGCTCGTGTGGGTGGAATCTTAGCGAATAGCACTTATCCGTACCAATTTTTAATGGAAAATCTCCAAATACAGAATAACCTAATTCAGTCTTCTCTCGATAATGATGTTAAGAAGTTTGTTTTTTTAGGATCATCCTGTATCTACCCGAGATTAGCAGCGCAACCACTGAAAGAAGAGAGCCTTCTGACAGGCAGTTTAGAGCCGACTAATGATGCTTATGCGCTTGCTAAAATTGCAGGTATAAAAGCGTGTGAATCTATTAGGAAACAATTTGGAAAAGATTATGTAAGTTTAATGCCAACAAATTTGTATGGTACACATGATAACTTTGATTTAAAGACTTCACATGTACTACCCGCGATGATTAGGAAGTTTCATGATGCGAAGATGAATGATAATTCACCAGTAACATTGTGGGGGTCGGGTACTCCTTTGCGAGAGTTTTTATTTGTGGATGATATGGCGACTTCAGTAATTTTTGCATTAGATAATGTTCTACCTGAACATCTATATAATGTAGGGACTGGTCATGATATTACGATTAAAGATTTGGCTGAGACAATTCAAAAAATTGTAGGTCATCGTGGTGAAATAAATTGGGATTCTTCCAAACCAGATGGAACACCAAGAAAACTAATGGATGTTTCTAAAATGAATGAATTGGGATGGAAGCATCAAGTAGAGCTTGAGGAAGGGATTCAACGTACGTATGAATGGTTTTTGAAAAATCAAGACAATTTTAAGGAAGTTAAAATCTAAATAAATAATGAAAACAGCATTAATCACGGGTGTAACTGGTCAGGATGGATCTTATTTAGCAGAATTATTGTTAGAGAAGGGTTATATGGTACATGGTATTAAGCGAAGATCTTCATCATTTAATACCCAAAGAATAGACCACTTATATGTAGATCAGCATGAAAAACATGTGAATTTCAAGTTGCACTATGGAGATTTAACTGACTCAACTAATATTATACGAATAATTCAAGAAGTACAGCCAGACGAGATTTATAACTTGGGGGCTATGTCTCATGTGAAAGTTTCATTTGATTCCCCAGAATATGTAGGTAATGTAGATGGTTTGGGGACATTACGTATTTTGGAAGCTGTACGTATTCTAGGGCTAGAGAAAAAAACAAAAATATATCAAGCTTCTACCTCGGAATTATATGGAGGTATGCCTGAAAACAAAAATGAGAATGGATTTTACGATGAAAAATCACCGTTCTATCCACGTTCTCCTTATGGTGTGGCGAAAATATACGCCTTTTGGATAACAAAAAACTATAGGGAAGCTTATGGAATGTTCGCATGTAATGGTATACTTTTTAATCATGAGTCGCCTCGAAGAGGAGAGACATTTGTAACGCGTAAAATAACAATGGCGATTGCTGCAATTGCCCATGGTAAGCAAGAATGTCTTTATCTAGGTAATCTAAATGCCTTGCGTGATTGGGGACATGCTAAAGATTATGTTGATGCTATGTGGCGTATATTACAACAGAATATTCCCGAAGATTACGTAATTGCAACAGGAATCACTACTTCTGTCCGTGATTTCGTACGTTATGCATTTGAGGAGATTGGTGTTGAATTAGTTTTTGAGGGGGAGCAAGAGAATGAAATAGCAAAAGTAGTGAAATGTAATTATCCTGAATACCAATTAGAAATTGGCAAGACTGTAGTAAAAGTCGATCCTGGTTATTATCGCCCTACAGAGGTTGACTTACTGATCGGTGACCCAACCAAGTCTAAAACAAAACTAAGTTGGAAGCCAGAATATAATCTTAAAGCGTTAGTCAAAGAGATGGTAAAATCAGATTTAAAATTATTTTGATTATTATAGTAAATATTAAAAAATATATTTGTAGATATAATTAGACCGAAAAATTCTTATGAGAAAAAAAATATTGATTACTGGTGGTGCAGGTTTTATAGGTTCGCATGTAGTACGTGAATTTGTAACTAAGTATCCAGAGTATAATATTATTAATTTGGACGCACTGACTTATGCTGGGAATTTAGAAAATCTTAAAGATATAGAGGATAATGCTAATTATACTTTTTTAAAAGCTGATATAACTGATGCGGAACATATTCTTTCAATTTTCAAGGAATATCAACCTGATGGTGTAATTCATTTAGCGGCTGAGTCTCATGTAGATAGATCTATTACAAATCCTACGGCATTTGTCATGACGAATGTAATTGGCACGGTAAATCTATTGAATGCAGCTAAAGAGATTTGGAAGGATAATTACGAAGGTAAAAGATTTCATCATGTCTCTACTGATGAGGTGTATGGAACACTAGGAGAGATCGGGTTATTTACTGAAAATACCGCGTATGATCCTCACTCTCCATATTCAGCTTCAAAGGCCTCTTCAGACCATTTTGTAAGAGCTTATCATGATACGTATGGTTTGCCTGTGGTTATTACAAATTGTTCTAATAATTATGGTCCTAATCATTTTCCTGAAAAATTAATTCCACTTTGTATTTATAATATTCTTAACAATAAATCTTTACCAATTTATGGTGATGGCAAATTTACCAGAGATTGGTTATTTGTAATTGACCACGCTAGGGCAATTGATATGGTATATCATCAAGGAAGAAATGGAGATAGCTATAATGTTGGCGGTTTTAATGAATTGCAAAATATAGATTTAGTTAAGGAATTGTGCAAGCAAGTGGATGAGAAGTTGGGAAGACCTGTTGGGACAGCTTCGGAATTAATAACTTTTGTGAAGGATAGGCCAGGGCATGATCTACGTTATGCTATTGATGCGACAAAGATAAACAAGGAACTAGGTTATCAGCCTTCTGTCACTTTTGAAGAAGGATTGTCTAGAACAATTGATTGGTTTTTGTCAAATCAGGAGTGGCTAAACAATGTTACATCTGGAGATTATCAAAAGTATTACGAAACGCAGTATAATAAATAGATCATTCTTTAACATAAAAGGGATATGAAGGTTACGGAAACAAAATTAAAGGGATGTTTTATTATAGAGCCAGCTGTTTTTGAAGATAGTAGGGGCTATTTTTTTGAAGCTTTTAATAAATCAAAGTTTCAAGAATTGACAGGAGCGCATGCAGAGTTTGTTCAAGATAATCAGTCAAAATCAAGTTATGGAGTGGTGAGAGGCTTGCATCAACAAACAGGAGACTTTGCTCAAGCGAAATTAGTTCGTGTATTAGAAGGAAAGGTTCTAGATGTGGCTGTCGATGCGCGTGAAGGATCACCAACTTTTGGCGAATATGTGGCCCTAGAGTTATCATCGGAGAATAACAAACAATTATACATCCCAAGAGGTTTTCTTCACGGATTTGCTGTATTATCTGAAACAGCAACATTCCTTTATAAATGTGATAATGTTTATAATAAAAAATCAGAAGATGGTGTACATCCTTTGGATAATACTTTAGGAATAGATTGGCAGATTCCTTTAGATAGAATTATTCTATCCGATAAAGACAAAGAGGCTAGGTCGTTTTCTACGTAATCTTTATGAAGAAAATTTTAATAACTGGAGCTAATGGCCAGGTTGGGTCAGAGTTGAAGGATGTATTTAAGGACAGAGTTGATTTAGACACTTTTTTTTTGGATCGAAATCAACTTCCTTTAGATCAAACAGCAATTATTCAGGATATATTCGGCATGTATCAGCCTGATGTGATAATTCATTGTGCAGCATATACTGCGGTTGATAAAGCAGAGACAGAACAAGATATGGCTGATAAAGTCAATCATCTTGCTTCAGAAGAGATCGCTATTTATTGTAGATTGAATAACGTTAAGTTAATCGCTATTTCTACAGATTATGTATTCGATGGAGAGTCTAGTCAGCCTATGTTGGAAGATGCTCCAGTAGCACCTATTAATACATATGGAATCACAAAGTTAAAGGGAGAACAGGCAATCAAAAAATGGCAGCCAGAATCTATAATTATCCGTACATCATGGGTTTATTCCGTGTATGGTAATAATTTTGTAAAAACTATGGTTAGGTTGATGAATGAACGGGAAGAGATTTCTGTTATAGATGATCAAATAGGATCACCAACATATGCGCTAGATTTAGCTAAAGCCGTTGCGCATATATTGGATGGTGAACAATGGATCCCAGGAATCTATCACTTTAGCAATGAGGGTGAAATTTCGTGGTATGACTTCGCTGCTGAAATTAAAAATATTAAAGGAATAGATTGTAAAATTAATCCAATACCAACCGCATCTTATCCTACACCAGCCAAAAGACCTAAATTTTCGCTTCTAGATAAGAAAAAAATAAAAGAGACTTTTGGTGTAGTTGTTCCAGAATGGAAAAAAAGTCTTCGTTACATGCTAAATAAAATATAATCATATGAAAGGAATTATTTTAGCGGGTGGATCCGGAACACGCTTACACCCTTTGACATTAGCTGTTTCTAAGCAGTTGATGCCCGTTTATGATAAACCAATGATTTATTATCCCTTATCGACATTGATGTTGGCGGGCATAAATGAAATTCTAATCATTTCAACTCCATCAGATTTACCTAATTTTCAAAAGCTACTTGGTGATGGATCGCAAATAGGGTGTAAATTTTCTTATAAAGAACAGCCAAGTCCAGATGGTTTGGCGCAAGCATTTATATTGGGAGAAGAGTTTATCGGAGATGATAAAGTAGCGTTGATTTTAGGGGACAATATTTTTTATGGATCCGGAATGTCCAAACTACTGCAATCGTGTGCTGACCCTGTGGGTGGCGTGGTTTTTGCTTATCAAGTAAATGATCCTGAACGCTATGGTGTTGTGGAGTTTGATGCAAAAAATAATGTAGTGTCGATAGAGGAAAAGCCGCAACAACCTAAATCTAATTTCGCTGTTCCAGGTCTATATTTTTATGACAATGATGTTGTAGAAATCGCTAAGAATATCAAGCCATCATATCGTGGAGAATTGGAGATTACCGATGTGAATAAAGAATATTTAAAGAGGGGAAAATTAAAGGTTGGAGTTTTTGATCGTGGTACGGCGTGGTTAGATACAGGTACGATTCAATCTTTAATGCAAGCAGGACAATTTGTTCAAGTTATAGAGGAACGTACAGGGGTGAAAATTGGAGCAATAGAGGAAGTTGCTTATCGTATGGGATATATTAATAAAGAACAGTTAACCAAAATTGCAGAACCTTTACGTAAATCAGGTTATGGTGAGTATTTGGCGAAAATTGTTGACAAATAATTGAAAAACGTTGTTTTCACCATCCAGATTTGTAATTTCAAAAACTATCGAGTACTTTTGTGACTCAAAGCTATTGGCCAATGCTGGATTCATTGATTACATCAAAGACGAGACTTAAATTATTAATCAAATTTTTTGTTTCTGCGAATAATCGTGGATATCTTAGGGGTATTGCTGAAGAGTTTAATGAATCGACGAATTCTATTCGTAAAGAACTTAATCACTTGACAGATGCCGGTTATCTCATTAGAGAGGAAGGCGAGCAGAAGGTGTTTTACAAAGCAAATACTGAGCATACGCTATTCGGCTCCTTACAAGGGCTCATTCATAATTTTCTAGGTTTTGATCAGATGTTGGAGCAGGTACTTGGCCGTGATGGAAATGTAGAAGAAGTAGCTCTTTTAGGAGATTATGCACAAGGTATAGATTCAGGACATATTGAAATAGTAGTTTTAGGAAAAAATATTGATTCGTTATACTTATTACATTCAGGGGACAAAGCAGAAGGATTGTTAGATAAGAGAGTGAGCGTGTATACACAAGTACCCGAATGTACAAGAATAAAAATAATTTTATATCAACGGGATATTATATAATTAGAAAAAGGCATAGAGCTGTTTCGATGAGAGTTGTGAATTGGAAGAATTAATAAATATTTAAATGAAAGAACAAGGTATCAAGATTGAAATCTTGATCCTTAAGTAGGGATCATCGGTTTTCAAGCTCGAAGCAGCGAAGGATAACGGCAGACCGCAAGCTGAAGAAAACGGAAAGGGGTAAAGTTGGAAGAGATGGGTTTTTGTGTGAATTTTACATTTAAAATTGTTTAGCGATTTTTATATAGGGATAAAATAAAATATGCATGTTTTAAAAATAGAAAATGGAAAATAAAATAATTCCTTACGGAAGACAACACATAACTGAAGAAGATATTCAAACAGTCATCGAAGCGCTAAAATCAGATTATCTAACACAAGGCCCCAAAATCGCTGAATTTGAATCTAATTTTGCAAAATATGTTGGTTCTAAGTATGCTGTAGCCGTAACTAATGGCACTGCAGCTCTGCATTTGTGTGCCATGGCCCTGGATATTAAGGAAGGGGATAAAGTAATTACCACCCCAATTACTTTTGCTGCATCGGCAAACTGTGTGAGATATTGTGGAGGAGAAGTTGTTTTTTGTGATATTGATCCGAAAACTTATCTCTTAGATATAGATTCAGTACGTAATTTACTACAAGCTTCCCCTAAAGGAACTTATAAAGGTATTATACCTGTCGATTTTGCGGGCAGATCTGTAAATTTACAAGATTTCAGAGCTTTGGCAGATGAGTACAATCTCTGGATTATAGAAGATGCATGCCATTCGCCAGGCGGGTACTTTATTGATGAAATTGGTAATAAACAGTTATGTGGAAATGGTAAATGGGCCGATGTTTCAGTATTTTCATTCCATCCTGTAAAACATATTGCCTGTGGAGAGGGCGGAATGATTACAACCAATAATGAAGAGATTTATAAACAACTTTTGAGACTCCGATCACATGGTATAACAAAAGGGGATGATAGGTATAACAACACCCTTGCTTTTGCAAATGGGGGGAATGAAGAAGCTATTGTTTATCCTGGATGGTATATGGAAATGCAAACGCTTGGATTTAATTATCGCATTACCGATTTCCAGGCGGCTCTTGGAAACAGCCAGTTAAATAGAGCTGATGAAGGTCTTGAAAGAAGGAGAGAGATTGCTCAGACTTATGATGTAGCTTTAAAAACAAAACCGTATGTAAAAGGGCAATCAGGCACTGTAGATGGACATGCTTATCATCTCTATGTGTTAGAGGTTGCGGATAGACTGGGATTATACAACTATTTACGAGAGCAAAACATATTCTCACAAATTCATTATATACCATGTCATCTTATGCCATACTACCGTGATCTAGGTTGGAATGAAGGGGATATGCCACATGCTGAGAATTACTATAAATACTGTTTGAGTTTGCCAATGTATCCGACTCTAACTGAAGAAGAGCAAAAGTTTGTTATTGATACCATTGATAGTTTCTATAAATCAAGATAATGGAAAGGTTATCCACAAGTAGGTTAGATTTGGTTCCTATTAGTCTAGATTTTTGTACGCAACAATATGTTTCTTGGCTAAATGACCCTGAGGTATATAGATACTTGGAAACTAGGGGTAATTATACTCTCGTTGAGCTTAAAGAATACTTATCGAGTGTAATTCAGGGCAATGTTTTAATGTGGGCAATTGTTACTAAGGATTCTAAAAGACACATTGGGAATATTAAAATTGATCCTATCAATAAATTACACGGTTTAGCGGAGTATGGGATACTTATGGGAGAAAAAGAAGAATGGGGTAAAGGATATGCCAAAGAGGCTTCTCAGTCAGTAATTGACTATTGCTTTGGTGAAAATTTGAATCTGAGAAAAATTACACTAGGTGTCGTCAAGGATAACGAAGTTGCTGTAAAGCTTTATGAAAACCTAGGGTTCAGAAAAGAAGGTCTTTATGAAAAGCATGTTGTTTATGATGGTAAGTCATATGATATAGTAAGAATGGCGATATTTAATCCCTCTGTAAATTAAGAATGAAAAGCTTAAGAAAATTAATACTTGGTACGGCGCAATTTGGGCTAGATTATGGGGTAAATAATTCTATCGGTAAAATTTCATCATCAGAAGCCTGTGAAATTCTATGTTATGCTCGTTCTAAAGGTATTCTTACATTAGATACTGCTAGTGCATATGGAGATGCAGAAGAAAAAATAGGTAATTATCATTCGAGCGCTGAAACTTCATTTGATGTTATAACCAAATTTGACAAATTGTTTGATTTGGGGTGGGAAGAATCTATTCAATTAAGTTTAAAAAAAATCAAAGTTCCAATTGTAGAAGCTGCGATGTTTCATTCTTTTTCATCTTATCAGGATTCAAAAGCAGATCTAAAGATTATACAAGCGAAAGGAAAAGGTAAATATTTCAAAAGATTAGGTGTTTCTGTTTATACAAATGAAGAATTAGAAGAACTCCTAAATGACGACAATGTTGAATTGGTTCAATTACCTTTTAATTTATTAGATAACGATAGCCATAGGAATGTGATTCTTCAGAAATTGAAAGATGCAGGAAAAATAATTCATACTCGTTCCGTTTTTTTGCAAGGATTATTTTATAAAAGTTTGACAGAGCTACCTCCAACTCTTATTTCGCTAAAACCTCATTTGCTCGAAGCGAGACAAATAGCTGATGAAGCTGAGGTAGATATAGGAGTCTTGGCTTTACAGTATGTACTTTCTAAGGACTATATTGATGGAGTTTTAATTGGGATTGATAGTAAAGATCAGCTGGAGAAGAATATCCATGCATTAAATCAAAAAATTAATCCTGTTGTTTTTGAAAAGATAGACGCTATAAGAGTAAATAATGTGGATTTATTAAACCCTTCAAAATGGTAAATTCTAAAGTAATTATTATAACACAGGCCCGCATAGGAAGCTCAAGGTTTCCTGGAAAAGTATTGCAGCCTTTAGGAGATGGAACATTATTATCGACTCATCTTTATCGATTAAAAGAGTCTAAGACTGCTGATCAAATTATAGTAGCGACTACTAATGAACCCGATGCTTATAAAATAGAGGAAATCGCAGTAAAAAGTGGCGTCAAAACCTACCAAGGATCGTTGACAGATGTTCTAGATAGATTTTACAACGCTGCAAAACCGTATTCTCCGGATTATGTAGTTAGAGTTACATCTGATTGTCCTTTGATCGATGCAAGTTTATTAGATAATATCGTGAAAAAGACTATTGATGGGGGGTATGACTATGGAGCAAATATTTTTACTGAATCATATCCTGATGGTCAGGATATAGAAGTTTTTACTTTTAGTGCGTTGGAAAAAGCGTGGAGAGAAACAACCCTAATTTCTGATAGGGAACATGTCACGCCATATATTAGAAATAATTCAACTTTTAAAGGTGGAGACCTCTTTGTTTCTTCAGATTTTCCAGCACTAACTAATTTTAACCATGTCCGTATGACAGTGGATGAACCGAATGATTTAGATGCCATAAGTATTTTGGTTGATCGACTTGGGGTTAATGATACATGGTTAAATTACGCAAATTTCATACATAATAATATAGATTTATTTTCTAATCAAAGAATTTTAAGAAACGAGGGATTTTTGAATTCCATAAAACAAGATTTTAATATGGGAAAAGGCCAAGAACTATATAAAAAAGCCAAAATGTTAATTCCAGGAGGAACTATGCTTTTGTCGAAACGTCCCGAAATGTTTCTTCCAGATTTTTGGCCTGCTTATTATTCCAAAACTGCAGGATGCCGAGTGTGGGATTTGGATGGAAAGGAATATAGGGATATGAGTATCATGGGAGTAGGAACAAATACACTTGGTTATAGTCATATTGAAGTAGATGAAGCTGTCATGAATGTTGTTAAGACAGGAAATATGTCAACTTTAAATTGCCCAGAAGAAGTTTATTTAGCAGAAAAGCTCATTGAAATTAATCCTTGGGCCGATATGGTACGATTTGCTAGGAGTGGAGGCGAAGCTAATGCAATTGCAATTCGAATTGCAAGAGCAGCAGCAGGTAAGGACAATGTAGCTATTTGTGGCTATCACGGGTGGCACGATTGGTATTTATCTGTCAATCATAATGATTCGGCAGACGGTTTAAGTAATCACCTTTTACCTGGTCTGAATCCAATGGGGGTCCCTTTAAATTTGAAAAATAGTGTTTATCCATTTCACTACAATAATTTTGAAGAGTTGAAAAAGATTGTAATGGAGAAAAATATAGGTGTAATAAAAATGGAAGTTGTTCGTAATATGGGGCCTGAAGATGATTTTTTACATAAAGTGCGTAAACTTGCAACTGAAAATGGCATCGTCCTCATTTTTGATGAATGCACTTCTGGATTTCGAGAGACCTATGGTGGACTGTTTAAAAAATATGGTGTTGAGCCTGACTTAACTGTATTTGGAAAAACTATTTCAAATGGATATGCTCTTACTGCAATTGTTGGTAAAAGAGAAATAATGGATGCAGCTCAAAAGACATTTATAAGTAGTACCTTTTGGACGGAAAGAATAGGTCCCACTGCCGCATTAAAGGCGTTGGAGGTTATGGAACGAGAAAAATCTTGGGAGGTAATAACTGCAATCGGTAATGGAGTACGTGAAGGTTGGGCTGAGATTAGTCAGAGACATGGTCTTGAAATATCTATTTCGGGTTTACCTGCGTTGAGTACTTATAGTTTCAATTCTCCTGACAGTCAGAAGTATAAGACTTATCTAACTCAAGAAATGTTACAAAAGGGATTCTTAGCAAGTACGAATTTTTATGCATGCATGGCACATAAAGAAAAAGATATTGAGGAATATTTTGATGCTTTAGATGGCATATATCATATTATTTCAAAATGTGAAAAGGGAAATGAAGATATTGATCGTTTGTTATGGGGGGGCGTTTCTCATTCAGGTTTTTCGAGATTGAATTAGTCTATAACAAGGTTTATGAAGAAATTTCCATCTAAATACAAGTGTATTCGCCAAAATGAATATAGTATTGGTGAGTACGCCATTGTGCCCATTCGATATGAGGATCGATTGGATATTATGAAGTGGCGTAATGAACAGATATATCACTTACGGCAGAATGGACAATTGACTCCGGATGATCAAGACCGGTATTTTGATGGAGTGGTCTCGAAATTATTTGAGGACCACCAGCCTAATCAACTTTTATTTTCTTATCTAGAACGAGGTCATTGCATTGGTTATGGCGGCTTGGTTCACATCAATTGGGTTGATCGTAATGCTGAAATCTCTTTTATAATGGACACTTCTTTGGAGGATCAATATTTTCGAAAGCATTGGCAGAATTATTTGAGATTGATTGAGAAGGTCGCATCCCATCAATTGGGTCTATACAAAATATACACTTACGCTTTTGATTTAAGACAGGAGCTTTATTCAGCTATAGAGTCTGTGGGATTTGAACGCGAAGCAACCTTACGCAATCACTGTCTGTATGAAGGAATATTTAAAGATGTGGTTATTCATTCGAAATTTTGTCAATCTATAAATTTTCGGCGGGCATCGAAAGACGATGTAAAGATTACTTTTGAATGGGCTAATGATGTATTAACACGCCGAAATTCATTTTCTTCAGAGGTTATTTCCTTTGATGAACATAAACAATGGTGGTATAATAAGATGATTGACGAAAATGCAAATTATTTTATTTGTGAGGAAAACGGTATTCCAGCAGGTTTAGTAAGGTTTGATAAGGCTAGTGAATCCCCAAATCTTATAATTGGAGTAACCTTAGCACCAAGCCATCGAGGTCGGGGCTTAGCAGAAAAGTTCTTGAAACTAGTTTGTAAAGAAGGTTTAGAAGAAACAAAAGACATTATCCACGCCTATATTAAAGAATCTAATTTACCTTCGATACGAGCATTTGAAAAAGCTGGATTTGAGCTTGTAGAGGAGACGGAAATAAATGGAGTAGTATCCAGAAAATATCAATTGAACAAAAATGAAGAATAAAGTATTTATAATCGCTGAACTCTCTGCCAATCATGGAGGGAAGATTGAAACCGCTATAGAAACGATTCGGGCTGCTAAGCGGGCGGGCGCCGATGCTATTAAGATGCAGACTTATACTGCTGACACTATTACATTAGACTCAGATAAAGATGATTTTATCATAAAGGGAACTATATGGGAAAATCAGAAACTCTATAATCTTTATCAGGAGGCTTATTTACCGTGGGAATGGCATGCGGAGCTTTTTAAAGTAGCCAAGGAAGAAGAGCTAGTGTGTTTTTCCTCTCCATTTGATAAAACAGCCGTTGATTTTTTGGAAACATTAGATTGCCCTATATATAAAATTGCATCATTCGAAATTACCGATATTCCATTGATAGAATATGTAGCCGCAAAAGGAAAGCCAATTATTATTTCAACTGGTATAGCAGATTACGATGATATAAAACTGGCAGTCGATGCTTGCCGATCTGTAGGGAATAATGATATTACGCTTCTAAAGTGTACATCGTCATATCCAGCTCCAGTCGATGAAGCGAATCTTATTATGATGAAGAGATTCGAAAAGGATTTTGATGTGAAAATAGGTTTGTCAGATCACACTTTAGGAACTGTAGTTCCTGTTGTTTCAGTAGCAATGGGGGCAACAGTAATAGAAAAACATTTTATACTTGATAGATCCATTGGAGGGCCAGATGCATCCTTCTCCTTAAATGAAAAGGAATTTACGGAGATGGTTACTGCAGTTCGACAAGCAGAAAGTGCAATCGGTAACGAAAGTTATCTCCTAACTCCAAAACAACAATCTGGTAAAGCATTTTCGCGATCACTATATGTCGTTGAAGATATACGGGCAGGTGAGAAAATTACTGAGAAGAATGTGCGTTCTGTTAGGCCAGGCTTTGGACTTCATCCTAAATTATATAAAAAAGTTTTAGGAATGGTTAGCAAGGTAGATTTAGAAAAAGGTGATAGGCTTTCAACAGAATTTTTAGAAGGCAAAATCTTTTTATAACTGCATAATGCAAAATAAAAAGACTTTGGTCAAAATAGGCATGTTTTATATGCTTAGTAATTCTTTACAAAAAGGGATAGGATTTGTTGTTTTTATGTATTTGGCAAGTTTATTAAATACGGCCGAATATGCTCAATTTGGATTGGATTATTCTTTGCTAACTATATTAATGGCTTTGTCATATGCTGGTATCTATGAAGCACAAATTAGCTCTTATACCGAGTATAAAGACAAAGAGTTATCACAAAAACTTTTTAATGGGGGTAATACTATTTTTATTATTTCTTCATTAACCTCTTTGGTATTTTTTCTAGTATTTTATCTATGCTTGTACGGAATTGACTCTGCTCTAAATTTTTTCGTGATTGGAATTGGTGCGCTATTTCTGTCTTTTTTCACCTATCAATCTATTATTATTCGCATGCGTGACGAGCAGATTGTATCTGTGGTTTTTTCCTTTCTACCCATGGTCATGGCATATTTAGGAGGCTTTGCGTTTGTTTATTTCCATCGGAGCAGTGATTCATACTTTCTTGGCAGTCTTATTTTTGTAATTATTTCGACATTAATACTTTTACCAGTGTTAATAAGAAAAAAAGTCTATTTTACATTAGATGGTGATGTATTAAGTGCCATTAGTGAAAAATTGCTTCCATATATCGTTATTACGATATTGTTGTGGTTGTCTGGATATGGTAATACATACTTAGTTAAATATTTATTTACAGAAGTACATGTTGCTACATTTGTGTTTCTATACACACTGTCTTCAATTTTGCAGTTGGTAGCGACTTCTATGAATCAAGTCTGGGTTCCTAAATTCTACAAAGACTATAACTCACAGTCTGTTAGTGTATTAGAGGTTAGTTATAGGAAATTTACTATGTTTTTGGGGGCTGTAGTTGGGTTCGTAGGTTTTTGTATTATATTGATTCTTCCGTTCATATTTGGCGTGTTTCGAGAATTTGACAAGTTCAATGGAACTTCTATTGAGCTCTTTTTTCTATTCGCTGGGTACGTGGTGTCAATACCTTGGTGGCATTGCCAAAATTATTATATGATAAATAATAAAGGCAAAAGCTTAATGAAAATTTCCTTGTACTCATTTTCTTTAGGCTATATATTATGGATAATTTCTATGTTTATTTTTGGAGAGATGGGAATTTATATTGGTTTTTTTATCCAAATGGCTGTGAGGACTCTTTTCATATATATGCGAACAAAAAAAGAGTTTGAAGTTAAATCAGATTGGGAAGGGATAATAATAGGGATGAGTTTCCTTTTCTTAGCAATATTAATTATTAAATATGTTTATTAATGGATTATAAATTATTAAAAAAAATATTTCTGGATCTCTTCAAAATCGATAAAGTAAAATATAAGAAGATTCCGGTTTTAACAGTTGCTCATGATAACGATAGAGGTTATCTTTATAATGGTAGATATTATTCTCAGTTAATCGATAGTATTGAAGACGATCTTAAGCAAAATGGAATCCAATGTCTTTCAGTCGCAAGAATAATATCTAGTATTAAAGGCGATATTGCTTATGGAGATGTAGTCTCTCCAGAAGGAGCTTTTGCAAGAGCACTAATTACAAAAAGACTAAAAGGTCTTTTTAACGGCAAAAAATATCCTTATTCTCACATGGAAGAGCGTATCTGGGGACATATACTAGATGAAACTGGGGCTAAGAAAGTGATTGCAATTTTGCCATCTAGAGAACTATGTGTTGCATGCCATAAGCGGGGAATTTGGGTAGCTGATGTGCAACATGGCGTAATCGCTAATCGACATTATTGGTACGGAGTTGATTTTAGAGGAAATGATCCAAAAAATTATTTACCAAGTGCTTTTTTAGTTTGGGATGAACCTAGTGCACAAGTGCTTGAAAAATATTGTATTGATAAAGATGTTGATGTTATTCGAGTAGGAAATAGGTGGGTAGCTCGTTTCGTGCCAATAAAACCTGCTGACAATATGGCAAAAGAAATTTTTCATAAAGAGAGGTTAGAAGATACGGAGAAAAAAACTATTCTTGTAACTCTCTCTTGGGGAATGATGGACGTGGTAAATGGTATTATTCCTTCTTCCTTGGTTGAACTCATTAAGGAGACATCTAAAGAATATAGATGGTTGTTAAGATTACATCCTAATCAACTAAAGGGTTTTGCTACCAATGAATTTAAAATCTTTATAGATTTGTTCAATGCTGAGTTAAAAAACCACGCTGAATGGGAAAGACCAAGTTATATGTCTCTTCCAGTTTTGCTTTTGCAAACAGATCTACATATATCATGGATTAGTTCAACAGCTATAGAGGCTTCTCAAATGGGGATTAAATCCGCTATGTTAGATTCTAGATTGCGTACAGGAGAGTTTCAAGATGATTATTATGAATATTATCGAAATAAGGGAATGGTAGACTTTATTGAGAATGATAAAGAAATAATTAAGAAATGGATTGAGTTGAATGTTTCTGTTGATAAAATTCCAGACGATTATACTGAATTTAATGAAAACTATAATAAAGTATTATTAGCAACAGCAAATGTGGAGTAAAATAAAAGAACATAAGTTTTCTATCTTTTTCCAGTTAAGTGTCATTGTTGCGATGTTGAGTGTAAACCGAATGTTGTTTTATATTCCTTTTTTTTGGGGTGTTAGTTATATTTTTTTTAAGAACATTAAGGAGCTCAAAAAAGCAGATAAATTACAAAGAACTTTTATGTTCTTTTTATTACAAGCTATGATATTTGGTTTAGTAATTAATGTTTTTTGGGAACCAAGTGTGTTATTCCATTTTATTATCTCATTGGTTACTTTCACATCAGCATTTCTATTAACGCGAAATGTTGAAGATTATTACATAGCTAGTAAATATTGTTTAGTTTTTTATCAGGTTTCTTTTATACTCGTTGCACTTTCACAAGGTTTCAATAATTTTCCAATTGAGGTTCCATTTGAGGAAATAATTCCTGGTGGTAGTGCAAATGGCATTACTTCTTTTGCAGTTCTTTTACAAATAAATTTCACGATTGTTTCATTACTTGTTAAAAATGAGTCGACCGTAAGGACTTCTCTTTTAACCTTAGTGATAGCATTAATCGGTTTTGGTAGAGGTTCAATTGTCTCTTCATTTTTATTAGTAATTATTTCAGTCTTCATATCTCTTGGCCTACAAAAAAAATTTAAAGCAATAGGTATAACTATTTTTCTAATTATCACCACATCTTGGATTTTGACGAGTTATTTTGAACAAGTAACTTATTTTATAGAAAGTAAAACTAAGTTGTCTCAGGGGATGGTGGATCAAGCAAGATCTGATATGATTAATGTATATTTATCTAGGATGGATTTTCCTGCGATTTTTATTGGTGCAGATTATGATAATAGTGTTATTGAAACAAAGTATGGAGGGAACCCTCATAATTCGTTTATTCGTGCCCATCATATTTTCGGATTGTTTTATTTAGCGTTTATAACTATAATTCCTTTGTTTCTTGTCTTAAAGATTAAGGAAAATTGGAAAAAGCTTATCTTATGGATGTTATTTGGTATTTTATTTTTTCGGGTATTCTCAGAACCCTTAATTTGGCCAACAGTTTTTGATTTTTATTATTTTTCTATATGCATTATTATGATGAGAATGAAAAGAACAAGGTACCATTACTTAATTAAATAATATTTATGTCAAACACAATTTATAATAATAATTTTAATTTAATTAGGATCCTAGCTGCTACTCAGGTTTTAATTATTCATACATGTAATCATTACGGCTATGATTCCTGGTTTATCAATGCACTTCGATGTTTCCCTGGAGTTCCAATATTTTTTTTTACAAGTGGGTTCTTAATCGGAACCACTTTTATTAAAAATCAGGAGAAAGGCTTAAAGGTTTTTTACATTAATAGATTCTTACGTTTATATCCCGCTTTATGGTTTTGTATTATTTTAAGCTTGTTTTCAGTTTATGTTTCAGGATACTTTGATGAAGCATCTTTTAGTATTTCAAATTTTTTGACTTGGATTTTAGCTCAGGGTACCTTTTTACAATTCTATAATCCTGAATTTATGAGAGATTATGGGGTTGGAGTACTAAACGGATCTTTATGGACAATTGCTGTAGAAATACAATTTTATCTTCTTACTCCAATTCTTTATTTTTTTTCAAGATTAAGGTTTCCATTTAACTTTATGCTTTTTATTATTTCTATCCTTATAAATGTTTGGTTAATATTTAACAATAATTGGGATAATTATTTTGTAAAACTTTTATTTGTTTCTTTTATCCCATGGATTTATATGTTTTTAATAGGTTTTTATATAGCTAAAAACAAAAGCCTTACACTACATTGGGTGAAAAAAGTTAATATTTGGGTTGTTTTACTTGCATATATCGTAAGCATGAATTTCATTGGTAATTATAAAGTTAATTCAAGTGATGCAATTCATCCAATCGCAGTAATTCTTCTCTCAATCTTAGTGTTTAAATTTGCTTATATGAATTTACAAATGCCACAAAAGATTAGAGATTACTTAAATAAATACGACCTCTCTTATGGAGTATATATCTATCATATGCCAATAATAAACCTTTTGTTGTTTAATTTTTCTTATTTTGGAACCGTAAATAAGATTTTCATAACTATAGCCTCAACTTTTATTCTTGCACTAGTGTCATGGGTATTTTTAGAAAGTAGAGTTTTGAAACTAAAAAAATAATAATAATAGACATTCTAGCAAAAAAACTATGAGACCATACCAAATATGTACAAAAACAATAATGGATACAACAGATCCGAATATTGTTTTTAATGAACAAGGAGAAAGTGATTATTATACGAATTATATAGAAAATATAAAGCCGAATTGGCATACAGATAATCGTGGATACGAGGAGCTGATGCTAATTGCGGATAAAATTAAGAAAACAAGCAAGAACAAAGATTTCGATTGCATCATTGGATTGAGTGGCGGATTGGATAGTTCTTATGCGGCATATGTTGCTAAAGAGATAATGGGTATCCGTCCATTGATATTTCATGTTGATGCTGGCTGGAATACGGATAGGGCTGTAGGTAATATAGAAAAATTGATTAATGGATTGAATCTTGATTTATATACTGAAGTGATTAATTGGGAGGAAATGAAAGATTTGCAAGTTTCCTTTCTGAAATCTCAGATTGCGGATCAGGATTTGCCTCAAGATTATGCTTTCTTTTCAGGGTTGTATAAGTTTGCGAAGAAGCATAAGATAAATTATGTTTTGACTGGAGGAAATTTTTCTACAGAGTGTTGCCGTGAACCTGAAGAGTGGGGTGGATTTCCGGGTATTGATGTTCGATTAGTTAAGGATATCCACGGTAAATTTGGAAAAAGACCATTAAAAACGTTTCCATTAGTTGATATTTTGTCTTATAAAATCTATTATAAGTATGTTTATGGGATGGAAGTCTTCAAGCCTTTAAATTTGATTTCTTATATAAAAGAGGATGCAGAGAAGTTGTTGCAGGAGCGATTTGGCTGGGAACCTTTCCAACACAAACATCATGAATCGCGTTTTACACGTTTTTACGAGGATTATTGGTTGCCAAGAAAATTTGGATTTGAAAAACGTAGAGCGCATTTTTCTTCTCTTATTTTAACAGGTCAGATGACTAGAGAAGATGCTTTGGATCGTATTTCAACACCAGAGCTTTCAGAGGAATTCTTGCAAAAGGAATTTGAGTATGTTGCAAACAAGTTAGACCTGACAAAGGAACAGTTGCAAGAAATATTCGAAGGTCCAAATAAGACTTTTATGGACTATAAGAATAAAATGGGCATTATTAAATTTGGAGCTCAAGTAATGCAAAAATTGGGTATGGAAAAACGTTTATTTAGATAGATGATTACATTAATTGATTATGGGGTAGGCAATATTAATGCTTTTGTAAATGTTTACAAAAGAGTAGATGTTCCAGTTAAAATAGCTAGAACTAAAGATGATTTAGTAGGAGCTGAGAAGTTAATATTACCAGGTGTCGGGCATTTTGATCATGCCATGACTCAGCTTAATAATTCCGGGATGCGTGACACTTTAGATAAGATGGTGTTGGAAGATAAAATTCCTGTAATAGGTATTTGTGTTGGAATGCAAATGATGGCAAACCATAGTGAAGAAGGTAAGTTAGAGGGCTTGAAATGGATTGATGCTTCAGTGCGTAAATTTGATGAATCAAAAATTAATCAAGTTACTCGTTTACCACATATGGGATGGAATGATGTTAAACCTGTTAAGGGTATTTCTCTTTTTAATGGATTAGAGAAGGATGCTATTTTTTATTTTCTACATACATATTATTTTGAGTGTAATCAGCAAGAGGATATTATGGCAGTTACTGATTACGGTGGTGAATTTGCTTCTGCAGCTCATCATGAAAATAAATATGGGATTCAATTTCATCCTGAAAAAAGTCATCAGTACGGGGAAATTTTATTGCATAATTTTGCTAAAATATAAGGATTTATGTTAAGACCAAGAATTATCCCTAGTCTATTAATCCAAGACAACGGATTAGTAAAGACGGTAAATTTTAAAAATCCGAAATATGTTGGTGACCCGATCAATGCTGTAAGAATATTTAACGAAAAGTCAGTAGATGAATTGGCTATTTTTGATATTGACGCGACGGTGAAAGGCTTGGAACCAAATTATAGCTTGATAGAACGTATTGCTAATCAGTCAAGAATGCCTTTGTGCTACGGTGGTGGTGTTAAGACGGTGGAGCAGGCACAGCGAATTTTTGGATTAGGTATTGAAAAGATTGCTTTATCATCTTCAGTATTACAAAATCCTCAGTTGATTACGGATATTGCAGATCGCGTTGGTGCACAATCTGTAATTGTCGTCCTCGACGTTAAGAAAAAGTTGTTTGGAGGATATGAAGTTTTTACGCATAATGGTAAAAAGGGAACCGGAATTAATCCATTTAAGTTTATTAAGGAGGCTCAGCAAAGAGGTGCTGGAGAGATAGTAATAAACTCTATTGACCAAGATGGCGTGATGAAAGGTTATGATCTAACTTTAATTGATAAAGCAAGGGAACAAACATCATTGCCGATGACTGTCTTAGGAGGGGCTGGCTCCCTTGAAGATATTCAACAAGTTATTAATAAGCATAAAATTATTGGTGTTGCAGCAGGAAGTCTCTTTGTTTTTAAAGGGGTGTATAAAGCTGTATTAATTAACTATCCTGTAAAGGAAGAAAAGGAAAAATTGTTTTAAATCTGAATACATGGAAATTAAAGATAAAATCTTATTAATAACCGGTGGTACTGGTTCATTTGGCACAGCGGTGTTAAATCGTTTTTTACAAACAGACCATTTTCGCGAAATCCGTATTTTCTCTCGTGATGAAAAGAAGCAAGATGATATGCGAAACTTATATAAGGATAATAAAATTAAGTATTATATAGGAGATGTACGTGATTATGCGTCTGTCGAACCCGCTACTCGAGGAGTAGATTATATTTTCCACGCTGCTGCATTGAAGCAAGTTCCTTCATGTGAATTTTTTCCAATGCAAGCGGTAAAAACAAATGTCGAGGGAACACAAAATGTAATACGTGCCGCTGCATCGAATGATGTTAAAAAGGTTATTTGTCTTTCCACAGATAAAGCTGCATATCCAATTAATGCTATGGGAATATCCAAAGCTATGATGGAAAAAGTCGCGGTAGCAGAAGCACGCAATTTAAAGGATACTGTTGTGTGTTTGACACGTTATGGAAATGTTATGGCATCTCGTGGATCAGTAATTCCATTATTTCTAAATCAAATTCAAAAGGGAGATCCTATTACGATTACAGATCCAAATATGTCTCGTTTCTTTATGTCATTAGAGGATGCTGTTGATTTAGTGCTGTTTGCTTTTGAACACGCTAATCCAGGGGATCTTTTCGTAAACAAAGCGCCAGCGGGAACTATTGGTGATCTGGCTCAAGCTTTAATTGAGCTAACAGGAAAGCAAGTTCCAGTCAAAGTAATCGGTACTCGACATGGAGAAAAATTGTATGAAACATTATGTACGCGTGAAGAAATGATGAAAGCAGAAGATATGGGCGATTTTTATCGTGTACCTGCTGATAATCGTGATTTGAACTATGCTAAATATTTCTCTGAGGGAGAGCAAGATGTTTCTAAGATAGAGGATTATCATTCTCACAATACGGAGCAACAAGGAGTCGAAGGTTTGAAGAAACTAGTATCCTCGTTACCTCTAATTCGTAAAGAAATTTTTGGTGAGGATGTACTACAATACCCTTAAGAATTACTTGTCATGATGAACTTTATTGAGGGAGGAATAGCAAAAGATCAACGCGGGCAAATAAGATTTGTTAATGATTTCGATATGAGCCTAGTAAAGCGTTTTTATATAATTAAAAATGATGACTTAGAATCGATTCGTGGATGGAGAGCTCACCGAATAGAGCAGCGCTGGTTTTATGTGCTTTCGGGAGCTTTCTCTATTGATATTGTGAAAATAGATCATTGGGAAAAAGTATCAATAGACTTAGAAGTTAGAAATGAAACTTTGAGTTCCTTAAGCAATAATGTTTTGCATCTTTCACCTGGTTATGCTACAGCATTTAGAGCATTAGAGCCTAATAGTGAATTACTTGTTTTTGCTGATTATGGAATAGAGCATGCTTCTGAAGATGATTATACATTTCCGTTAGATTATTTTGTTAACAGAATTTAAGCATGAAAAGAGTAGGGATTACAGGTCAAAATGGTTTTGTAGGAAAACATTTATATAATACTTTAGGATTATTTCTAGAAGAATTCGAAAGAGTGGATTTTCAAAAGGATTTCTTTGAAAATGAGACGAAATTAGATGAATTTGTTGCACAATGCGATGTTGTTGTACATCTGGCAGCTATGAATCGTCATGAATCAGAACAGTTTATCTACGAAACTAACGTTGGTTTAGCGAATAAACTGGTTGAATCTTTAAAAAGAACGAATTCTAAAGCGCATGTGTTGATGTCTTCTTCTACTCAGGAAGAAAAGGATAATCTTTACGGGAAGTCGAAAAAAGAAGGTCGTGAAGCGATTGTAAATTGGGCGAAGGAAAATGGTGGAAGTGCTACCGGATTAATTATTCCTAATGTTTTTGGAGCCTTCGGAAAACCATACTATAATTCTTTTATTGCCACATTTTGTCATCAGCTTACGCATGGCGAGATTCCTACGATTGCTAATGACGGCGAAGTTAAGTTGATTTATGTTCAAGAATTGGTTAATAGAATTATAGATGAAATCCACATTGGCCAATCAAAAGCAGAATGTGTCGTTGAACCAACGGCTACTAAAAAAGTTTCTGAAGTTTTAGCCCTATTAAACTATTACAAAGAAAAATACTTTGACAGAGGAGAAATTCCTGAGTTAAATAATAAATTTGATCATAATTTGTTTAATACCTATCGTACATATATTGACCATAAAGATTTTTTTCCAGTTAAATTCACGCAGCATACAGATTCTAGAGGAGCTTTTGTAGAGGTTATTCGTTTGGGAATTGGAGGTCAGTGTTCGTTTTCTATATCCTTGCCAGGGATTACGCGTGGTAATCATTATCATACGCATAAAATTGAGCGTTTCGCAGTTATTAAAGGAAAGGCATTAATCCAGTTGAGAAAAATAGGTACGGATGAAGTTCTTGATTTTAATTTAGAAGGAAGAGAGCCTGCTTATGTAGATATGCCAATTTGGTATACTCATAATATTAAAAATATAGGAGATGAAGACTTATATACCATTTTTTGGATTGATGAACCGTTTAATCCAGAAGATGCAGATACCTATTTTGAAACTGTTTAATATCTAAACATAAAGATGAAAAAATTAAAAGTAATGACGGTTGTAGGTACACGACCAGAAATCATTAGATTATCACGAGTATTATCAGCTTTAGATGCTTCTGAGGCTATCGATCATATCATCGTCCATACAGGACAAAATTACGATTACGAACTGAATCAAATTTTCTTTGAAGATTTAGGGCTTCGTAAACCAGATTATTTCTTAGAAGCAGCAGGTAAAACAGCAACAGAAACGGTTGGAAATATCTTGATTAAAATTGATCCACTTTTAGAAGAATTAAAACCTGATGCTTTCTTGGTTTTAGGGGATACAAATTCATGTTTGTGTGCAATTCCTGCTAAAAAGCGTCATATTCCAATTTTTCACATGGAAGCTGGAAACAGATGTTTCGACCAAAGAGTTCCTGAGGAAACGAATCGTAAAATCGTAGATCATACTTCAGATATTAATTTAACGTATTCTGACATTGCTCGTGAATATTTATTACGTGAAGGATTACCTGCGGATCGTATTATCAAGACTGGTTCGCCTATGTATGAGGTTCTTACTCATTATTTGCCTCAAATTGAATCTTCGAATGTATTGGAGAAATTAAATCTGAGAGAGGGAGAGTTTTTTGTCGTATCTTCTCATCGTGAGGAAAATATTAACTCAGAAAAGAACTTCCGTGGATTAATGACATCTCTAAATGCAATAGCAGAAAAGTATCAATATCCAATCATTGTTTCGACACATCCACGTACACAAAATATGATTGATAAGATGCAAATCGAAATGCGTCCCGAGGTACAATTTTTAAAACCTTTAGGCTTTCATGATTATAATGCACTACAAAAACGTGCTTATGCCGTATTATCTGATTCAGGAACGATTAATGAAGAATCGTCTATTTTAAATTTCCGAGCATTAAATATCCGTCAAGCACACGAACGTCCCGAAGCTATGGAAGAAGCTTCAGTAATGATGGTCGGGTTGTCTCCTGAACGTATTTTACAAGGATTGACTCAAGTTTTACAACAGAAAGTTGGTGAAGAGCGTAATTTCCGTCCAGTAGCAGATTATTCCATGCCAAATGTTTCTGAAAAAGTGGTACGAATAATCATTTCTTATACGGATTATATTAAAAGAACAGTTTGGTCTGAGGAGATATAATGCACAAAGGAAAAAAAATATTAATTCATAGTATCGCTTTTAGTCCGGATGGAGTGTCCACAGCATATTTGTATAATGACATTGCAAAAGGATTCAAAGAAAAGGGGTATGAGGTTGTGGTTCTAACGACTACCCCTCATTATAATGTTGTAGAATCTGAGCTCAAGAAGCAACCATTAAAAAAGCGAGCACTGGGCCTATTTTATGAAAGTAATTTTGAAGGAATTAAAATCTTGCATGTTCCTCAAAAAAAATTTAAATCGACTATTCTTCGTTTATTTGGCTTTGTATATTGGCATATAATGGCTATTATTTTGGGCCTAAATGAGAAGAATGTTTTAGCATTATTGTCGCCATCTCCACCATTAACAATAGGATTTATTAATCTTTTAATAGGAAAAATTAAGGGGGCTAAAGTTGTATATAATGTACAAGAAATTTATCCCGATTTTTTAATAGAACAAGGAGGTTTAAAATCAAAAATTTTAATTAAGATTTTAAAATGGCTGGAACGATATGTTTATAATAAGTCAGATGCAGTAACGACAATTGATGAGATTTTTTATAAAACGATTGTTAGCCGTTTTGATGACAAAATTAAGCTTCATATTATTCCTAATTTTGTTGATACTGATTTGTACAAACCTCTTGATAATTCAACGATAAATTTGGATCCACACATTTTCCCTCAGAATAATGATATCAAACTTATGTATGCAGGGAATATTGGTCATGCACAAGACTGGGAACCAATGGTTCAATTGGCTATTTATTTAAAAAATGAGCCCTTTGAATTTTATGTAATTGGTGAAGGTGTTATGAAATCTTATGTAGAAGATAAAGTAAAGGAAAATGGATTAAAAAATGTTCATATTTTACCTTATCAACCACGTGAAACTATGCCTCAGCTATTGGATTATGCCGATTTGCAATTCATATTTATGTCTAAAGAGATGGAAGGGCATGGGTTTCCATCTAAAGTATATACGATCATGGCTTGCGGCAAACCATTATTGGTTTGCTCAGGAGAGAAGTCACCTATAGTTAATTTTTTAAAACCTATTGATTGTGCTGCTTTAATAACTACATCACGCTTTGAAGTAAAAATTAATGAAATGGTTAGTTTTTTAAGGAGGCAGAGTAAAAAAAGCCTGCAGGAAATGGGAAAAAAAGGTTTAGAGGAAGTAGATAAATTTTATTCAAAAGATGTTGTCGTGAATAAATATGTTGATTTAATAGATAATTTATTGGATTGATGAAAGTTGCTATTACAGGTGCCTCAGGTTTTGTTGGTCAAAATTTGAGTTCTTATTTTGGGAAAAAGGCTGTTGATGTCCAGAATTTCAGTTTAAGAACTGATGATTGGAAGCAAAATGCTGTTTTTTTTAATGTTGATGCTATTATTCACTTGGCGGGTAAAGCACATGATACATCAAATACATCATCCGATGCTGAGTATTTTCAGGTCAATAGAGACCTAACTATTCAGCTTTTTGATAAATATCTAGAATCTAGTGTTAGAGATTTTTTCTTTTTTTCTTCTGTTAAGGCAGTAGCTGATACGGTAGATACAATCTTATTTGAAGGCGCTGATTCTAAGCCTAAAACTGCTTATGGGAGATCAAAATTCGAAGCTGAAAAATATATTCTAAGTAAAGAATTGCCAATCGGAAAGAGAGTTTTTATTATTAGACCATGTATGATTCATGGTCCTGGTAATAAGGGAAATCTTAATCTTTTATATAAAATTGTCGAAAAGGGAATCCCATGGCCTCTAGCTAGTTTTGAGAATGAGAGGTCTTTTTTGGGTATAGATAATTTATCTTTTCTTCTTTTTTCTATGGTAAAAAGGGCGGATTTGCCATCTGGTATTTATCATTTTGCAGATGATGAAATGTTGTCAACGAATGAATTAGTAACACTAATTAGTACAGTTTTGAAAAAAAAGGTGAAGTTAATGCGTATTCCTCGTAGTATTGTAAACAATTTAGTTAAAATTGGAGATGTTATTTCGCTTCCGCTTAATTCAGAGCGCTTAAAGAAACTTACCGAGTCTTATGTAGTGTCTAATGAAAAGATAAAAAATGCGTTGGGCATTGAGCGTCTACCTTTAACTGCTAAAGAAGGATTAGAGATTACTATATCATCATTTATAAAAAATAAAAATCAATGATATATTTTACTGTATTCATAATATTGTTTGTGTCAGAACTTCTTTATTTTAGGATAGCAAATTACTATAACATAATTGATAAACCAAACGAACGTTCGTCACATAACTCAATTACATTACGAGGGGGGGGGATTGTATTTTATTTTGCTGTATTAAGCTATTTTATTTGGTCAGATTTTCAATATCCTTGGTTTTTTTTAGGTTTAACATTAATGACCATAATTTCATTTATCGATGATATTATCTCACTTTCTAATAAATTACGATTAATAGTTCATTTTTGTGCTGTATTATTAATGGCTTATGAGCTTCAGATATTTGATTTGCCGTGGTACTATCTGTTGGGTTTCTTCTTTATTATAATAGGGGTAATTAACGCATATAATTTTATGGATGGGATTAATGGTATTACCGCAGGTTATAGTCTTGTTGTTTCAATATTATTGATTATAGTCAATTATAATATAAACTTTATTGCTAACGATTTACTAATATTTACAATATTAGGCTTAATCGTATTTGCATTTTTTAACTTTAGATCTAAGGCAAAATGTTTTGCTGGAGATGTAGGATCTGTGGCTATTGCATTTATATTATTGTTTTCGTTATGTTCTCTAATTCTACACACAGGGAATTATATTTATATATTATTTTTGACTGTTTATGGATTAGATGCTGTATGGACAATTTTACAACGTTTGGTTAGGGGAGAGAACGTATTTAAGGCGCATCGTTCGCATTTATATCAATACTTAGTAAATGAAAAAGGAAGTAACAAGTTAATGGTGTCACTATCATATAGTGTCATACAATTCATGATTGGTATTGTGACTGTATATTTTTCACATGAATCAATTAAAGTCCAGTTAGCGTATTCACTCTCTACAGTAATTTTTGGTAGTTTCATTTATTTATTAATAAAGTCTACTATTTACAGGAAATATGTATTGAAAACAACTTCTTCTTCGTTATAAATAATTATAATCCCTATTTTTAGACCATTAAATATATTGTTATGAAAAGAATTTTATATCTTGTAATACTAATCCTTGTTTTGGGATCATGTGCATCTCGAAGAGAGGTCGTGTATTTACAAGATTCAAATGTAGTCCCCGAAAATATTTATATAAAATATGCACCTAAAATACAACAGGAAGACTTGTTGACAATTACTGTTTCTGCGGCAGATTTAAAAGCAGTTTTACCATTTAATCAGCTGAATCCATATCAAGTGCAATCTGCTAATTCTACAGATTTTGCATTTAAACCTACATATCTTGTCGATAATAATGGGGAAATCGATTTTCCAGTGATAGGTAAGTTAAAATTGGGGGGACTTAGTCGTTTGGAGGCTACGCAAGTCCTGAAAACACAATTAACAGAATACATTGTCAATCCAGGAGTAAATATAACATTCGCTAATTTTAAAATAACAGTGTTAGGTGAAGTAAATAAACCCGGGACCTATAATTTATCACAAGAAAGAGTAACTATATTAGAAGCACTGGGGTTGGCTGGGGATATGACAATCAAAGGAGTAAGAAATAACGTGTTATTAGTTAGGGAAAAAAATGGTGAAAAAGAAATGCATAGATTAAATCTGTTAACAGATTCTATTGTTAACTCTCCATATTTTTACTTGGCTCAAAATGATGTTGTTTACGTAGAACCAAATACCTCGCAAGTTAGAAATTCTAGATTTGGACAGGATACTAACGTCTGGATTTCAATCTCAAGTTTATTAATAACCATAACAGCTTTAATAGTTACAAATATTAAAAATTAACATGAATAACTCATCTGATTCAAAACATAACATTAATTCTGAAGAAGTTCAAGAACTAGATTTAAAGCAGCTATTAGAACAATATTTCTTTTATTGGAAGTGGTTTGTTCTTTCAGTTGTTATCCTAGTATTATCGGCTATTGTCTTTTTGAGATATTCAACATCACAATACAAAGTTGATGCAAAAATACTTTTGGAGAGAGAAGATAAAGCTTCAGGTGAACTGTCTGGATTAGCTGAGTTAAGTTCACTTACTGGAGGATCAGGACAATCTGCTTTTGTATTAGATCAAATAGATGTATTAAAATCAAGACGGTTATTGCGTAAGGTAATCGAGGGAAATAATTTTCAAAACACTTATTTTGTAAAAGGGAAAATCAAGGAATCTGAACTTCTAGAAAGTGAAAGCCCAATAAAAATCATAACAAAAAAAATAAATGTAAAAAAACCTACTGGTAGTTTAAAGTTTGAAATTTTAGATAATAATACGCTTTCTATTGAAGAATTAAATGGAAAAAAAATTGATAAGTATTCCTTGGGTAATGTTTTAACAACTTCATTTGGTGAATTTGTTATTTTACCTAATAAGGAATTTGTGAATAGCATTGGTAGTACTGTTAAAGTTAATGTTATTTCGGTGGATCAAGCTATTGATAATTTACAAAAAGTAATTTCAATTTCTCCCAATGCTGAGAAGCAATCTTATATTGTTAACTTTTCTTTAACAGGTCCAGTTATTGAAAAGTCAAAATTGATTGTTAATGAATTAATTAAGCAGTACAATCAAGATGTATCTGATGACAAGAATAAAGTTACACTTGCCACGTCACGATTTATTAGTTCTCGTTTACAATTGATTGGTCAAGATTTAGATAATGCAGATAAAAAAGTTCAGGATTTCAAGTCTTCAAATAATGTGACAGATTTGATAGCTGAAGCTGAACTGAGTTTGAAGACACTTACAGATGCAGATAAGGAAGTTCTTGAGAAACGCACGCAGTTACAGTTGGTTGATTATATGCGTGAGTCTATTCAAAGTAATTCAGATTTAGAATTACTGCCTACAAATATAGGGCTACAGGATCAGTCTATTGAGCAAACATTAGTTGAATATAATAAACTTGTTTTGGAAAGGGATGATTTACTAAGAAGTTCAACAGAGGAGAATCCCGTAGTAAAGAATTTGACAGATAATATTAAATCTGTCAATAAGAACTTGATTACATCTCTAGATAATTATAGATCTGTATTAGGATTGTCTCTTAATAATTCTGAGAGTAAACGTAATCAGTTGCAGGGTAAAGTCTCTGCAGTTCCTCGACAAGAATTGGGTTTTAAGGACATTTCAAGACAACAGAAAATTGTTGAGTCTATATACTTATTCTTATTAGAGAAGAGAGAAGAGAACGAAATTAAAGCTTCTGCGCAGCCAGATGTTTTGAAAATTATTGATTCTGCGTATGGATCATCAGTTCCTGTATCACCAAAAAAATCTGTTATTGTTTTAGGTGCATTAATCGCAGGGTTACTTATTCCTTTTGTAATATTATATATTAAATTCTTATTGGATAATAAAGTTCAATCACGACGTGACGTAGAATCTGTATTTCCAGCACCTATTTTAGGTGAAATACCTGCTTCTGAATACCCAATTATAAAAGATAATGATAGGTCGTCATTGGCGGAAGCAATCCGTATTTTGCGAACAAATATTTCTTTTATGCTATCTGCTAATAAAGGTAAGAGTTCTGTGATTTATGTGACATCAACGACTTCTGGAGAGGGAAAATCATTTATTGCAACTAACTTAGCTAAGATTCTAGCGATGTCAGGAAAGAAGGTTCTGTTACTTGGTGCTGATATTCGTTCACCTAAAGTGTTAGATTATTTAGGTTTATCGCATTTGCAACATACAAATGTTGGAATTACTCAATATTTGATTAATCCTGAAATGCCAATTGCTGAAATTATAATTCGCAAACCTGCACCTTATGATTTTGATATAATTTATTCAGGATATATTGCGCCAAATCCCGCGGAGTTATTAATGAATGGTCATTTTGAAGAAATAATAAAATACGGCAGAGACAACTATGATTATGTAATTGTGGATACGGCTCCTGTAAGTTTAGTAACGGATACCATTTTGATCTCAGAATTTGCTGATTTAACCATTTACGTGTGTAGGGCAAACTATTTGGATAAACGCCTTCTAAATGTTCCGAAAGAATTGTATAATCAGAATAAGCTGAAAAATTTAGCTGTCGTTATTAACGATGTTGACTTTAAACGTGGTTATGGTTATGGCTATGGTTATGGTTATGGCTACGGTGATGCTCAGGAAAAGAAAAGTACGTGGGAAAAAATTAGATCAGTATTTAAAATTTAATTTTTAACAATTCCAATATAAAAAGGTGAGTTTGAATAATAAACTCACCTTTTTTTTGTAAATTAACGACTACGATAGTATAGTTTTTCAAGTAAGGATATTTATATACTTTCTGAATTGAGAATATATATACTTATTTTTGTGCCAAATTGACCGCAGTAATTAAGTTCTATTGTTAACAGTCGCTATGAAATAACTTCTAATAAATGGATTATATCTTACTAATTATTCCTTTTTGCTTAGCTATTATTTTGGGAAGGGCAATCATTCCATATATCCTGCTTATTACGTATAAAAAGCGTTTGTTCGACCCAATAGATGCGAGAAAATTGCACCAGACATCGATTCCTAGGTTGGGTGGACTAGCTTTCATGCCAACGCAATTATGTATAATGGCTTTATCCTTAGTTATCATATATAATTTTGGTTTAAACACCTATTTTGTGAAAGAGATAACTACTTGGAAAATACTACCAATGTTTGTTGTATGGGGTGTGGGGATGGTTATGCTATTCATCATGGGGGTTGCGGATGATTTAGTACACGTGCATTATAAATGGAAATTTCTAGTGCAAATTGTTGCCGCATTGTTATTCCCTATTTCTGGATTATGGATTAATGACTTGTATGGATTCTTTTTTATAGTTGGATTGCCCTATTGGTTCGGGGCTATTTTAACTGTTTTTGCAACAGTCTTGATAATTAATTCGATTAATCTCATAGATGGTTTGGATGGTCTTTGCTCAGGATTAGTATGCGTTAGTTGTTTGGTGATGGGTGGTTTGTTTTTTTATAATGGAGCTTGGGTTCACACTTTATTGGCATGGATAACTGCAGGTGTATTAATTCCATTCTTTTATTATAATGTATTTGGAGTATCTAAGAGAAGGAGGAGGATCTTCATGGGGGATACGGGAAGTATGACATTAGGCTATACAGTAGCTTTTTTAGCGATTAGTTATTCTATGAATTTGAAAGAGATAAAACCTTTTGCTGAAGGAGCAATAGTGGTTGCTTTTTCAACACTTTTAGTTCCTGTATTCGATGTCTTACGCGTAATTGTTGTTCGTTTTCTTGCTAAAAAACCATTATTTAAGGCAGATAGAAGTCATTTACATCATAAATTATTAAGGTCAGGAATGTCTCAGCACGGCGCAATGATGTCAATTATAGGGCTTTCTTTGTTTTTTTCCATTTTCAATCTTATAGCTGTTCAATATATAAGTAATAATGTAGTGATACTGATGGATCTAGTGCTGTGGGGCGTGATGACTTTGTCTTTTAATTACATTGTTAATAAGAAAAAGACTGTAAATATTTAATAATTATAATTATCTGTATGAATGTCGCTATTATAGGAGGCTCTGGTTTTGTCGGTAGCAAGTTAATAGATAAACTATTAGAAGGTAAGGATATTGCATCAATAGTTAATATTGATAAAAATAAAAGTGTAAAACATGTTTCTTTGTGGAGAGAAGGTAATGTGCTGGATATTGAGACATTGACAAAATTGCTATCTGGGGTAGATATCGTTATACTTTTGGCGGCAGAGCATAGGGATGATGTTTCACCAACATCGCTGTATTATGACGTGAATGTACAAGGTATGCACCATACACTTGCTGCGATGGAGGCTAATAGCATCAAGAGGTTGATCTTTACAAGTTCGGTAGCGGTGTATGGGCTAGACAAAGATAATCCTGGTGAAACATTTCCTGTAGATCCATTCAATCATTATGGTATTAGTAAATGGCAAGCAGAACAAGTGTTGCAAGAATGGTATGTTAATCACGGAGACTGGAATATTAATATTGTTCGTCCTACAGTAATATTTGGAGAAGGAAATCGAGGAAATGTATTTAATCTTTTAAAACAGATTGCCTCGGGTAAATTTATGATGATTGGTGCGGGTAATAACCAAAAATCCATGTCTTATGTAGGTAATGTGGTTGCATTTATACAGTTTATGATGGAAGAAGTCAAATCTGGATATAATGTATATAATTATGTCGACAAACCTGATTTTACGACTAACGATTTGGTATATCATACCGGAAAAATATTGGGAAAGAATATTCCTTCTGTTAAGATACCATATGCTATAGGCATGTTTGGGGGATATTGCTTCGATTTGTTGGCATTTGTGACTAGAAGAAAACTTTCAATTAGCTCGGTAAGAGTGAAGAAATTTTGTGCGGTAACAAAATACGATTCCACAAAGGCAATGTCATCAGGTTTTTTGCCGCCTTTTAGCATGGAAGAAGGTTTGCGTAGAATGTTAAATGAGGAATTTAATACTTAATTGGATTTTGTCATAAAAAATTGAAGTATTTTGAAATAAATAAATGATAGAGTTGGATAAAAAATATACTGAGGAGAATGAATGGACAGAGGTTATTGAGCCGCAGTCTAGTTTATTGAGTTTAAATCTTAAAGAAGTATGGCGGTATCGTGATTTACTTTTACTGTTAGTTAAGCGGGATTTTGTAACGTATTTCAAACAAACAGTATTAGGTCCGATATGGTTTTTTGTAAATCCAATATTTACGACCGTCATGTATACGTTTGTATTCGGGAATTTGGCTGGACTATCGACGGATGGAGCGCCTCAAGTAGCGTTTTATCTTTCGGGAATCGTGCTTTGGAATTATTTTTCCAATAGTCTGAATCAAACGGCAGGAGTTTTCACAACTAATGCAAATATATTTGGAAAGGTTTATTTTCCGCGTCTTATTATGCCTTTGGCAGTGGTGACGTCTAATCTTATGCAGTTCGGAGTTCAATTTCTGCTTTTCATAGGCGTTGTAATTTTCTATACCCTATCGGGCGACTTAATGCCTAATGCATGGGTGTTGATGACCCCTTTTCTGATAATATTGATGGCAGGATTTGCATTAGGTTTGGGAATGATCTTCAGTAGTATGACGACAAAGTACAAGGACATGACTATGTTGTTGAGTTTTGGTATACAGTTGTTTATGTATGCAACGCCGATCATTTATCCTGTTTCGGCTATGAATGAGCGACTTCGTGATATAATATTGTTGAATCCATTGACAGCTATAGTAGAATGCTTTCGATATGGTTATTTAGGAGTTGGGAATTTTAATGGAGACATGTTGATCTACTCTACTATAGTTATTGCTATATTACTTATCATAGGAACTTTAGTGTTTAATAAAGTTCAAAAAGGCTTCATGGATACTATCTAAACCTTAATTGACAGAAATTGATGAAAAATATAGCATTAGAAGTAGAAAGTTTATCAAAGCAATACCGCTTAGGTCAAGTAGGAACAGGGACATTATCCCATGATTTGAATCGATGGTGGCATAAGATACGAGGGAAGGAAGATCCGTATTTGAAAATAGGCGAGTCTAATGATCGTACAAAAAAGGGTGATTCTGACTACGTATGGGCGTTGAAAGATGTCAATTTTAAAATAGAACAGGGTGATGCGGTTGGAATAATTGGACGTAATGGTGCGGGTAAATCTACATTGCTCAAACTGTTGTCTAAAGTAACTAAACCAACTACAGGGAATATTAAGGTAAAGGGGCGTATTGCTTCGTTGCTGGAGGTAGGTACAGGCTTCCATCCCGAGATGACAGGAAGGGAAAATATCTTTTTGAATGGCGCTATTTTAGGAATGACACGTAGAGAAATCAAGCGTAAATTTGATGAGATAGTGGACTTTGCTGGTGTAGAGCGTTATATTGATACTCCTGTTAAGCGTTACTCTTCAGGTATGTATGTTCGACTGGCTTTTGCTGTGGCTGCACATCTAGAGTCTGAGATTCTTATCGTGGACGAGGTATTGGCGGTAGGAGATGCAGAGTTTCAGAAAAAATGCCTTGGTAAGATGGGAGATGTTTCCAAGGGAGAGGGACGTACAGTATTGTTTGTGTCGCATAATATGGCTTCTGTCAAAGAGCTTTGTAATAGTGGTATTTTACTTCAAAATGGACAATTAGCTTTTCAAGGTACAGCGTTGGAAGCTGTTTCTCTTTACCAAAAGGGAGCTAATACAAATAATCATTACGAGGTTTCTTCTATCGAGGAAGCGGTTGGTAATGATAATATTAAAATTCTTCATTTTTCAGCAGAGCCGTTGAATGGTGATTTCTTAACGATATCTTCAGGCATAAAGGTTACGTTGAAATTTTATAACAATAAACCAAATATCAATTTGGATGCAACATTTGAGTTGCGTACAACAGAAGAAGTACCCGTATTTCATACTGGTGCGTTAATAAGTACAAATAAGGATTCTCGTCAAGGGATGTATGATGTGAGCTTTGAAATTCCTCCAAATTTATTAAATGCTGGTAGTTATTATTTTAAGTTGATTTTTGGTGAAGATCAACGATATGCATTATATCATAAAGATGGGCTTATAGGATTTGAAATTGAAAATGAGATTCTTGGTTCTAATTCTAATGTTTTGCCAGGAGTTATAAGGCCCGACTTAAAATTTAATATTATATAAATATGAATTTTGATAAACCAAGTATAATTAATTTTGATAAAATAGGCTCTATGCAATTAGGGTATATCACTGTTGCTGAAGAGACTAAGAATATCCCTTTCGATATAAAAAGAGTGTATTGGACTTATTATACGCCACAAGATGTAACTCGAGGAGGTCATGCGCATAAGAATTTACAACAAGTGATATTTGCAGTCTCTGGTAGTATAACTTTTAATGTGGAAGATAGGGAAGGTAATAAGGAAACATTTGTTTTGGATTCCCCAGAAAAGGGTTTGTATTTGTCAAATTTAATTTGGAGAGATATTCAATTTTCACATTCAGCGGTATTACTTTGTCTTGCATCTGAATTATATACTGAATCTGATTATATTAGAGATTATCAAGAATTTTTAAACTATAGATCTAAATAATGTTTATTCATAATTTGGCTGATGTGCAATCAAAGAATATAGGCGAAGGCACGAAGGTGTGGCAATTCTGTGTAGTATTGGGTAATGCTGTAATAGGTAAGGATTGTAATATCTGTAATAATGTCTTTATTGAGAATGATGTATTGATAGGTGACAATGTAACAGTAAAGTCTGGTGTACAACTGTGGGATGGTGTAACAGTAGAAGACAATGTCTTTATAGGTCCAAATGTTACCTTTACTAATGATTTAGTTCCACGATCAAAACAATATCCCGAACAATTCGAACGTACAATTGTAAAACGAGGTGCTTCAATCGGTGCCAATGCTACTATAATAGCAGGTGTCACAGTAGGTGATTATGCTCTAGTGGGAGCAGGATCTGTATTGACCAAATCAATATTACCGAACACAGTCTATTATGGAAATCCTGCAAGACATATGGGGTATATTACGGATGATGGTGTATTATTAGATCTTGATTTTCGAGATAAGCATGGAAACCAGCATAAATTAGATAAGCATGATTAAGTTTTTAGATTTATTACAAGTAAACTTTTTACATAAAGAAGAAATAGAGCAACGATTATTAGACGTATTTCGTTCGGGATGGTATTTGTTAGGTGAAGAGGTAAAGCGCTTTGAGGTTAATTTGGCTGCATATATTGGCACGAAGCACGCTATAGGTGTTGCTAATGGTTTAGACGCACTGCGTCTGATATTGCGTGCGTATAAAGAGCTTGGGCTGATAAAAGCAGGTGATGAGGTAATAGTACCTTCGAATACCTATATCGCTTCCATATTGGCAATATCTGATAATAATCTTGTACCTGTATTAGTTGAGCCTGATCCGCAAACGTTCAACATTGATATTGGTCGTATCGAAGAAAAGATTACTGCACGTACTAAGGCTATCATGCTAGTGCATTTGCAAGGTCGAGTAGTATATAGTGAGCAGTTGAGAGCTGTTGCTACAAAGCACAACCTTAAGATCGTCGAAGACAATGCACAGGCTATTGGCGCATCATGGCAAGGTATCAAAACCGGTAAGTTGGGGGATGCTGCAGGATTTAGTTTTTATCCAGGTAAAAATCTTGGTGCATTAGGTGATGCAGGTGCTGTGACTACAGAAGATGATGCTTTGGCGGCTACCATACGCGCATTAGCGAACTATGGTTCTAACCAAAAATATGTGAATATATATCAAGGTTTGAATTCACGCTTGGACGAGATACAGGCTGCGGTATTGGATGTCAAACTCAAGTATATAGACGAAGAGAATGCAGTAAGACGAATGATTGCTAAGCGTTATAATAAGGAGATTGTAAATCCTAAACTTCAGTTGCCTGAGATTCCTAATGATGAACAAGAGCATGTATGGCACGTTTATGTAGTGCGTAGTGTTGATCGTGATGAGTTACAGCAATATCTGACTGATAATGGGGTACAAACGGTTATTCATTACCCAATTCCTCCACATAAACAAAAGGCTTATGCTGAATGGAATAATAAAAGTTATCCGATATCCGAGCAGATGCACGACGAAGTGTTAAGTTTACCAATCAGTCCTGTAATGTCTGATTCTGAGGTGACGACTATTGTTGATCTTTTGAATAAGTACTAGATGTTTAAAAAAAAAATTTTAATAGTTAATTATTTTCTTGGTATTGGGGGGGCTGAAAAATATGTATTTGAGCTTACAAAATTTTTAGTTAGTCATAATATAAGACCTATTATTGTAATACCAAATAGAAAAGATCAAGAGTTTTATGATCGGTTATTTGAAGAACAAAAGGTTAAGGTCTTAAGGGTTGATGTTTGTAGTTTTAAGATTCTTTTAAAGAACTTTGATTTCAGATCTATTTATTGGAACATATTGTTTCGTTTCCTAGGGAATGTTTTCTTTACTAAGGTTCATTTTATGAATTTAGTAATAGCAGATCGATATATGCCATTTTTTAATATTTCACGGAAAGTATTATGGCATATTACCAATAAAATTCAATATGAAGGACGAAGATATACATTTAGGCCGGAAATCTTTGAGGATAATTCAAATTTGTTAGTCTACATCAACAAGTATCAAGAAAACGAAATTCACGAAAGTTATAATGTTAAATGTAGGGAGGTTCATTTTAAATTGATATTGAACGATGATTAAGTTAAATGTAGTTTCAAGAATTGCCGATGACAAGGATTTTTTCAATTTTTATTTAGAAGCACTTTCTTTAGTAAAGAAAAAGTTTGGACATTGTATTGGAATATATTTTATTGGGGAGATTTATTGTACAGAGGTTTTTAATAAAATAGTCACTAGGGCTAATGAGTTATCAATCCGTGATTTGGTAAGTTTTAGTAATAAATCAATACCAATTAATGAGTTACCTAGTTCGTATAATGATGTTTATTTAAATATTTCAATAGGCGATTTTATTGGATATTCTTCTATTGAATGTTTATACTATGGATTAAAAACTATTTTTTATAATGGGGACTCATTAGTCTCTAGTAATTCAAAATATAGATGTTTCTGTAATACAATTGAAGAGTTAGCTTTTTTATTAAATGATATTCAATCATCAAGTATGGTTATGCAAAATCTTATTGAAGAAAATAGACAATTGTTACAATATTATTTTATATCAGATACAGATAAGAAAGAGCTCTTAAAATTATTAATTTAGCATTAGATCTATGATAGATAGACCTTTATTTTCAGTATTAATAGCACACTTTAATAATGCACGATATTTCAAAGAGGCATATGATAGTGTTTTAGCTCAGAGCTATTCGAATTTTGAAATTATTGTGGTTGATGATTATTCAGATGAATCAGAATTTGATATTGTGAAGCAATTGGTTGCAAATGACCATCGAGTTCGATTATACAGGAATGCAGTAAATAAGGGGGTAGGCTTTACAAAAAGGTATTTAGCAAATTTAGTAAAGGGGGAAATTTTTGGTTTTCTAGATCCAGACGACACATTAACTGCAGATGCAATTGAGTCAGTTGTGTCTATTCATTTAAAATATTTGGATGTTGGTCTAGTATATTCAAATTTTTACTTCTGTGATTCTTACTTAGCAATTATTTGTGAACACAAGGCTATGCAAGTAGTATCCTTGAAAGAAATGTCATATTTTAATTTTAAGGGTGAGATTTCACACTTTGCTACTTTTAAAAAATTAATTTATGATAAAACTTCTGGAATTGACATAAAATTAAGGATAGCTGAGGATAAGGACATCTATATGAAAATGTGTGAAGTAGCTCCTGTGAAGCATTTAGATATTCCTTTGTATTTCTATAGGGTTCATAGTGGTGGTATTTCAACAAATGATAATTCACGAAAAGCAGTATTTTGGCATTGGGTTGCGATTATAAAATCTGCAGAGCGTAATAACATCAATATAGAAGATATGTTTTGTGAATACTTTATTTCGAGAGAGGAGCATATATCTAAACTAGATATGGTGAGGGGATCAAGACTTTTAAAGTTGATAAGTAAGATCGGGTTCATTAAATGGTTCAAAAATCTTTAACAAAATGAATAATAGCAACCCTTTAATTTCAGTAATAGTACCGTGCTACAATCAAGGGCAGTATCTAGACGACTGCTTGCAGTCTGTAATGGATCAAACTTATACAAATTGGGAATGCATTATTGTGAATGATGGTTCCCCTGATGATACGGAATCGGTAGCGAAGAAGTGGGTGTCTAGGGATTCGAGGTTCAAGTATTTGTATAAAGAAAATGGAGGATTGTCTTCAGCTAGGAATGCAGGATTAAGTTTAGTTAAAGGAGAATGGATCCAATTTCTTGATTGTGATGATGTAATTAAAGAAAAAAAAATTGAAATATCTTCATCCTACTTTGTAGATTATGAATGTGTCGTAACTGATTTTGCAATGTTTGATGCTAAAGGGTTGAGAGGTAAGTTTTGCAATTATTTGAATTTAACGATAGATTATTCAGCATTGTTATATGGTTGGGATTGGCAATTTAACATTCCTATTCATGCTGGACTATTTAAATCTAAGCATATACATAAGTTTAAGGAAGATTTAAAATCAAAGGAAGATTGGATCTTTTGGTTGGATTTTTTTAAAGACCCTAAAGTTTCCTGTAAAATTATTCCAGAACAATTGGCTTTGTATCGTGATAATCCTAAAAGTATGTCTAAGGATATAGATCAGATGAATGATGCTGAGAATGTTGTGTTTAAGTTGATTTGTGATAATTATTGTAGAAGCGACTCTGAAGTTTATAATTTTTTGCTAACAAGAATTAATGATAAAAATAAAATTATAAAAGTCTATTTAAATAAATATAACAGCTTGTTATATGAGTTTAATAATTATGGCTTTCGGAATGTGAGTCGACTAATAAATTTTATTAAGAGAAAAATAAAAATGTCACTTTAAGCATTTAAATTATTAGTTTCCATACATGATATCAATAATATTATCATCTTATAATCAGCTTTACTTTGAACAGTTTGTCAAAAATGTAGAGGTAACTATTGGTGTTGAATTTGAAATAATTCAGATTGAAAATCACGCAAAATATAGTATTTGTGAGGCTTATAATATTGGTGCTATTAAGGCAAAAAATGAAATATTGATTTTTTGCCATGAAGATATGATTTTTAAAACTCAACAATGGGGCGTAAAAATTATAGAATATTTTAAAGAAGATAAATTATTAGGGGCAATCGGTTTCGCTGGTAGTAGCTATTTGCCTTATATTTTTACCGGATGGGGAGGATATTTGCAGGAGCATGAAGCGTTTCATTTGGTACAACATCATAAGTTTATTGATAAGGAGTCTGTATATCTAAATATTGGTTCAAAGAATATTAATTATAAAGCTGTAGTAGCTTTAGATGGCTTTTTCATTGCAACGACGAGGGCCATATGGGAGAAATATCGATTTGATGATAAAAATTTCACTAAATTTCATTTTTATGATGTTGATTTTACTCTCAGAGTATCAAAGAACTACAATGTTAAAGTTATATATGATGTTATAACAGAACATTTTTCTGATGGGAATTATAATAGGGAATGGTTGGAGGAGCTAAATAATTTCAACAAAAAATGGTCTCATAAGTTACCTATTTCTTTAAATAATAAAATCGAAGGATCAATAGATGCGAATGGTGAATACAGATATTTACGGCTAGTAGTTCAAAATAATTACACGCTACTATCGTATTTCAATAGAATATTGTCAAAAAGGTATCTAAGAATTGTTGGTTGGAAAAATTTGTTAACGATACTTCTTAAATTCCCTATAAGATTTCTAAGACTGAAGAATTTTCATAATAATTAATTTAGTAACACTTTGATTTTTTAACTATTTAGATGTTTTAAAATCCAGAAAAATAAATTCATAAACAATAATATGAAACTGAGTATTGTAACTATAAACTATAACAACTGTAAGGGGTTGCAAGATACTTTCGAAAGTGTTAAGAATCAGTTTTTTCATGATTTCGAATATATCGTTATTGATGGGGGATCATCTGATGGTAGTAAAGAAATCATTGAATCTAATTCTCAAATAATCAATTATTGGGTAAGTGAGAAAGATAGAGGAATCTATCATGCAATGAATAAAGGTATTTTGGCGTCTAATGGAGAATATTTGTTGTTTTTAAATAGTGGAGATACTTTATATAATAACAAAGTTTTAGAGGAGGTAAATAGTTTATTGGCTGAAGATGACATAATATCAGGAAATATGGTGTCATTAAAGTCAAATGGGATAATCGAAAACATATCTTCTCCTAAAGAAATGACATTTGAGGTGATGTATTTCAGCTCGCTAAGCCATCCATCGACATTCATTAAGAAAGAATTGTTCTTTTCTATTGGGATGTATGACGAAGAACTAAAAATAGTATCAGACTGGAAATGGTTTCTTTATGCGAAATTTTTACATAACGTAAGTTATAGGATGATTGATAATGTAATTTCTAAATTTCGGGAAGATGGAATAAGTTCTGATTTTAATAATCAATCTAGAGCGAATTTAGAGAGACAAAAGACACTTCAAGAATTTTTTAAAAATTATTGTAATGAAGGAGACTTTTTAATTAATTCTCTTGTCAATAATGAGGATACTAATCTTTTGATACCAATGTTGAAATCGCGAAATGAAGAGTTCAAAAAATATTTTAGTATTATTTTGTCTAACTATTCGAAAAGTACTACAACAATCTATAAGTATGATGATTTGGAAAGAAGTCGATTATTCAAAATTTTCATGAGGTTAAACATTTTCTTAAAGTCATTAAAATCAACTCGATAATTGGCATTCATGAATTATGAAAGTAACATTTGTACTTCCGGCCTATAAGGCGAAATTTTTGTACCAAGCTGTTGAAAGCATCGTAAATCAAACCTACAATGATTGGGAACTTATAGTTGTTGATGATTGTTCTCCGGAAGATTTAAAACCAATTATTGATCGTTTTAGAGATTCTCGTATTCAATATTTCAGAAATGAAACAAATATAGGTGGTCAAAATTTAGTCTATCAATGGAATCATTCAATAAAATATTCAACAGGGGAGTATACCATATTAGCTGCTGATGATGATCAATACGAACCGACATTTTTAGAAGAAATGTTAAAATTGGCTTTAAAATACCCAGAGTCTAATGTTATAAGAGCGCGAGTGAGGGTAATAGATGAGAATGGTGATATTATTGGTCTAGACGAAACAATTTCAGAGTACTGTAGTATTATTGAATATATATATCATTGGTTGAGGGCTACAATAATAGTTTGTATTGGTAATTATATGTTTAAGACCGATATATTACAAGATAAAAAATTCATTGATTTTCCTAGTGCATTTTGTTCTGATATAGCGTCGATTATAAATTTTGCCGATAATGGAGTAGTTAATTCGCCTAGTCTTCTATTTAGTTTTAGGGTGTCAACAATTCACTTATCGAGTAATATGGGTAAGCTAGCGGACAAATTAGATGCGAATAATCAATTCTATAAATGGTTATTAGATTTAAAGATGCCAGAAGTTACGAGCGTAGAAGAGGATTTTTTATTACAGCAAATTTCTAGGGAAAATTTACTTGACAAGTGCAAGTATGATTACTATAATCAGATTTTTAAACATTTAGCTATTAATGAGTTGGGGTTTTTAGCTGATTTTGAATTATTATCTAATAAGGATAAATTTAGAATGATAGTACGATATTTCTTTGATAAGGTTTTTAAATAAGGAATTAGGTCATTATATAAAGTAGAGATGAGTATATTAAACCAAAATATTCCTGTTGTAATTGCTTTCACGCCTAACTATTTTGTTCCAGCCTGTGTTACGCTAAAGTCTATATTGGATAATTCTAGTGACTTGGATAAATATAAGGTATATTGTTTATTGACCGAAGAACTGGCAAGTCAATACAAAGAATTATTGTGTGTACTCGGAGGGAGTAGGATGGAGTTTGCATATATTAATATGACAGGTAAATTAGAAGGAATTTATATCGATGAAAGATACACTATTGCAGCATCATTTCGATTAGTTTTGGCGGAATTATTACCTCATATTGATAGAGTAATTTATTTGGATTGTGATATTATAGTCAGGCAAAATCTAGCTGTTCTTTATAATTCAATTGAATTAGGAGATAATTATATGGCCGTGATATTTGAATCACCTCTAGCTCATCAATTTTCATATATTGAAAAATTAGGTTTAAAATGGAATGAATATTTTAATTCTGGCTTTTTAGTGATGAATCTAAAACAGTTGAGAGTTGATAATATGTCTGAGCAATTTATTGAGGCATCTAAAGAGGAAGGTTTGCAATTTCCAGATCAGGATGTACTCAACAAATTGTGTAAGGGAAAGACAGTTGGACTAAGCCCAAAATATAATGGTATTCGTACATTTTTATTACCACAATTTAAAGATGAATTCTTAAAATTATATTCATTGAAAGATTGGGTCGATGTACAGCGGTATTCAAATATTCATTATACAGGAGGAAAGCCATGGGATATCATGGCTGTTAAGTTTGAGTATTGGTGGAAATATTTCGATCGATTACCTCGAGAAATTAAGATGGGTTTTCCGATAAAGAAATCGTTATATTTTCTTTCCTGTATCAAAAGAAATGCACTCGGAAAATGGGTAATTAATGCGGGATCTAATCTTTTGAGATGGATTAAATATTAGGGCTCGATTAAGCCTTAATCAAGCTTATCTATCATTACTTTTTACAGATAAGCTTGGTGAATTATTTTCAATTCATCATAAGGGAATAATTGATTTAGTATAAGACTAAGTTATGGAAAAACTAAAAGTTTGGATTTGGAGGTTGTTGAATTATAATAAAATTCATAAGCCTTATGCGGCTTCATCAGAGGAGAGAGAATCGTTGGTTATCATGAAGTCTATTGATACAATTGACCATATATTGGAGAATAATATATCTATAAGTCGTTTTGGTGATGGTGAATTTCAAATGATGCATCATTATTTGAATAATGGAGATGAAAAGACGTTTAATGTAGATTCTTTTCAGCAATATAATCAGAAATTGGCAATGCGATTGATAGATGTATTTAAGTCAGATACTGCAAATCATTTGGTTTGTATTCCTTATGCACTTAAAGATTCTCGCGTTAGTCGCTTGGGGACGAGGCTTTTTTGGGAGAGAGAATGGAATTTTAGGAAGCAATTTTTACAAAAGTTAAATCTAAATAGAGTGTTTGGAGATACAAACTTTACGAGATTCTATCTTGATCGATTAGATATTTTAAACTATCCAGAATATATTTCTAAATTAAAGGAAATATGGGATAATAGAAATATACTAATTATTGAAGGAGAATATTCGAGATTAGGAGTTAATAATGATCTCTTCTCTAATGCGAACAGTATTCAAAGGGTTCTTTGTCCAGCTATAAATGCATTTGAAAAATACGATGAAATTCTTTCTTCTATGAAAAATCAATCAAAAGATAAATTGGTGTTGATAGCCTTGGGGCATACAGCAACTGTATTAGCTTATGATATTTGTTTATTAGGGAATCAAGCCTTGGATATCGGACATATAGATGTCGAATACGAATGGTATAAGATAAAAGCTAAATCAAAAGTTCGTATACCTAACAAATATGTTAATGAGGTAAAAGAAGGACGTATGACTGAGGATATTGAGGATCAATTATATAAAAGTCAAATAATTAAAGTGATTAATTGATGAGTTCAAAGCATGCTTTTTTAATTATTGCTCATCATGAATTTGAGGTTCTTCAAAAGCTAATAGAAGCAATAGATGATTCTCGGAATGATATTTATATTCATTTTGATGAAAGAGTAAATGTGCTCCCCGTCTTGAGAGTTAAGCAGGCGAAGCTATATGTTTTAGAAAATCGAAAATCAATTTATTGGGGAGATTTTTCTCAAATTGAGGTAGAATTACTATTACTTCGCGAATCAAGCAATAACAAGACATATCTTTATTATCATATTTTATCTGGAGTTGACATGGTCCTTTGGGGAATGTCTAGATTTCATGATTTTTTTGTTCGAAACTCAGGAAAGGAATTTATTGGTTTCTCAACATATGATTATCGAAATGAAGTAGAGAAAAAAGTACAATTGTATCATTTGTTCCCTAAGAATTTCAGAAATGATAATTTTATGTTTAAGATTGTTAGATCTACATACATTAGGCTTCAAATATTATTTCGATTAAAAAGAAATGAAGGGGTTAATTTTAAAAAAGGAACAAATTGGGTTAGTATCACTGATCCATTTGTGACTTATATTCTTTCAGAGACCGAGACAATTGATTCCTTATATAGATATACATTCTGTGCAGATGAAATTTATAAGCATACCTTGTGTTGGAATTCTTCATTTCGAGAGAATATTTTTAATGTAGCTGATGAGGGAAATGGTTCATTAAGGATGGTGAAGTGGAAAAATGGACAAATAGAGGATTGGTCTTTAGATGAATTTGAGAAACTAATTAATTCTGGGAAAATTTTTGCCAGAAAATTTGTCAATAGTGATATTGAACTAGTCGATCATATTCTTAATAAAATACAACAAGAGCATGATTAATTATTTAAGAAGAGTTTATGTTGAAATTAGGTATCATCTTTATAAAATAATATATCCTTACCCACATATATATTCTATTTTTGAAACTTTAGATTTTGTATTGATATCTAAAAAATCTATTGCACGGTTTGGTGATGGAGAGTTTCATATGTTGGGAAATTCGGAGGATTTGGGATTTCAGAAAATGGATGAAAAGCTAGCAACAAGGCTTAAAGATGTATTAAATAATTCGAATGATGATTGTATCGTCGCATTACCTGGTGGCATTTATAGTATTAGAGGGCTTAATAAAGTAGCGTCTTATTTTTGGAAACAATTTTATGTATTTCATTATCCTAGATATGCTAATTTATTAAATGTTAATCAAAAATATTATAACGCTAGCTTTACACGGCCTTACATAGATTTTGCTAACAAACAGCACTCGGCGTCGTATTTTCAAAAGCTCAAAGGGGTCTGGAATAATCAAAAAGTATTGATTGTCGAAGGTGAGAATAGTCGTTTGGGGGTTGGTAATGATTTATTTGATAATGTTAAAGAACTAAGGCGTATTGTTACATTGTCAACGAATGCGTTTCAATTATACGACAAACTCTTTGAGGCAACAAAATCCATTGTCATGGAATATGATTTAGTATTGATAGCCTTGGGGCCTACAGCGACGGTACTAGCATATGATTTATCAAAGCTTGGAGTCTGGGCTATTGATATAGGACATATAGATGTTGAATATGAATGGTTTTTAAGAGGGGTAGATGAGAAGGTGGCAATTGAGGGAAAGCATGTCAATGAATTTTCTTACCATATTAAAGATACGGACTGTCTTGACATTAATTATCAATCCCAAATTATTAATAGGTTATTGAATTGATATGATGGAACCTTTAGTGTCAATAATAATTCCAGTTTACAACGCTTCGAAGACATTGTCATTGACACTGGAAAGTCTCCGAGGGCAGACGTATAAACAGCTCGAATTAATTTTTGTGAACGACGCAAGTACAGATGATAGTTTATTTTTGTTAAATGAGTTTAAAGAGAATCTTTTAACATCATCAGTGAAAATTGTGAATCATGTTGAAAATCAAGGAGTCGCATGTGCTCGTAATACAGGATTAGCCAATTCAACTGGAAAATATATTTATTTTATAGATGCAGATGATTATATGAGCGAAAATACAATTCATATCATGTTAGATGCGGCAGAGAAAGAAGATTTGGATATTGTAGGTTGTAATTGGTATCTATCATTTAAACAAAACAGTCGTAAAATGTCACAACCAAATTTCAAAAATGGTATGGAGGCCGTCGAATTAATGTTAACGGGTCAGATGCGCTGGAATCTCTGGTTGTTTTTAATTAGAAGGGAATTATTTGTTAAATATAACATTGGTTTTCTGCCCAAAATGAATATGGGGGAAGATGCAATGATGATGACTAAGCTATTTTATTATTCAAATAGGGTTAAATTAATTAACGAATTTTTATATCATTATAATCAGAATGTTGATTCTTCATTGACAAAGACATATTCAGAACAGAACTTTTTTGAGGTATCATCAAATGTTGAAGAGATTGAAAAATTTGTTCTGAGAAATGATTTTCCACAACATATTAAGAATTCAATTAATTTTTTTAAATTAAACATCAAACTTCCACTTTTGGTTTCTTACAATAGGACGAATTATGAGCGCTGGAACACTTGGTACGTCGAATCTAACTCTCATATATTCAAAAACCCATATAGCACTTGGAGAACTAAGTTCTTAGAGTGGGCATGTGTGAATAAAATGTATGTTTTAATTGATATATATTATTTGGTTGTAATAAAAATGGTTTACGGTGTTATTTATAGATAATGATTAAAAATGTAATACTATATATTTTTGTAGGATTGATGGTAAGTTTGTATTTCTTCCCGATTGGATTTACATTTTTACCAAGTAATATAAATTCAAAGAACTTAATTGCATTAATCGGATTAATTTTGGCAGTATTGCACGCTGCTCAAAATCGTGCTCTTCAAATTAATAAGGATATCTTAGGAGCTATCTTTATCGTAATTTGTTATTGCATTGTTGGGTATGTGTCGGTTGATCTTAATAATACGCAGGATTATTCGTACGCTAATTATTTCGTTAGTTTTACTGTTTGGACTTTTGGGGCATATTTTGTTTGCTCATTGATAAATTTTGCACATGGAGATTTTAATATAAGACTTTTAGTAGTTTATTTAGCTTACGTTGGTATTTTTCAATGTGTAAGTGCCTTTCTAATAAATGAAATACCTATAGTGAAAAGCTTGGTTAATTCATTTGTGGAACAAGGTCAGTTCTTTTTGGAAGATATAAGACGGTGGTATGGAGTTGGAGCTTCACTTGATTCAGGAGGGGTGAGATTTTGTATAATATTAATTCTTATAGCAGGCTTGTTAGTAAAAGATGAAATAGTTCGGTCCAGCCCATTTCTTCTGATTAGTTTGGTCTCTAGTTTTTTTGTAATAATAATTGTGGGAAATATTATTTCTCGAACAACCTCTGTAGGATCGGTTATAGCCATCTTATATTTATTGTTAAATACAGGTATGGTTAGGAAATTGATACCAGTAAAAACAATTAGATTTAATATTTCACTTCTGGTTTTAACAGGCTTATTTGCCCTTCTTGCAATTTATTTGTCTCAAATTGATGATTCATTTTATAAAAATATGCGTTTTGCGTTTGAGGGTTTTTTTAATTACATAGAAACAGGTGAATGGAGAACAGATTCAACGGATAAGTTAGATGATAATATGTGGATATGGCCTACAGATACTAAAACCTGGATTATTGGCTCTGGAAAGTTCGAGGGTTTTATTTATGGAACTGATATAGGATATTGTAGACATATTTTATATAATGGTATTATTGGGATATCAATTTTTTCAATATTATTTTTGTATTGTTTTGTTGTGTTTGCAAATAGGTATAACAAATATACAATAGTGTTCTTTATGTTATTATGCCTTGGCTTTATAATTTGGATTAAAGTTTCAACTGATATTTATCAGATTTGGGCAATGCTATTTGTGATGACTTTAATTGAAAAACCGGACAACAAGAGTTTATTATTAGCATCTGATAAAAAGTGAGAATCTTATATACGATCCTTGGAACATTCAATTCTGGTGGTATGGAAAGGGTGTTGGCAAATAAGGCAAATTACCTTGCCAGATTGGGGTATGAAGTAATCATTATTACAACAGATCAAAAGAATAGGAAACCCTATTTCGATATGGACGAATCTATACAACACATAGATTTAGGCATTAATTATACTGATGATATTTCGAAGAATATTTTCTCAAGAACGGTTTCCTATCTGCGCAAAAGATATTTACATAAAGCTCGAATTGGGGCTGTTTTGAACCAATTTAGACCATCTATAACTATCTCTATGTTTGATAATGATGTTGCTTTCATCACTGATATCAAAGACGGCAGCAAGAAAATAGTAGAAATACACTTCTCAAGATTTAAAAGACTACAATATAATAGATCTGGAATCTGGAAGGTAATCAATTCTTACAGAAGTAAAATGGATTCAAATATTGTTAAAAAATTTGATCGATTTGTTGTATTGACCGAAGAAGATAAGGGGTATTGGGGAAAATTATCAAATATTCAGGTCATACCAAATGCGAATTCTTTTGAATCAAATGAACAGTCAATTTTAGAGAATAAACAAGTGATGGCAGTTGGTCGCTTTGATTACCAAAAGGGTTTTGACGAATTAATTGAAATTTGGGCTAAAGTAGCAGAAACTTTTCCTGAGTGGAAATTAAATATATATGGTCAGGGTCCATTAAGAGATCAATATCAGGCGTTAATAAATTTATTAGGTTTATCAGATAAAGTGTTTCTTAATCAGCCGCAGAAAGATATAAAATTAATTTATTTGGAGCATTCGGTGTTAGCTATGACCTCTAGGTATGAGGGCTTACCTATGGTTTTATTAGAGGGGCAAGTATGCGGACTTCCGATGGTATCCTACGCTTGTAAGTGTGGGCCAAGCGACATTATTCGGGATGGTGTTAATGGATATTTGGTGGAGGAAGAAGATAAAAATGCCTTTGCGCAAAAATTAATAGCTGTAATGCAAGATAAATCTTTACGACAAAGTATGGGGAGGTCTTCGTATAATAATTCCAAAAATTTTGAGGTAGAAAAGATTATGCAGAAATGGATCACTCTTTTCGATGAGATAATAAAGGAATAATGAAGAAAAAGACTATAGTTATATCTGCTGTTAATCTCATAGAAGCTGGTACGTTGGCGATTCTAAGGGATTGCTTAGCCTATTTGTCCGATTTAGCTGCTAATGATGATTATAAAATTGTTGCAATTGTTCATAAGAAAGATCTAGCAAATTTTCCTCATATTGAATATATTGAGACTCAATGGCCTAAAAAGCGATGGATTAATCGTCTTTGGTATGAATATGTATCGATGAAAAGAATTTCAAAGCAGATTGCTCCAGTTTACCTTTGGTTTTCTTTGCATGATACATCACCAAGTGTTTTCGCAGAGCGAAGAGCGGTGTATTGTCATAATTCTTATTCATTTTATAAATGGAATCTTCATGATTTAATTTTTGCACCTAAAATTGCCTTGTTTGCTATTTTTACAAAATTTATCTATAAAACTAATATTAATAAAAACACATATTTAGTAGTCCAACAGGAGTGGTTTAGAAAGGCAATGTCTAAAATTTATGCTATTAAAAAGGATAAAATCATAGTTGCTATACCAAGAAAAATTTCTTTTGATAATTTGTTGCCAAAGAATCAATTCGAATTATTCACTTTCGTGTTTGCAGGTTCACCAAATAGTCATAAGAATTTTGAAGTAATTTGTAGAGCGGCTGAAATATTGGAAAAGGAGAGTAGTTTGAATTTCAGAGCATGTATCACTGTTTCTGGCGAGGAGAATAAATATGCTAAATGGCTATTAAAAAAATGGGGACATCTTAAATCGTTGGATTTTATAGGATTTCAAAGTAAGGATAATTTACAGAATTATTATGAAAGGAGCCATTGTTTGATATTTCCTTCTAAAGTAGAAAGCTGGGGGTTACCTATATCTGAGTATGCAAATTATAATAAGCCGATGTTACTTGCTGATTTGCCATATGCCCATGAAACTGCCGCTGGCGCACAACTTGTGTCTTATTTCAATCCAGAGTCTGCTAATGAATTGGCTTTAAAAATGAAAAAGTTAATAGATGGTGACAGATCATTCCTAGTGGCTCAATCATTAATTAGTTATGAAGAGCCTTCTGCCGAGAGTTGGAAAGAATTATTTAATATTTTATTGACTGATAAAAAAGATGAAAATTCTACAGCTAGGTAAATTTTATCCAATTAGAGGTGGTGTAGAAAAGGTAATGTATGATATTATGCTTGGGCTTTCTGAGCGTGGTGTTTATTGTGACATGTTATGCGCTTCTACTGAAGATTATCCACAAGAGGATATAAGACTGAATGATTATGCTAATGTTTTTGTAGCAAAGACGTCAGTGAAATTAGCAGCAACAATGTTAGCACCTAGTATGATAATTAGATTGAGGAATATTGCTCATAATTATGATATTATTCATATACATCACCCCGATCCAATGGCTGCACTTGTGCTCTATTTATCTGGATATAAAGGGAAGGTAATGTTGCATTGGCATAGCGACATTTTAAAACAAAAAATATTGCTTAAAGTTTATAAGCCGTTGCAAAAATGGTTAATTAAACGAGCAAATTTAATAGTAGGTACCACTCCTGTTTATGTAGAACAATCTGATTTTCTAACGAATTATCAAAATAAGGTAGACTATATACCTATCGGTGTTTTGCCCATTTCAGCAAAAGAAAACAGAGTCCTAGAAATTCGTAATAAGAATGAAGGCAAAAAGTTAATATTTTCATTGGGTAGGCTGGTAGAATATAAAGGTTTTCAGTATTTAATCGAGTCGGCAAAGTATCTAACTGATGATTATAGAATTGTAATTGGTGGTAAGGGTCCGCTTAGAGAATCGTTAGTAAATTTAATAGTTGAAAATAATCTGCAAAATAGGGTTGAATTATTAGGTTTTTTGACTGATGAAGAAGCATATGCTTATTTTGAGGCTTGTGATATTTATGTATTGAGCTCTATTATGAAGACAGAGGCATTTGCTATTGTGCAGATAGAAGCAATGTCTTGTGGAAAACCCGTTATTACAGCGCATATTCCAGGTTCAGGAGTTAGTTGGGTAAATAAGAATTACGAATCAGGGCTAATATGCGAAAGTAAAAATGCAGAGGATTTGGCGAGAAGCATCACCAATATAGCTGAAAACAAGGACTTGTATCAACAATTGAGTAGTGGCGCTAAAGATAGATTCGAAAATAATTTTCACAGAAATGTGATGGTGGATAAAACTTATGAGTTATATTTACGTTTACAAAAAGAATAAAACTATTTAAAATTAATCGTATTTATTCTACAACTTGAAACAGTTTTACTACCTAAAACCGATCTGTTAAGCAGATTAATTGCTAATTTGGCTGATTATTATGCAAAATGCAAAATCAAAAGAAGGAACATTACTTGTAAAGAATAACGTCTTCTTTAAGGAGGTTAAAACTCTTTTAGATATAGGTAATGATGTTTCGTTTAGAATAAAAGGAAATAGTATGCTTCCTTTTCTATCAAATGGAAATAAGGTTTTGATTAGAAGAGCAACTAAAGAAGATTTGAAATACGGAAAGATTATTTTAGCAAAAAGCGATTTTGGATATGTACTCCATAGGTTAGTATGGAAAAATAGTCGCTGGATTTGGCTTGCAGGAGATAATAATCTCGTACAGCTTGAGAAAATTGATATAAAAAATATATTAGGCTATGTAGTTAGTGCTGAGTCTGAGGATAAAAAGATAGATGTGGATAGTTATTCACATAAGTTTTTTTCATTTATCTGGTTTATACTTAGGCCTATTCGATTGGTTATACATTACATAACCAAAATTATTAAATCAAAGTAAATATGAAGTTAAAGGAAGGTTTGATTGTACGAAAAGTGGGAGAAGATTATGTAATTGTGGCTCCTGAGCAGGGGATGGTAGATTTGTCTAAGGTGTATAGCCTGAATGAGACAGCTGCTTGGCTGTGGGAAGCACTCGATGGCAAAGATTTTCAACTTAACGATATGGTTGAATTGGTTCGCAGTCAATATGATGTTAATGAGCTGACTGATATTCAGTTGATATCAGATATGGAGGAATTAGTTTTATTTTTTAGACAAAATGATTTGCTTGAATCTTGAGAATAGATCAAAAAATTCGTGAATCTTTTCTTTCCTTACTCAGAATTGGCTTGTGGGGATCTGTTAGTGAATCTTTATCTATATTCCCCTTAAATAAAAACGAGTGGACATTAGTATATAAGATTTCGATTAGTCAAACTGTAGAGGGGATCGTGTATGATGGAATAGTTCTTTTACCAAAGGAATATCTACCACCTTATGATATACTTATCAGATGGACAGCCAGAATAGATGCTATAGAGAGGCATAATAGAAATGTGCGCAAGACACTATCAATATTGTCAGAGGGATTAAAAAAAAATAATATTTCGCATATTCTTTTAAAAGGAATCGGTTTAGCTGAAAACTATAATAAACCTTTGTCTCGGGTAAGTGGCGACATTGATCTATGCTTTTTCTCAGTTTCTGAATTTAACCAAGCTAATGAATTATTGAAGAGTAAAGGTTTTGATGTTTTGAAAGGAGATCATTTTAGCTCATATTATATGTTAAATAGTGTTATGGTAGAACATCACACTAAAATGATTGATATATTCAATCCTCTTAAGCAAAAGCTTATTAAAAGCTTTATAGCTGAAGAAAGATTAAAATCAAACAAAATTAAAATCGACAATAGTGAAATAGAGACACCATCATATATTTTAGCACATTTACAAGCAAACGCACATATTCTCAAGCATTATTTGGGTTTTGGTATAGGCTTAAGACAGTTGTGTGATGTTGCAAGGTTATGTTATGTGAAAGAAAATAATTTTGATGGTAATAAATTAAAGGAAATTTATCGTAAATTAGGAATTGCAGGTTGGATAAACGCTACACATAATTTATTGGTAAATTATTTAGGTCTTGATGCTTCGAAATTACCTTATCCTATAGAAAAACACTTTGATTCAGAACCTATCCTTTATGATGTTTTATATAGCGGTAATTTTGGTTTTCATCAAATAAAATTTGATGAAAATACGGTCTCAATACCTGAGAAATCGTATGATAGAGATAATGTAGGTGTTAGAGTTTTGCCTCATCTGCTAAAATTAGTCAAACTTGCTCCAGGTGAGGTTATTTGGTATCCACTGAATAAACTTTACACCAAGTTAACCGGAAAATAATTATGATGATAATATCTTCTAGACAATTTCAGTGGTTATTAAAGGTTATAGACGGCTATAAACTGAAGATGATCGTGTATTTTCTACTTGAAGTTTCCTCTATACTATTATCATTGTTATTCATATACTATTCTAAGAGGACGATAGATATATCAATGGGGGCTACGGAAGGTGATTTAAATATAAGTCTTAGCATAGTTATTTGTTGTGCTATATCGGGAGTATTATTACGATCGGTTAGTCAGTGGATGAATCAGCGCACTCAAGTGAGTCTATTAAGTAATTTGCAGTCGCAGGTGTTAAAAAGTCAAATGTTATCGACCTGGAGGACAATTAAAAAGTGGGATACAGGGAACTTGCTTGTTCGGTTGAATTCTGATTGTAATGATATTGTGCAAATGGTAAGCACAACGTGGATTTCGTTGGTTGTAACTGGATTGAAGATCACAGCGTCTTTTATTTTTCTTTATAGTATGGATAAAATGTTAGCCTGGATAATTCTATGTATATCACCTTTATTTTTTCTTACAAAGATTTATTATAAAAAAATGAAGGCACTGAATGTCAATGTGAAAAATGCTGAAAGTGACTTAGGGTCTAATATGGAAGAGAATCTTAGGTATAGGATTATATTGAGATCTTTAGGTATTCTTCCCTACAGATTAAACTTATTTTTGAAGCGCCAATCCATATTAAAGAATTTAAGGTTTAGATATTTGAATTTCACTGGATTTTCTCAGTTAATCATGCGAATTTGCATGATTACAGGCTATTTGTTAGCGTTCAGTTGGGGTGTTCATAGTTTAAAAACTAAGGAAATAACGTTTGGTACTATGACCGCATTTTTGCAGTTAGTTAATCAAATCCAATCTCCAATAATGTCCTTAGGCGCATTTTTTCCAGCCTTTGTGAAATTTAGAGTTTCATTAAATAGAGTTCAAGAAATTGACGATTCTCCTAAGGATAATTTGGAAGAAGCAGTTGTTTTTGATAGTGTACAGTCAATAAAACTAAGAAATGTTTCGTTTCAGTACGATAGTGATGTAGTTATAGCGAATCTTAATGAAGAATTTCGTAAGGGGGAGGCAGTTGTGGTATTGGGTGAAAGTGGTAAAGGTAAGACAACTTTAATTAGGCTCTTGTTAGGGGTTATTAGTCCAGATAAAGGAGAAATAATTATTGAGGGTAATAATAACAACTATCAATTAACATCATCTCATATTGAAAATTTTTCATATGTACCTCAAGGAAACACTTTATTAAGAGGAACTGTAAGAGAAAATATTACTTTGGGGATAGTGAGTGTTGATGAAGAAAAATTGAAGGAGGTAATATATTATTCTTGTTCAGAATTTATTTATGATTTACCAAATGGTCTAGAGACAACTATTGGAGATTCAGGTATTGGGCTATCAGAAGGCCAGGCTCAGCGAATAGGAATAGCTAGAGCATTATTGAGGAATAAGAACGTTTGGATTTTTGATGAAGCTACATCAGCATTGGATGCAGAAACTACAAATAAAATGTTAAATAGAATAAAAGATTTAATTAGTGATAAGATTGTTATTTTTGTAACGCATAATCCTAATGTTGATTTATTCTTTGATAAACGATTATTAATTAATTAACTTGTTTTTTTAACAAGAGATTAACGATTGCCGAGTGATTGAAAAAAACATATATTATAATATAGCTGATTTACAATTAGAAGTTACACTTGCACAAGATTGCAATATAGAGACTCTATTGCCAAATTTTGAGCCCTTTAGGGTAGAATACCTAGATGATGTTATCATCTCATGCAGAATTGTCATGTCTTCGGTTGATCTTGAATTTAATTCTGATGAATCCAAATTACTGAGTGATATTTCAATTGTCTGGGGAGATAGATTTACGTTTCATGAAGATGATGATTACTATTGGACATTGATTCAATATTCTCAGGATAAAACTAAGCATTGGAAAATGCGTAGTTCGAAGGATTTTAAACTAAATACCGTGTTTTCCGGGGACTTTGAGAGTACAAAAAATAGCTTTATCAGCTGGTTTTTTATGGTAGCATTTGCTCAATCAGCTTTACTAAATAGATGCATTCTTATTCATTCTTCAGTAGTAGTTGATGAGGATTACGGGTATGCATTTTTGGGGAAAAGCGGAACTGGAAAAAGTACACATAGTAGACTTTGGCTTCAAAATATTCCGGGTATCTCGTTGTTGAATGATGATAATCCTGCCATAAGAATTTTTGAGGACAATATTGTTATTTATGGCACCCCTTGGAGTGGAAAGACTAAATGCTACATAAATGATAAAAGACCTTTAAAAGGTTTAGTGAGATTAAAACAAGCACCATTTAATCTTATACAACCACAAAAAAGTAAAGATGCATTATTGGCTTTGTTACCTAGTTGTTCTGCAATTAGATGGAATAATAGTTTGTATTCTACTCTGGTTAATCTTATTATTGATTTAATCAGTAAAGTGCAAGTTGCAGAGTTGCAGTGTCTTCCAGATGCTGAAGCAGCGCAAATGTGTTATAACGAATTAAGGAAAGATTTATAATTCATATATGAAAAAGATACTTATATATTGTGGAGTGTTACTACTTCTCTCAATGAATTCTTGTTTAGTTTCTAAGAAAATAGTTTACTTAAAGGATTTGAATCCTGCTGAAAGTTATTCAGTAGCTCCTATTCCTCCGTTGCGAATTCAAAATAATGATCGTTTAAGTATTCAAGTAAGTGCAAAGCATACTGAATTAACAGCTCCATTTAACAATAAAGAAGGCGTGTATGCAATTACCGAACAAGGAAATACATTTCCTACAATCATTGATAGAGGATATTTGGTAGATCAACAGGGAAATATAGAATTTCCTGGTTTGGGCACATTGAATGTTGAAGGTATGAGTCTTGATGGCTTGAAGGATTTTTTAAAGAATAAGCTTCAAGAAAATAAGTTATTAAGCTCACCTGTTGTCAAAGTTGAACTGTTAAACCTAAAAGTATTAATGATGGGTGAGGGGGGCAATCAATTAATTACTTCTTCTGATGGTCGAATGACTTTATTGGAAGCCATAACTAGAGCGGGGGGGTTAAGCAATAATGCCACTACAGATAAGATTGCTGTAATCCGAGAAGAAAATGGAGTGAGAAAAATATATTATAATGACATAGAAAGTAAAGAGATTTTTAATTCTCCAACATATTATCTTCAGCAAAATGATATTATATATGTAGAACCTAAGTCTTCTCAGACTCGAGGTGATGAGGAACGAACTTGGAGAATTCTAGGAATGGTTATGAGCGTTATTACATTAGCCACAACAGTTTGGGCAATATCAACACGATAAATTTATTGTAATGGATAAGAATAATAAATTAATAAATATTGTAGATGTATTTAGATATCTACTGTTACACTGGAAATGGTACTTCCTTGCTTTATTAATTACATGTGGCTATTATTATTATAATTATAGTAAATCGCCATATGTATACTCAAAGAATCAAACTGTATTAATTAAGACAGCTAGTAATACGCTGTCTACCTCAAGAATAACTAGACCTAATAACTATTTTAACATCGTAAATGTTAATAGTGAAATTTTGCAACTTAAGTCCAAGCATTTAATGAGAATTACCTTGAAGAGGCTTAATGCAAATATAAATTATCAAGTTAAGGAAGGATTAAGAGTAAATGAATTGTATACTAAATCACCATTTGTAATTGATTTTTTGGATACAACCAATGTTTTTAAATCTGTTAATTTAAGAATGATTTCTGCAGGTAAATTCGAGTTATCAAAATTTCAAGGATTAGCAAACAGCGATGTAATTACTGCTCAACTTGATAAAGCTATTAAAACACCTATTGGTTCACTAATTATAAGGGAGAATAAGGGTTATAGCAAGTTTAATAAATACCAAAAAGAGCCAATAAATGTAGTTGTTGAACCTTTGGAGGGAGCTGTTAATAATTTCTTAGGGAAACTAAGTGTCTATCAAATGCAAGATGTTGCTCTTCTAAGCATGAATTTGCAAGATGCCTCACCGGAAAGAGCTGCAGATATCTTATCAACCTTAATTGAGGTTTATAATGAGGAATCTCTAAATGAAAAAAACAAAGTTGCTTCTATAACAGCAGATTTCATTAAAGATAGACTTGAAATTATTGAATCAGATTTGGGATCTGTTGAAGCTCGATTAGAAGGAATTAAAAGATCGAACTATGGACTTGATATTTCCGCAGCAGGTCAACAGTATTGGTCCGAATCCAGAGGATACATGTCAACAAGTAAAGATATTGAGATCACTAAAAAGCAGGTTGAGGCAGTAAGGGATAGACTAATTTCAGCAGATAGGGATGATTTAATTCCATCAAATACTGGTTTAGTTGATGGAAATATTGAATCTCAAATTTCTTCTTATAATGCTTTACTGTTGAAAAGAAATACTTATTTGGATGCAAATAGTGCGAGCAATCCTGTTGTGGAGGACTTAAATAACTCATTAAGTGCTATGCATAAGAGTATTTTGAGAGCACTCGATAATGTTATTACAGGATATAATATTAAAATGTCCAATTTGAAGCGGGAAGAAAGCGCTTCGATGAACAAAGCTCAAAGTCTTCCTTCTCAAGAAAGAGCTATGTTATCTGTTGAACGTCAGCAAAAAGTAAAAGAAGATTTATATATTTTTCTCTTGAATAGAAGAGAAGAAAATGCAATAAATCAAGCTATGGTCGACGATAATATACGTATTATTGATCCAGTATTTGGTAGTAACAGCCCAATAGCACCTACTAAATTTAATAAGATTGCTTTGGGAGTCGCTATTGGATTAACTATACCTACAGTTATTTTTTTACTTCAACTTTTTCTAAATAATAAAGTTTATACAAGAAGGGAAGTAGAGGAAAGAATTAATGTTCCTGTCATAACTGAAATACCATTGGCTGATAAATCTAAGCGTATTGGTAATGATATTGTAGTTTCTGAACAAGGTACTGATGAAGTCGCTGAAGCTTTTAGGATATTTAGGACGAATTTGGGATTTCTGACTGCTGGTGAGAAGGATCATAAAGCTATGATGTTTACTTCTTTTAATGTCGGAGCCGGAAAGACTTTTACAGTTATTAATTTAGGCGTTAGTTTAACTTACTTAAAAAAGAAGGTTATCTTGATAGATTTAGATTTGAGAAAGGGAACATTAACAAATAGAACAAATTCTCCAATGCCTGTTGGATTAACACATTATTTATCGGATTCTAATATTTCTGTAAATGATATAGTTTATAGTAATCGTTTAGCTGATAATTTAGATATTATTCCAATTGGTGTAGTGGCTCCTAATCCTGTTGAGTTGTTGTTAAGCAATAGGTTGGATATGTTAATATCAATTTTACGTGAAACATATGACTATATATTAATTGATAGTGTTCCTCTTGGGATTGTTGCAGATTCGTCCATCATTAAACGGATTACAGACCTTTCAATTTTTGTTGTAAGATCCGGAAAAATGGATAAAAGACAATTAGATGCTATTCAAAAAGTATATGACGATGGATTACTTAACAATATGTCTATCCTCTTAAATGGTGTGGATTTTAAGGATAATAAGTATGGTTACGGCTATGGTTATGGATACGGCTATGGTTATGGATACGGCTATGGTTACGGCTATAAATTAGAAGAAAAATCTTTTTGGAAAAAATTTAGACAAGCTATTTTTGGAAAGTAAGAGCTCTTTCATAGACAAAACTGTAGATGAGAATCTACAGTTAATTATTTTTTTAAGCACATTGTTGCTGTTTTGATGTAATTTAGATTAACTTTGTGAAAAGTTTTATAATCATCTACGATTAAAATTCTGTCTATGAAAAAAGTAATATTAGGAAGTATTCTCGCAATACTTTTTGTTTTCCATTTTAATTATGGGGTTTCTCAATCAATAAAAACGAAGAAGGATACAGTTGTTAATGTCTCAAATGACAAGTACAAAATTGTTACCAACAGGTTTTTTGAGAACTGGTTTATTGGTGTTGGTGCTGGTGCTCAATTTGTTTTTGGGGATCATGATAAACAAATGAAATTTCAAGATCGGTTAACTCCTGCTTTCAATGCTTATTTTGGAAAATGGTTTACTCCTGGTGTGGCAATACGAGGAGGATATACAGGTTATAAGTTAAAAGGCTTAACCCATAATCGTTGGTCATCAGCAAAGACACATTCTACAGGTGAAATATATGAAGACGTAGCATCAGCTGATTTGGGGCTTTTGGAAATTCAAAGATTTGATTACAATCATTTGCATGCAGATGTCTTATTCAACATATCGAATCTGATAGGAGGTTATAATCAATCTCGTTTCTATAATGTTTCTCCATATTTTGGTTTTGGTTGGGCGTGGGTTAGTGCTAGTCCTGAGTCTAGTGAGCCTTCAATCAATATAGGTATTAATAACTCTTTTCGAATAAATAATTCGTTTAATATTATCGCAGACTTTAGAGGTGCGTTAATGAAAGATGATTTTGAAGGTGAATTGGGGGGAAGAAAGGAAGATGGTATCATCTCAGGGACTGTAGGGATTGCTTATAATATTGGTAAGCGTAATTGGGATAGAGAGTCTATAGTAGAGATTACCACTTATGAAGAAGCCGAATTAAATGCTTTAAGAGATAGAGTTAATAAGTTAGCAAATGATAATGATGCATTGAAAAGGCAATTGGCTGAGTCTAATAGCAAATCAATCACAGATGTTAAGATTGACAAAAATGTGTTAGTTGCTCCTATCTTGATTACTTTCCCAATTAATAAAAGCACTGTTAGTAATGAAGCGAGAGTTAATTTGGGATATTTTGCTAAAGTTATTAAAGAAGGTGCTACAAATGTTATTTATAATATCTCTGGGTATGCGGACAAAGGAACAGGTACACCTGCATCGAATAATAGGTTGAGTAGAGAACGTGCTGAAGCGATATTCAATGTTTTAGTAAGAGATTTTGGAGTTCCATCATCGCGACTAACGATCTCAAATTATGGAGGGGTCGAGAATATGTATTATGACGATCCGCGTTTAAGTAGGGCTGTAATCGTATTAGGTAATTAATACCATAAACAAACAAAGAGGAACTAATTAGTACCTCTTTGTTTGTTTATGGCTAATATATTTTAATAATACTTCAACTGAAATATCCTTAAGTACAACCTTTTTGTCTTTGTCTAGAAGATAAATTGTAGGGGATGCTTTCAAATCATAAAGTTGATTTTGAAGTATCTCCTTATTTTTATCAATTCCGTTTATCCATTGTTTGGGAATCTGATCTTTATAATCCATCCAAATGTTATAATCACCATCTGGATAAATGGCCAAAATATTTATATTTTGAGTGAGCTGTGAACTAGATCTTAATGCATTTATACTTGTAGCACAAGAGTTACAGCCAGGTGTATAAAAGAACAATATAATATCTTTATCATTTAGGGCATATAGATTTGTTAAATCATTTTCTACATAAAAATTGAAGTTTTCAGCTTTGCTACCTATATTATTACGTAATGCAATTTTGTATCTAATGTTATATTTCACTTTGTCATTAGCACTAATACTGCTAGACTCTATTATACTATGTAATACAATTTTATAGTAATCTTCATTATAAAAAGGCGAATTTACATCGTAAAGATATTTATCAAATAACTGTAGAAAATGGTTAAGGACATCTTTATTGCTGGAGGATTTCGCAAGAATATATTCTATACTTTCCGTAATTTCATTTGTACTGTGTTTCGGAAATAAATTTATATAATCTACAAATTTTTGTTCTCCGTAATCAGGATTTTTGATAGCAGAAAGATTTGTAAAATCAAACGAAGTCCAAGATTTAATCAGATAATTTTGATGCTCTTGTGAGTTGGTATTCTGTATTTTGTTGTGTGTATTACTATTATTAATGTTGTTATTACAGCTCATAATCATTAGAGTTGCTGACAACAATATTATTGGAGATATTTTCATTATTATTTAAAGAAAAACCAGTTCTTTTTTGAGCGTTCTTTTCTAGAAGACATTTCTAAATCAAACTGAACATTTAGTGCTTTTTTTTGTTGTATAACTTGGTAAATAAAGTGCCAATCGGGTAGTCCACCAAAATTTCTGTCATCAATAAACATGTCTGCTTTTAATTTTCTCGGTGCAGAGCTTCTGTCTTCTTCTGGGAAATTAGTGTTATGTGCAAAGAAATGTAATCCATTTTTAGCACAATATTGTATTGCCTCGTCTAATAGTCTACCCTCTCTTACCGTCCATAGGATGAGCGTGTGATTTTCATTTTGAAGTTGCTTTAGTGTGTCGAATGCAAAAGGAATAGGTTTCCCTAATTGCGGATATTTATGCTCCACTATTGTTCCGTCAAAATCTACTGCAATAATCATATTTTCGTTTATACTTATTATCAAATATAAAAAAAACATATTACTTCCCTAATGTTTAAATTGAGGCTCTGTATTGTAGAATTGATTTTAAATTAATTATTAACAATTTTTGGTTAAATGTTGCTTTTTTGAGCTGTATGGCATGGAAATTGTTTTGTCTCACTATAATTAGTGAGGTTTTAAATATTTATAAATAAAGTTAGGGTAAATGTTATATTTGCCATTGTATTTAAAATATGGGTTTTATTTCAAATTTCTTTGGTAAGAAAAGTAATCCAGAAGATAAAGTAAGGTCTTTAGGGAAACTGTCGTTTTTGGAGGTTGATATGCATAATCATATACTTCCAGGAATTGATGACGGTAGTCAATCTGTAGGTGATTCGATAGATTTGATTAAAGGGTTGAGTGGTTTAGGGTTTCAAAAATTTATTTGTACCCCACACATAATGGATGGAGTACATCCTAATAATAAATCATCTATTAATAGAGCGTTTACTGAGTTAACCAAAGCTTTGACAGAGAGTGAAAGTAAAGTTAAAATTTTCTCCGCTGCTGAACATATGATAGATGAAGGGATGGTTTCTTTAATTGCTAAAGACAATCTTTGCGTAATGCCTGGAGGCTATGTGTTGATCGAAATGTCTTATCTGGCGGAATCAAAGGCTTTATTTCAAACAATTCTTGACATTCAAAATTTAGGATATAAGCCAATTTTGGCTCACCCTGAACGTTATAATTATTATCATTATAACTTTAATATGTATAGACAAATTAAGGATGCTGGTTGTTTATTACAATTGAATCTTCTTTCCGTAAGCAGGTATTATGGTACTGAAGTTAAAGTTGCTGCTTTGACTATGTTAAAATCAGGAATGTATGATTTTGTAGGTACTGATTGTCATCATCAAAAACATTTGGCGGCATTACAGGATGTAGTAGCTAAATATCCGATGCGTGATTTATTACGAACATGTAATATATTAAATCCGACGCTACTAAATCATTTAAATGAGGATGCGTCGATAGCGACAGGCTAATTTTAAAATATAGAAATATTATTGAAGGTGGAAATTTTAATTTCCACCTTTATTTTTTTAGCTTGTTTGGATGCTACAAAATCCTAGATTAATTTTCTAAATTTGAAATACTTCATTTATAAAAAGGGATAAGAAATTGATTGCTCAGGAAACAATAGATAAAGTATTAGATGCAGCTCGGATAGAAGAGGTTGTGGGAGATTTTGTGGATCTAAAAAAGCGTGGCAGCTCGTTAATTGGGAATTGTCCTTTCCATAATGAAAAAACTCCATCTTTCAATGTTTCTGTGTCAAAAGGGATATATAAGTGCTTCGGTTGCGGGGCCGGAGGAGATTCTCTTAAGTTTGTCATGGAGTTGGAGAAATTCTCTTATCCAGAAGGAATTAGGTATCTAGCAAATAAGTATGGTATCGAGATTGAAGAGATTGAAAGGAGTCCTGCTCAATTAGCTGCACAGGATAAAAGAGAAAGCCTTTATGTATTGAGTCAGTGGGCCGGGAAATTTTTCCGTGAGAATTTGTGGGAAACGAATTTGGGCCAATCTATTGGACTGTCTTATTTTAAAGAGCGTGGCTATCGTGAGGATATCATTAAGAAGTTTGAATTAGGTTACTCTCCTGACCAGTGGACAGCTCTAGTAGATGAAGCTAAAAAGGCTGGTTTCCATGAAGGTTATTTGGCTGATATAGGGTTAGCGATTGAACGTGATGATAAATCTTTATATGATCGTTTTAGGGGACGTGTTATCTTTCCAATTCATAATCTAACAGGAAGAGTGATTGGTTTTGGTGGCCGTACTTTAAAAACGGAAAAATCAGTTCCAAAATATGTCAATTCTCCAGAGTCGGAAATTTATCATAAATCGGATGTTTTATATGGCTTAAACTTCGCTAAGAAAGCGATAATGGATGCTGATCTTTGCTATTTAGTGGAGGGTTATGCTGATGTAATTGCTATGCATCAAGCTGGTGTTGAAAATGTAGTTTCTTCCTCAGGAACTTCTTTGACAACTGGACAAATCAAATTAATTTCACGCTTTACTAGAAATGTAGTTATTCTGTATGATGGTGACGCAGCAGGTATAAAGGCTTCATTGCGTGGAACGGATATGTTGTTGGAGGAAGGGTTGAATGTTAAAGTTTTGCTTTTTCCTGATGGCAATGACCCAGACTCTTACGCTAAGCAAGTTGGGTCTACAGCATTCAAAGAATATATTGAAAAATATCAAGAGGATTTTATTTTCTACAAAACAAATATCCTTTTAAAGGACGCAAAGGATGATCCAATAAAACGAGCAGAAGTAATTCGTGAGGTTGTTACGAGTATTGCACTGATTCCTGATGAGATTAAAGTTTCAGTATTTATAAGGCAATGTAGCTCTTTGTTAGATATTGAGGAGCGAATATTGCTTACTGAGCTTAATAAAATTAGATTAAATAGGGCGAAAGCTCTAGATAAAAAAGCTTCACAAAACAAATCTTCGTCTCCATATAGCGGGGGGGCAGATTTCCCTGGAGAAATGCCACCTGCAGACTTCTTTTTAACAGATGAGGAAAAGCAGGGGGCAGGCATCGAGGTAGCTCCAATACCTCAGCAATTAACGTCAGAATTATTACAAGAGAGAGAAATAGTACGTATTCTATTGAATTATGGCAGAGAGTTAGTTACATGGGAAGGTGATGGTGATGTTCCTGTTGCTCCATATTTGTTGGGTAGTCTGGATGATGTTGATTTTGAGGATGCTGTGTGTGCTAAAATTATTAATGAATTTGTAAGGCAAGCAGAAAATTTTGAGGTGCCCGATTCAAAGTTTTTCATCTCATCAACTGATAATGATGTTTCACAATTAGCAATTGATTGTATAGCGGATCGATACGAAATAAGTCCTAATTGGAATGATGATAAACGCAAGATATATGTGACTAGAGAGATAGAACATCTTAAAGAGTTAGTTATACAGGCGATTTATCGTATTAAAAAACGCAAGTTTTCGAGGGAAATGCATAAAGTTAGAGAGGAGATGAAAAAAAACCTTTCTCCTGAGGATTTAGAAATCGAGTTAAGTAAATATCAAAAACTTAAAGAGGCCGAAAAGATGCTTGGGCAATTATTGGGTAATATTGTTATAAAATAGATATTCAATATGGTTGATCATTTGGACGCTGGTAAGTTTGGTGAGAATTTAGCCATTGAATATATAAATGGATTGGGTTATCAGATTATTGCTGTTAATTGGCGCTACAAACATTGGGAGGTGGATGTTATTGCCTCTGATGAGAAAACTTTGGTATTTGTAGAGGTGAAAAGTCGAAAATCGAATTTATATGGCACTCCTAGTGAATTCGTGGATCACAAAAAACAACATAATCTTATACAAGCTGCTGATGCTTATATTGAATTAAATAATTACGAGGGTGAGATAAGATTTGATATAGTCTCTGTATATTTAGGAGTAAATAAAATAGAATTGATAAAAGATGCTTTTTGGAGCAACTAAATAAAATTATTATGCGCACAAAATTATTATCCGGTTTATCTTTAGCTATTTTGATAGCTGTTGGGGGTTGTAAATCGCAAAAGGGTAAATTTGAGTTTGTACTTCCAGAATCAGGTCAGCGTGTTGCGTTTGGTGATCAGGTAAAATTGAAGTTAAACTTTCCTAATACAACGCTTGATTCGGTTGTTTATTCTATAGATGGCGAACTGCTGGTTACTAAAACGGACACAGGAAGTGTTGTTTTTGATACTAAAAAATTTGGATTTGGCGATCGTTCGTTATCCGCTAAGGTTTATGTAGGTGGTAAAGAAGATATTGCCTATAGCAATGTTATTGTATTGCCGCCAAATGCAAAAAATTATTCTTTTGAGGTTGTAAATGAATTTCCGCATGATACGAAAGCTTATACTCAAGGCTTACAATATGCAGATGGTGTACTTTATGAAACTACTGGTCAACCTTCACAATTAGAAGGTGTTGTGACTTCTCTTCGTAAAGTAGATCTGAAGACTGGTGAAGTTTTAAAGATTGAAAAACCTTCTGATGATTTTTTTGGAGAGGGGATGACGATAGTTGGAAATACAATAGTGTTCTTAACTTGGGAAAATGGGAAGGGATTCTTCTATGATAAAAATACTTTTAAAAGGATTGGTGAATTTCCTTATGAAAACAGTAAATATGGCTGGGGGGTAACCTATGATGGTAATAAACTTATAAAATCAGATGGGTCTAGTAGATTGTATTTCCTTGATGCAAAGACAGGTAAAGAGATTGATTCCATCGAGGTGTATGACGAAAATGGTAAAGTTGATTCAATAAATGAACTGGAATACATTGACGGAAAAGTGTATGCGAATGTGTATAGCAAAGATATTATTGTGATTATTGACCCAAAAACTGGGGTTGTAGAAGGGCGTATAAATCTTGTAGGGCTATATACTGAAGGTAGACTACCAAATGATAATGAACTTAATGGTGTCGCTTATGATACCGTAGGTAAAAGATTGTTTGTGACGGGTAAGCTTTGGCCAAAATTATATGAAATCAAATTGATAGAAAGATAACAAAAAAGGCAGCGAATCGCTGCCTTTTTTGTTATGGTCTTGTTATTCCATTCTCAATAGAGAATTTAATTTTTTCGTTGAGCTCAATATGCTCTTTTTTATCTTGCTCTTCAAGACGATCAGGATAAAGTATCCCGTATAGATGGTCTACCTCATGCTGGAAAATAACAGCCGTGAAGCCTTCAATATTCTCTTCGATAATATTTCCTGTTTTATCCCAATATTGTAATCTAATCGAATAGCTACGTTCAATGTCTTCACGTCTGTCTGGTATAGAAAGGCAACCTTCAGTACCTAAACGAATTAATTTTGAACGCCAAATTATTTTTGGGTTAATGAAAAATTCAAATGGCTCATTTTCTTTATCAAAGCGTTGTACCCATATTAGGTTTTTATTTATACCAATTTGTGGTGCAGCGATCCCTACTCCAGCGTGCTGAGGATCTTGTACGGTTAGTAACATTCTTTTTTCCAAAGTTGGGAGCAAAGGGTCATCGATTTTAATGTCACTTGAAGTGGCTTTTAGTACCAATAATTCTCGTTCATTTGTCGTTTGGTAAACATGGAGTTTTGAATTTGCATCACCTCCTTTAATAATAGTGCTTTCCTTTTCATTGAAATTTTTTGCCATAGCTTTATTTACTATTCTTTCATTTTTAGGGCCTTTATACATTTTTTCTCCAGCTTCTATAGCAATTGATAGGAAGTTTTCAGCTGGAGGCTGAGGGCATCTATACCCAGAGCTGTATGCGCAATAGGGATTATACGATTTATTGAAGTCAATCTCAATCTCTCCATCTTTAATTTTTGAAGCATCCAACTCTAAATATCGTCCACCTGCATATGTTTTATCGCCATTGGAACTATCTAAGAAAGGTAAGAATAAATAATCTTTATATTGTGGATTTTGAAATAAGGCTACGCTTTGATATACTGTTAAAGTATGTTGTTGACCTAATAATTCAAAATGCACGAATGCATATCGTTTATATTCATTGCTGGTGCCGTCATAAGTTGGCATTCGGAAAGTTTTCTCTCCAAATAAAGGCTCAACTTTCGCCTTGACTTTGTAAGTGGAGTTCGCTTTAAAATAGTCTAAATATACAACGTTTTCCTTCTTAATTGGGCCAAAATCATCTTTTTCAAATTTGGATTTCAGCTCTGCTCTATACGAATCAATTTGTTGTTCGTAGGATTGAGCCTCGAGTTCAAATGGGATAATTAGAAGGAGTAGATATAAAATTAATCGCATAATAAAAATATATACGACCAAAGTTATAGATTTTTATCCTCAATAATGAATTGTACCTTTGTTAAAATTTTGAGCATATGCGTATAATGGCGTTTGATTATGGCACGAAGCGTATTGGTATAGCGGTTACAGACCCATTACAAATAATAGCAACAGCCTTAACGACGGTTCATCCTGAAGACATTTGGAATTATCTGAAAGATTACCTAAAGCAGGAGGAAGTCGAAACGTTTGTGGTGGGTAAACCATTGCAAATGGATGGTACTGATTCTGAATCGGCTCAGCATGTTGTGGGATTCATGCGCAAACTGAAAAAAGAGTTTCCAACAATAAAGGTGGCAGAGGTAGACGAGCGCTTTACTTCTAAAATGGCCTCATCAGTAATTGCTCAATCAGGATTGAAAAAAAATAAAAAGCAAAGTAAGAGTTTAATCGATACGGTTTCAGCTACGATTATTTTGCAAACTTACATGGATACAAAAGGGTTTTAGAAAAATGGCATTAAAAGATATTTCATTCTTCACAGAGGATATAGAATTCACTTTAAAAGATAAGGCAAAAGTAAGAACTTGGATAGCTGATACAGCAAAATCAGAAGGTTTAAGTCGTATTGGAGAGCTCAATTTTGTGTTTTGTTCAGATGAATATTTGTTAGATATCAACAAGCAATACCTTAATCACGATACATATACGGATATAGTGACGTTTGATTCATCAGAAGACGAAGACGTCCTAGCTGGTGATATTTTTATTTCGATAGAAAGAATTCGTGAAAATGCTCAGAAATTTGGAGTTACCGAACGTGATGAACTACATCGAGTGGTTATACATGGTGTCTTACACCTTTGTGGTTATTATGACAAGAAGAAGGAAGATAAAGAATTGATGACTTCGAAAGAGAATGAATACTTAAAAAAACGAGCATTCTAATAAATTATAAAAAAGGAGCCATTTTTTTGCACTGCCCCCAAAAAGTTAGACACTTTCTGGGGGCATTTTTTATGGATAGAAAAGTAAAACACACATTATCATTTAAGAAGACTTGTATTGATTTGTACACTAAATCGTCAGAATCAATATTAGGTATTAGCAAGGAATATAAGGTTTCCGAAAGTTTATTGA
>NZ_JADEYP010000040.1 GCF_020295405.1 Sphingobacterium bovistauri
TATAAACTCTTCTATTAGCAATAAAACAGAATCCAAAACTGTCAATAATTACAAAATATCCAAAATATCCTCTGTATCCAAGTATGCAGCTTAACAATTAGAAGTTTTCTTAAAAATCGAAATAAAACAAAGAAGCTGCCCTTTTTGGACAGCTTCTTTGTCTTTTTATGTACAACGTGATTAAAACATTATCTTTGTATCATGTTGAAAAAAGACAGATACAAGGCTTTTGTAGAATATTTCTCTACGCACAATCCAGACGCACAAACTGAGCTTCACTATAGTAATCCCTTCGAACTATTAATCGCAGTTATCCTTTCAGCACAATGTACAGATAAACGTATCAATCAAATTACTCCAGCATTATTTGAAAGGTATCCAACTCCTGAATCTTTAGCAGAAAGTTCGGTAGAAGAGGTGTTTTCTTTTATCAGATCAGTCAGCTACCCAAACAACAAAGCAAAACATTTAGTTGGAATGGGGCAAAAGTTATTGTCAGAATTTGGAGGCATAGTTCCAGAGAAAATAGAGGATCTAGTCAAATTACCAGGAGTAGGACGCAAAACAGCGAATGTTATCTCATCAGTCGTATACGACAATCCTACTATGGCTGTAGATACACATGTATTTCGAGTGAGCAATAGATTAGGTTTAACAACAAGAGCCACCACCCCGCTAGCAGTTGAAAAACAACTGGTGAAATTCCTTCCTGTAGATACCATTAAAATTGCACATCATTGGTTAATTCTTCACGGTAGATACATTTGCCTTGCCAGAAAACCAAAATGCGAACAATGTCCCATTACTTACTTTTGTAAATACTTCGAAAAGACTTATAAAGCAAAAGTTATCAACACCGTTGAAGAATAAGCGAATTTCATCGTAATTTTAATACAATTAAAAATAACTAATTTTTTTAGCAAAAAGTTTTGTTAATATAAAATATAATCTTACATTTGAAATGTTAATACTAAAAATATGAGCAACGCAGATAAATTAAAAGCATTACAGCTTACTCTTGATAAATTAGAAAAATCATACGGTAAAGGTACCGTGATGAAATTAGGTGACTCCGCTGTAGAACCTTTAGAGTCTATCTCGACAGGATCGTTGGGATTAGATATCGCGTTAGGTATTGGTGGTGTTCCTAAAGGTCGAATTATTGAAATATATGGGCCAGAATCTTCTGGTAAAACAACTTTAGCTACTCATATCGTGGCTGAAGCGCAAAAAGCGGGCGGAGTTGCAGCATTTATTGATGCGGAGCATGCTTTTGACAAATATTACGCACAGAAATTAGGCGTGGATATAGAAAACCTATTAATCTCACAACCAGATAATGGAGAGCAAGCTTTAGAAATTGCGGATAATTTGATTCGTTCTGGCGCAATAGATGTCATTGTTATTGACTCTGTAGCAGCATTAGTACCCAAAGCAGAAATTGAAGGCGAGATGGGTGACTCGAAAATGGGATTACAAGCACGTTTGATGTCACAGGCTTTACGTAAATTAACGGGAACTATTTCTAAAACAAATTGTTGTTGTATTTTCATCAATCAATTGCGCGAGAAAATCGGTGTAATGTTTGGTAACCCAGAGACAACTACTGGTGGTAACGCATTGAAATTTTATGCTTCAGTACGTTTGGACATACGTCGTACTTCACAAATTAAAGATTCTGACGAAGTATCAGGTAACCGCGTAAAAGTAAAAATCGTCAAAAATAAAGTCGCTCCACCATTCCGAATTGCTGAATTTGATATTATGTTTGGTGAAGGTATTTCGAAAGTTGGTGAAATTATTGACTTAGGTGTTGAATACAACATTATAAAAAAAGCAGGATCTTGGTTTAGCTATGGAGATACAAAACTTGGACAAGGACGTGACGCTGTTAAAAACTTATTGTTAGATAATCCTGATTTATCAGATGAACTAGAAGCTAAAATCAGAGCAGAAGTAACAGGTGAAGCCTTAGATCAAAATCAACTGAATAACGAAGAATAATTATTCTTCATATACTGAAAAACGCTTTCCATTTTTGGGAAGCGTTTTTCATTTAAACCCTTTTTACCTATTAATACTAAAAACAGTCAATTTTTATATTTTATTTATTTCGTATTTTAGGGCATGAAAAAATTATGGAACAATCTGCTCTTCCGTGTCGTTATAGCCATTACCTTAGGAATACTACTTGGAAAAATATTACCTGAATCTATAGGAAATATATTCGCAACTTTTAATGGTCTCTTTGATCAATTATTAAAATTTTTAATTCCTCTAATTATTGTTGGTCTTATTATACCTGCTATTGCCAAATTAGGTAATACCGCAGGTAAAATGCTGTTAACAACAGTTATAATTGCCTATGGTTCTACACTTTTCGCGGGGTTTTCGACGTATTTTGCAAGTTTATCCATCTTTCCTTCCTTAATAGAAAACCAAACCTTAACCACTATAGATGAAGCTGGTAAAAGTTTAAAACCGTATTTCACGCTAGAAATCCCTCCATTCTTTGATGTAATGGGCGCTTTAGTTTTTTCATTCTTAGTAGGAATAGGTTTGTCTAGATTACAGCATTCAAAATTAGCTGAAGTAAGCTATGATTTTGAAAATATCATTTCATTTATAATCGAAAAAGTAATCATTCCTCTTTTACCCCTATTTATATTTGGCATTTTTCTAGATATGACTTATTCAGGAAAAGTATTAATCATATTAAATGTATTCGTAAAAATTATTGGGGTCATATTCGCTTTGCATATTATCTTGCTCTTAATTCAATTTATCATAGCTGGTGCTATAGCTAAGAAAAATCCTTTCAAATTACTCGCGACAATGATGCCTGCGTATTTCACGGCTTTGGGTACACAATCCTCAGCAGCGACCATTCCTGTTACACTAGCTCAAGTGAAAAAAGCGGGTATCTCTGATGAAGTAGCTTCGTTTGTCGTGCCACTTTGTGCGACTATACACCTTGCAGGTAGTACATTAAAAATAGTAGCTTGCGTCATCGCACTTATGCTATTGCAAGGCATGCCTATAGAATTTGGGCCTATGGCTGGATTTATCTGCATGCTAGGTGTAACCATGATTGCGGCACCTGGAGTGCCTGGCGGTGCTATCATGGCTGCTTTGGGAATTATTACATCTATGTTAGGTTTCAATGCAGAAAATCAAGCATTAATGATCTCACTATATATTGCAATGGATAGTTTTGGTACTGCTTGCAATGTGACTGGAGATGGTGCTATAGCCATTGTAGTAGATAAACTCTTTGGAAAGAAAACATCTTAATAAAACTAAAGGCTTCGAATAATTCGAAGCCTTTAATTTTTATACTGAGAATATGGTATTCAATTCTTCCAATGTTTCTGAAGAAGTTTCGATATCCTTTACCAATTTACCTTTTTCTAAAGCTATTATTCGATCAGAAATCTCAACAATATGCGAGAGGTCATGACTTGAAATAATAATTGTAACATTTTTTTGTGTTATCAGTTCTCTTATGAGATTCTTTAGACGAAATTGAGAACTTGGATCAAGATTAGCAAATGGTTCGTCTAAAATAATTAATTCAGGATTACCAATCAAAGCGCCAATAATACCAACCTTCTTTTGGTTACCCTTTGACATATCACGGATGTATTTATGCTTATTAAGAATTTCACCGTTAAAAAACTCTTCGTATTGCAACACAAAAGCATCTACTTCTTCCTTACGCAAACTATTTAATTCGCCAATAAAATAGAAATATTCTTCTGGTGTGAGATATCCGATTAGAAAAGACTCGTCCAAAAAAGAACCTGTGAATTTTTTCCATTTTTCATTCGCATGGACGTTTACATCATTGATCCGAATTTCACCACTACTTGGTTGAATCAAATCTAATAACAGACTAAATAAAGTTGTTTTACCAGCTCCATTATTCCCAACAAGCCCTACACTCTCTCCTTTTCTAATATTTATATTTTCTAAATCTAAAACTTTAACACCGTTATATTCTTTAGACAAATTTTGTATACTTATCATATTTAACAATTAAAATCAGTTAACCTCTTTGTTTGAACCCTTCTAACATCTTAAAACGGTTAGCAAGATATAATTCCACCAAACCATTAATAATCACTTTACGAAGTATTAATCCGATCAAACCAATACCAATCAATACTAAGTTTGCTGTATTTTGATCACCAAAAGTCTTTACAACAAACCATATCACCAAAGGAATTATTATTATTGGCAAACCTACCAACCATTGTGCTGCGCCTATCCCTTGGTAATTAAACATATTCCCATTAGAAAGATCAATATATTTTTTGTTAAAAGCACCAAAACAAAGCAAAATCGGGACGTTAATACCGGCATTATAAATAGCACAGGCTACATTAATATACACAATCTCCGATCCAAAATAAATATAAGCTGTACTCAATACAGTCAGAATTAAGATCGAAATATACATCAGCATTGCCTTAGCTTCCAAATAAGTTTTCATGGTGATAGGTCTAGTTTGCAACAACGGAAAATAAGAGCTATCCCATGCTGGGATGAATTGACCAAAGTTGATAATGAAAATACCTGTCATAAAAATACCAACAAAAATGAGCATACTGGAATTTGCGTACATTGGATTGGTATAAAACATCAAGCCATAAGCTAGAAAGCCTAAACTTACATAGACTGCTGTTTTAGCGCGTTTATTACGCCATAGAAGTTTAAGGTCAAGCTGTATAAATGGCGATAAATCTCCAAATCTATTCGTCCAACTTAAATCTGAAGCTTGATACGTCTTTTGTTTACTATCAAGATAAGAATCTAAATAAAGGTTGGATTTTATATCTCTAAATGAAAGCCAATAACTTAAAATGACCAACACAACTGGTAAAGCACCTAATATAGGGTAAGCCAAAACCAAATCGAAAAATCCTCCAAAAAGCTCACTAACAGAAAAAATTGAATAATGCTCTAATACAACCAAAACCGTACATAATAGTACAAATGGAACCAATGCTTTAAGATTCGTAGAAAATCTTCGTTGCACCCAAAGGTTAAAGAAATTTAATGTAAAAACAAAGCCCAATAAACCAAGCAACCAACCAAAAAGTGCTAAAAAAGAGTAACTAGAATTATTCAAATTGACAATTGCAAATGGTATTGCTACTGCAAGTGCTAGAATATTATAGAATGAGAATACAGATTTAAACAATAAAACATGTACAATTCGACTTTTTGAAATACGCTGTGTAAGCAATGGTTTAATTTTTATTACAGGTAAATTTTGCAACAAAAAACGCAAACAAAACTCAAAAGCTAACCAATAGAGAAGATAATTATTTATAATCAGAATAGGCTCTTCATTGGGAAATAACTTTTCAGAAGCCGCATACAACCCGATGCCTAACAATAAAAACACAATCAGAAAATACAAACCAATAAAGCCCATGAAAAGCTTAATCGCAATACTTTTCCCCGCGTTCGCAGACCTAAAAAATGATTTCCATTCTAGCTTAAGAAGGTTTAAAAACATAAAAAGAATAATTTTTAGAACGTAACCAAAAAACTAATCTACCAATTTTTGATTGCAGAATATATTTTTTTACATAAAAACTAAAAAGCTCCGAGAAAATCCCGGAGCTTTTAACCTAATCAAACATTAATATTATATTATTCTTCAGATAAGAAAGGATATCTATAATCCGTATCTGGATTAAATGTTTCTTTGATTGTACGTGGAGAAACCCAACGTAATAAATTGATCATCGAACCAGCTTTATCATTCGTACCCGAACCTCTAGCACCGCCAAACGGTTGTTGACCTACTACAGCACCAGTACATTTATCGTTGATATAGAAGTTACCTGCTGCATTACGCAATTCATACGTAGCCTTATCAATTGCATATCTATCTTGAGAAATAATAGATCCTGTCAAGGCGTAGATAGAAGTAGAATCTACTAACTTCAACGTTTCTTCAAATTTAGCGTCTTCGTAAACATAAATTGTTAACACAGGGCCAAATAATTCTTCGGATAAAGTTTCGTAATCTGGAGTTTTTGCCAAGATAACTGTTGGATGAATAAAGTACCCCTTTGACTTGTCATACTCTCCACCAATTACCACTTCAGCATCTGCTGATTCTTTTGCTCTGTCGATATATTTTGTGATTTTATCAAAAGCTTTCTCATCGATAACAGCATTAATGAAGTTTGAGAAATCTTCAGTTCCACCAATTTTGAATGATTTGATATCCGTTTCCATCAAACCTTTCAACTCAGCCCACAAAGATTGAGGAATATAAGCACGAGAAGCAGCAGAACATTTTTGACCTTGGAATTCAAAAGCACCACGAACCAATGCAGTATTCAATACTTTGATATCAGCAGAAGAGTGTGCCATGATAAAATCTTTACCACCAGTCTCCCCTACAATACGTGGGTAAGTTTTGTAACGATGAATATTCTCACCGATAGTTTTCCAAATATCTTGAAATACGCCTGTAGAACCTGTGAAGTGAATACCCGCGAAATCAGGATGTTTGAAAATCACATCACCTGCATCTGGACCCGACACATATACTAAGTTGATAACACCGTCAGGAAGACCAGCTTCTTTGAAGATCTGCATCAATACATTAGCCGAATAAATTTGCGTATTCGATGGTTTCCATACAACCACATTACCCATCATCGCCACGCATGTTGGCAAGTTACCAGCGATTGCTGTAAAGTTAAATGGTGTCAAAGCAAATACAAAACCTTCTAAAGGACGTTGCTCTAAACGGTTCCATATACCTTTGCTATTCGCAGGAGGTTGTTGTTGGTATATTTCAGACATGTACTTAACATTGAAACGTAAGAAATCAATGATTTCACATGCTGAATCAATTTCTGCTTGATAAGGACTTTTTGATTGTCCCAACATCGTAGCAGCATTTAATTTGTAACGATATTTTGTAGATATTAACTCTGCAGCTTTTAAGAAAATAGCAGCACGTTGCTCCCAAGGTAAATTTTCCCAATCATTTTTAGCCGCTAATGCTGCATTGATTGCATCAGTCACATGTTGTTTTGTACCTTGCGAATAATATCCTAAAACGTGTTGGTGATCGTGTGGAGGCGTAAGCTTTACTTTCTTGTCTGTACGAACTTCTTCTGCACCAATGTACATTGGAACATCAATTTCTTGCGCTCTAGCTTCAGCTATTGCAGCTTTCAACATTGCACGCTCTGTCGTACCGGGAGCGTATGAATATACAGGCTCATTAATTGGAGCCGGAACATTGAAAAATCCTTTTAACATGATAGTATTTATTTGAGGTAAATTTACAAATAAAAGGTAAAATTGAGTTTTACCCTATTTATCCATCAATAAACATATTCTATCATATAAATTCACAAGTCCATATATTTTATTGATATACAAACCAATTTAAGTTACATCTCCAAACTATGCGCTTGAATATACTTTTTGGGAGACATTTTGGTGATTGCTTTGAAAACACGATTAAAATGCACAATATTATTAAAGCCTACTTGAAAAGCTGCCTCAGCGATATTTTCAGATTTATTGTTTAACAATATTTGACAAGCCTTCTCGATACGCACCTCATTCAAAAAAGTAATATACGTTTTCATCGTATGTTTTTTGAAAAACTTACAAAAAGAAGTTGGGGTCATATGTACAAGTGAGGCAACCTGATCAACAGAAATATCTTCCTGATACTTATCAAATGTAAATTTGTACACTTGACTGATACGGACGCCATCTTTGTCCGAATAACTCATATCTCGTACCCCAGAATACAATGAAATAGCATCATTGCGATGTTGTGTCAATGCATGTAAAAGTTGCAGAAACTCTGTAAAACGGGGCATCCCCGTTTTTACCATCAGATTTGTAAAAAAATGTATCATTGATTCCGAAATCGAACGGTCTAACATCTTCGATGTATGTAGTTCATTTAGATAGTCACGAACAGATTCAAATTCAGGAATATGATATAACTTTTTCATCCGCTCCAAATTCACAAAAATGTGAATAGCATGAATATCGCCCCTTTCCTCTTCTACTTCCACCTCTCTATCGAACATATGAGGTTCATTGGGTTTAAGCACGAAAATATCTCCAGATTGAAATGACTGCATCACATTACCGACCATTATCGTTCCCTTTCCACGCAAAACATAGGTTATCTGCGCTTCGTCATGACGGTGATAATAGTTATAAAAATTTTCTTTTTTATCTTCTAAAACAGCAAAGACTCCCTCGCCATAGACAGAAACGGTAAATTGAATTGGTTTCATATAGCGAATCTACTTGTTCTTTAGTTTATTCGCGAACACTTTCTTCACTTTTTCCACTTTCGGGCGTGCCACCAATTGACAATACATCTCATTAGGATTATTGTTGTAATAATTTTGGTGATAATCTTCTGCTTGATAAAATTTATCAGCCATTTCTATAGTAGTCACAATTGGATTATCATAAGCTCCAGATTTATTTAGTGCGGAGATATAATAACGGCTCCTCTCCTCTTGTTCTTTATTAACAGGAAAAATAGCAGAACGATATTGTGTCCCGACATCATTACCTTGACGATTCAATTGTGTAGGATCATGCATTGTAAAAAACACTTCCAACAGTTCATCGAAAGTAATTTTTGTAGTATCATATGTGACTTTTACGGCTTCGGCATGCCCTGTATTTCCGGTGCATATTTGAGCATATGTGGGATTTTCTGTATACCCACCAATATACCCCGAAACTACAGTATCCACACCTTCTAACAGCAATATTGGGGCTTCAACACACCAAAAACAACCACCAGCCAATATGGCAACTTCTCTATTTTCCATTTTTATTCCCTCCACTTTAACATATTCTCTACTCAACTTCGACTTACTTTGACAAGAAGACAAAAACATTATCGAAATGATAAATATGACTAGATTGAAAATTTTCATATCACATCAAATTTAAAAAATAAAGGCGACATACATGATGTCGCCTTTCAAACCTTGTATCAAGATCCTAATTATTTAGCTGCTGCATAATTAGCCGCTACAGCATCCCAATTAATTACATTGAAAACTGCATCTAAATAAGCAGGACGCTTGTTTTGATATTTTAAGTAGTACGCATGTTCCCACACATCAATACCCAAAATAGGAGTTCCTTTTACTTCTGCCACATCCATTAATGGATTATCTTGATTAGGTGTAGAAGTCACCGCCAATTTACCATCAGCAGTAACGATCAACCAAGACCAACCCGAACCAAAACGTGTCGCTCCAGCGTTTTGCAATTGTGTTTTTAATTCTGCGAAAGAACCAAACGTTGCATTGATAGCATCAGCTAACTCACCTGTAGGCTCGCCACCAGCGTTAGGACCTAATACAGACCAAAACAATTTGTGGTTGTAGTGCCCACCACCATTATTGCGAACAGCAGCAGAGTATTTACTAATATTTTTGATAATATCTTCCAAAGATGCATTTTCAGCGTCAGTACCAGCGATAGCTTTATTTAAATTATCTACATAAGCTTGGTGGTGACGATCATGATGGATTTCCATCGTATCTTTATCAATATGAGGTTCTAATGCGTCATTTGCGTATGGTAACGCTTCTAATTCAAATGCCATAGTTACTTATTTTTAAATTATTGAATTTTAATATTAAAAGACAATACGAATATAACAATTCATATGCCTTAATGTTTCATTTAAATGCCATTTTGTGGAAAACTTTAGCGCTTGCTCTTAAAAAATTGCTGCATTAATTCACGACATTCAGCCTCCATGACTCCTGCAATAACTTCTGTTTTTGGATGAACAATTTTAGGATTTATAGACGCATATCCTCTTTTTTCGTCTTTAGCTCCATACACAATTTTGGATATTTGTGTCCAATAAGAAGCTCCTGCACACATTACACAAGGCTCAACAGTCACATAAAGTGTACAATCCTTTAAATATTTACCGCCCAAATAATTAGCTGCAGCGGTAAAAGCTTGCATTTCCGCATGTGCAGTTACATCATTTAATCGTTCAGTAAGGTTATATCCCTTTCCGATTATTTTTCCATGTGAAACTATTATGGCTCCTATAGGCACCTCATCTTCTTCATAGGCTTTTTGAGCCAACTTGTAAGCTTCTCTCATATACATCTGGTCAAGATTCATATGCGAAGCGTCGTCTTCAAAATTATATATCGTCATTTTAAATTAATTTTGCCCCATTTGGCAAAGTTCTTTCTACACTTGTCAAAACAATATCACCATTAACATCAGCAAATCCAGTAACAAGACATTCTGACATAAATTTCCCTATTTGTTTCTTCGGGAAGTTTACTACAGCTACAATTTGTCTACCAATTAAATCTTCTTTTGAATAATGTTTGGTAATTTGTGCGCTTGATTTAAGAAGACCTATTTCTTGTCCGAAATCTATTACCAATTGATAAGCTGGTTTTCGAGCCTCCGGAAAATCGTTAGCTTCCAGCACTGTACCGACACGTAGATCAACTTTTTCAAAATCTCCCCAACTGATTTCCATATTTAATTGTTACAATCTATTACTTGTTAAATCTGCCAATTGTTTTGAGAGTGTGAAGATAACATACTCTTGAGTACGTTTCAAACGTTTTGCCAATCTATTTATAAGTTGATTTTCTTCGCCCTCATTATAAGCTAGATCCTCATCAGATAAGTGGTTATATTTGCGTTGGAGCTTTAATTTAAGAATTTCCCAATCAGAATTAGTAATTTTAAGGCTTGACATAATTTAAAAAATGATTTTATAATTTTGAAGGTCTAAAATAACATTTATTCTATGAAAAAAACAATATTATTGGGATTATTGGCTGTTACTGCATTTATCTCATCAGCAAATGCACAAGATTTCAAACTTGGTATTAAAGCAGGTTTTAATGTAGCTGAGATCAAAGCAGACAAAGAGATTTTCAACAACGAAAACAGTGTTGGGTATTTAGCTGGTATATTCACACGATTAGGTGGTGATAAATTTCATATCCAACCCGAAGCATATTTCACCAGCAAAAGTGCAAAAATTCACCCCGAAGCTGAGGATGCTGGTTCTAATTTAATTAAAGGTGATTTAAAATTCACAAACATAGATGTACCGGTACTTCTAGGAACAAAATTCCCTATTGGTCCAATTAAATTAAAGTTACAAGCTGGACCTTTATTTTCATTTGTTGTAGATGAGAACAACCCATACAAGGACAATGTAAATGGTGCACTTGATGAATTAAAAGAATATAAAGACAAATTTTCTTCAGTAGTGGTAGGTACAGGTGTAGATTTCAGCAAATTCATCATCGATGTACGTTATGAATATGGATTAGGAAACATGAGCAAAAACGAAAGCGCTGGAAAACAGACGCTTAATTTATGGACTATAAGCTTAGGATATAGCTTATTTTAAAAATCACTAAAATCCATAGGTTCGTATTAGATAAAATATGAGCCCAGATAATCTAAAACACAATACCTGACATTACACAGACATTGCTTAGAACAATTCTAAATTATATCTTTTTTATGTGTTTAAAGTCATTTTAATAAATGATTAGGTATTTTTGCAAGAAAAATTTAAACATTAAAGGATAATGAGTAGTAAATCAAAGCCGCTATTTAGTTCTTCTCTAGGTAAGAAATTAATCATGAGCTTAACAGGACTATTTTTATGTACGTTCCTAGTAATTCACTTGATTGGTAACTTACAGTTATTTCAGAATGACGAAGGCTATGCATTCAACAATTACGCGTATTTCATGACGAATTTCGCGCCTATTAAAGTAGTATCATACTTACTTTATGCTTCTATTATCATCCATGCTGTCTACGCATTAATCTTGACGACGAAAAACAAAGCTGCTAGACCTATTGGCTACAACCAGTCAGCTGGTAATGCAAACAGCAAATGGAATTCTCGCAACATGGGTATCTTGGGTACTATTATTTTAGTATTCCTAGCTACACACTTACAGCATTTTTGGTTTCAATACAAATTCGGTTCTACTCCTTTTATTGAGTATAATACTGAATTAGCTACTGGCAATCGTCAAACTATTGCATCAGATCAATTACCATCAAACTACGATGGTTACAAAATCTACGTAAACAATGGGGTAGAAACTATTCAAACAAAAGATTTGTACAAGCAAGTAGCTTATACATTCCAAAATCCATTAATCGTCTTATTGTATTTAGTTGCAATGGCAGCGTTGTCATTTCACTTAATTCATGGCTTTCAATCTGCATTCCAGACTATAGGTTTCAACCACAGAAGATATATCGGAATTGTTAAGTCAATTGGTATTTGGGTTTTCGGAGTGATTATCCCTATTGCATTCGCTGCAATGCCATTGTATTTCTTTTTCAAAGGTTTGTAATCTCTATTTAAAAATAAAGATATGTTAGATTCTAAAGTACCAGCAGGCCCATTAGCCGAGAAATGGTCAAAACATAAATTCAATATGAAGTTGGTAAATCCTGCCAACAAACGTAAATTTACTATTATTGTAGTAGGTACAGGATTAGCAGGTGCTTCTGCAGCTGCATCTTTAGCTGAATTAGGGTACAATGTAAAGACATTCTGTTACCAAGATTCACCACGTCGTGCGCACTCTATCGCAGCACAAGGAGGTATCAATGCAGCTAAAAACTATCAGAATGACGGTGACTCTGTCTTCCGTTTATTCTATGATACAATCAAAGGTGGTGACTACCGTGCACGTGAATCAAACGTACACCGTCTAGCTGAAAATTCAGTACATATCATCGACCAATGTGTGGCTCAAGGTGTTCCTTTCGCTCGTGAATATGGTGGTTTATTAGACAACCGTTCTTTCGGTGGTTCACAAGTTTCACGTACATTCTATGCGCGTGGACAAACTGGACAACAATTATTATTAGGCGCATACTCTGCATTGAACCGTCAAATCCATAAAGGTAAAGTTAAATCCTACACTCGTCACGAGATGTTGGATTTAGTAAAAATTGATGGTCAAGCAAGAGGTATCGTCACTCGTGATTTAGTATCGGGTAAGATTGAAACACACGAAGGTCATGCTGTATTATTGTGTACAGGTGGCTATGGTAACGTGTTCTTCTTATCAACTAACGCTATGGGTTGTAACGTAACAGCTTCTTGGAGAGCGCACAAACGTGGCGCTTACTTCGCGAATCCTTGTTATACACAAATCCACCCTACTTGTATCCCTGTTACAGGTGATCACCAATCAAAATTAACGTTGATGTCAGAGTCATTACGTAATGATGGTCGTGTATGGGTTCCAAAAACTAAAGAATTAGCTGAGAAAATCCGTAAAGGAGAATTGAAAGCTGCAGATATCAAAGAAGACGACAGAGATTATTTCTTAGAGCGCAAATACCCTTCATTCGGTAACTTAGTACCTCGTGATGTAGCATCTCGTAATGCTAAAGAAATGGTAGACGATGGTCGTGGTGTTGGTAAAACGGGCTTCGCAGTATACTTAGATTTCGCAGACGCTATCAACCGTATGGGTGAAGATACAGTACGTGCTAAGTATGGTAACTTGTTCGATATGTATCACAAGATTACAGATGAGAATCCATATAAACAACCAATGCGTATCTACCCTGCTGTTCACTATACAATGGGTGGTGTATGGGTTGATTACAATTTGATGACGACGGTACCAGGATTATACTGTTTAGGAGAAGCTAACTTCTCTGACCACGGTGCAAACCGTTTAGGTGCTTCTGCATTAATGCAAGGTCTGTCAGATGGTTATTTCGTAATTCCTTACACTGTAGGTGATTATTTAGCTAATTTAGGATCATTTGCTCCTGTTGATAAAAATCATCCAGCATTCGAACAAACACGTAAAGATGTAGAAGATAACATCAACAAATTATTAGCACTGCGTGGTACTAAAACGGTTGATGATATTCACAAAGAATTAGGTCACATCATGTGGGAATACTGTGGTATGGCTCGTACAGCAGAAGGCTTAACAAAAGCTAAAGGCTTAATTCAAGACTTGAAAAAAGAATTCTGGACTAATGCAAATGTATTAGGCGAGAATGAAGAGATGAATATGTCTTTAGAAAAAGCTGGTCGTGTAGCTGACTTTATCGAGTTAGGTGAATTAATGGTTGACGATGCATTGAATCGTGAAGAATCATGTGGTGGTCACTTCCGTCTGGAATCACAAACAGAAGAAGGTGAAGCGAAACGTAATGACGAAGAATATGCATACGTAGCTGCTTGGGAATACACAGGTGACAATCAACCAGAAGTTCTTCACAAAGAAGAGTTGGTATTCGAAAATGTTAAGTTAACACAAAGAAGTTATAAATAGATCTGAGTTGTTAGATGTGAGATAATAGATAAATACTAATGTCTCACATCCAGACTCTCAAATCTCAAATCATATATAGATATGAGTAATCACATGAATTTAACGCTTAAAGTTTGGCGTCAAAAAAATGATAAATCAACAGGTCAATTCGTGACTATTCAAGCTAAAGACATCGCTGATGATATGTCTTTCTTAGAAATGCTTGACATCGTTAACGATGATTTGACTCGTAAGGGTGAAGACCCTATATATTTCGATCACGATTGTCGTGAAGGTATCTGTGGCATGTGTTCATTGGTGATCAATGGTCGTCCACATGGTCCTAACCAAGGAACTACAACTTGTCAATTACATATGCGTTCTTTTCACGATGGACAAACTATCGTAATCGAGCCTTGGAGAGCAGCTGCATTCCCGGTATTGAAAGATTTAGCTGTAGATCGTACTGCATTTGATCGTATTCAACAAGCAGGTGGTTATGTAAATGTAAACACTGGCGGGGTGCCTGATGCTAATGCAATTGCCATCCCTAAAGTAATCGCTGACGAAGCTTTCGAATCAGCTACATGTATCGGATGTGGAGCTTGTGTAGCTGCATGTAAAAATGCTTCAGCTATGTTGTTCGTATCAGCTAAAGTATCTCAATTTGCATTATTACCTCAAGGTCAAACTGAACGTTACGAGCGTGCTCAGGCAATGTTTGATCAAATGGATGCAGAAGGTTTCGGTAACTGTACAAACACAGGAGCTTGTGAAGCTGAATGTCCAGTAGGTATCAAATTGACAAATATCTCAAGATTAAATAGAGAATATTTAGGCGCTAAAGTTATCTCACAAAGAGACATACACGCTTAATACTTATCCTCTCACAAAAAAGGCTCATCAATTGATGAGCCTTTTTTGTTTTACATTATGGTAAGAATGAATAATTAAAGATAAATTTTTATATTTGATTACTACATTTACCAAACCACATGCTACCAAATCAATTAGTTAAACTATTTTTAGTTTATCTTTCTTTAGTATTATCAAATTCAAGCTCATATGCCCAAAATATCAACGTGGACAGCTTACTCAAATTAGTAAGCACGAATAATCCTGACTCCACTAATGGTCGTATTTATTATGATTTAGCGAGAAATACATATGCCAGTGATACAAAAAATGCGTTATTATGGGCAAAACAAGGTGTTCAATATTTTGAAAACACAGAATCACATCAATTATTGACGCGTTGTATGAATTTAGAAGCGGTATGCTTATTCATACTTGACAAACATGAGGAAAGTATAAAGTTACATTACAAAATTCTAAAAATTCGTGAAGAAAAAAAAGACACACTTGGTATAGCTGAAACCCTCCTCAATATTGGTAATAATTATTATAGAGGCCAAGATCTCGAGCAAGCCGTAAAATTCTACCATAAAAGCCGAGAATACGCGTTAAAAAGTAATAATGTCAAACTCTTAGCAGGTCTTAATAATAATCTCGGAAATTATTACAAAGACAAATTCAGCGAAAATAAAAAGATAAAAGACAAGAATTTAGCAATTAAGCATCTTAAGGAAGCGATACTTTATAAGGAAAAGCTTAAAACAGACCGAACCTTAGAAAAAACATATACCATCCTAGCATATGTTTATTTTGAATCTAAAGATTATAAAACTGCCCAACTCTATGCTACAAAGGCAGAACAATATGCGTTAACACATAAGAACGGTGAAGGTGTGGGAAGCAGTAAACTACTACTAGCAAAAATTGCCGTCATAAATAAGGAGCATGAATTAGCACAATCAATATTGGATGGTCTTTATGTTTTTTTAGGTCAAAATAAAGCGTTTCATATATTAAATATGCATGATGACGAAATAATCGTATTGAGAAATATGATCAGAAACCTCCGCTCCAATACGTCTTCTACATTAGATTCTCTAAATGAAAACAATTACAATAAACTACTCTTATCGAGACAAAAAGTTCGTGAAGAATTAAATATCCAGTATGAGACCGAAAAAAAGGACTTGGAAAATGCCAACTTAACTTTAAAAAATAAAATAACTCAAGACAACTTACATAAAACTAGGGTAATTACTACTATTTCGATTTTATTTGCCTTAGTATTACTTTTTTTAGTAATTAAGTTGCGCAACAAAAATATTGCCCTTTCAAAATCAGAACAAGAAATTAGAAAGCAAGCAAATTTAGTTCACCAGCAAAACCAACTACTGAAACAATCAGAATCCTTCAAAACGAAGTTATTTTCAATTATTTCACATGATTTAAAATCTCCAATCAATTCATTGAAGATAATTGTTGATATGTCTGTAGAACAGAAATTATCAAACAGTGATTATTCCTATTTAATGGATAACTTAAAAAAAGAATTACATGTAACTTCCAATCTACTAAATGATCTATTATTTTGGTCAAAATCTCAAATGAAGTCCAATTCGATTAAGTGGTCTCATTTCAATTTATATACTACAATCCAAAAAACGGAGAATACTTTATCTTCGTCAATTAAATTAAAACAATTACAAATTAAAAATCTTATACCCAATGATTTCGAAATTTATGGGGACGAAATGCGTTTCGAATTCATCGTTAGAAATATCCTACACAATGCGATTAAATATAGTGAATTCTACAAACAGATTGAAGTTGGAATAAAGAACAAAGGCTCGGAGATTGATTTCTATATCAGGGATAATGGAGTAGGTATGTCACATGAACAAGTAAAAAAGATGTTTAACCATGACAGAAGCCGTATAAGCTCAAGGGGGACGCTTGATGAACAGGGTGCAGGAATCGGATTATTGTTATGTCATGATTTTGTAGAGAGTTTAGGTTGGACTTTACAAGTAGAATCCACTATAGGTCAAGGTACTATTTTTCACATTTGTATTCCTATGGAAAAACATAAGGAATTCCTATCAGATGATTCAGACATCAAACAAGACTCATATCTACAGCTACATTAAAAATCTATCCTAAGATCTATTAACGATATTGTATCTTTGTAGTTATGAATATTGATAAAGCGCTACTGGTAAATATTGTATTATTAATTCACATGGCCTTAACAGGCATCATGCTATTTCGATTGTTCAAATTAAAAAATGCTACAGGTGGTCAGCTTGTTTTGACCTTTTTAGGGTTAATGATACCGGTTATTGGTCCTTCAGCATTAATAGTATATTATAATAATTTTGCAAAAAAGTCAGACAATAACAAACCAAAAGTTACGAATACTTCTACTAAAAGTCACAATAGAGGTAAGAAATAGATGGAATTTGAAAGAGCAATATACTGGGGTAAAATTGCTTTGATATTTACTCTTTTCAACAGCCTACTAACTGGAGCTTTAGCTCTAAATACAGTGAAGGATTAGTTGCCTTCAGATATAGTAGGTTACATACTGATAATTAGCTGTTTCAGCATACCATTAGGATTAATTTCAGCAATAATAAGTGTAAGATTATATAACACAACATTAGCTGCCATATTAATATTTATTAATGCATCCTTGCTAATAATACCTATAATCTTTCTATATATTATCTGCACCGATTTTTGTGTGATTTGCTAACTTTTCGCTAAACCAATATCAGTTCGAAAATCTCCATTTTCATCTAATATAAAAGACATAGGTTTCTCCGGATTTTGAATGATTTCAAACAATAAAAATCCCCAGGGTTTCCAAAAACTTTCCAATACCTGACCGTAGGTCTTCACTACCCAATTGTCGAAAATTGGCTTGAGTGTCCAATCATTCAAAGGCATAGGTTCAACGAAAACTTTGTGAGGTGTTTCCATATAGGTGTATTCTGGAAGACGGTTGAATAGATAAGCTGAATAAAAAAAACGTGCACATATCTCTTCAAACTGAACAGGGTGTAACTTCTTCCCCTCTACTTTTGCCAAAATTTCATCATGATAGATCGCATTGGTACCATTATCTTGAAGTGTCGCAATAATTGCAAAGTCTTTCATTCGCAATGAAAAAATCAAGGTATTGATTTCATCACGATACAAAAATGTATCTTCTGCATTATCTACCTCGAAAACCTGAACAGTAAAAGGATTTTTATTTTCAAATTCCATCGGAACAGCAATAGATTGCAGCATACCATGGAGATTACGAAATTTGTGTACTAGAGCTTGTGAAAAATTCATTGGTTCTCCAGATAACACTGCCTGACGCATACCTGCTTGAATTTCGTTGAATACAACACCATATAAAATCTTAGCTACCCAATGAAATAATGTTTCTTGCGGAAGATCTTTAACCGCGGCAAAACCATTTTCCATAGCTCGTTCTACTACAGATTCTACTTGCTCAAATGCAATAGCACTAGAAGATGAACATGGTAACTGTAATTGTTTATAAGGAACGAAACTCTCATCCAGTAATTTGAATGGCTTATCTTCCAAATCAAATGTACGCATCATCCAAACAGGGAATACTTGAATGCTCACATCAGCTGATGCTAACTTCTCTCCTGTCAAAAAACACGTACTGCTATCAAATTTGAAATCTAAAAACGGATTGTAAAGTCTTGTTGTCATATCGAGAGCAAAGGTAATATAATTCAATCGTTAATAAATCCTTAGTTTCCCTTATTACGATGAGTTGACCAAAATTAATTTATTTTATTTTCAATATTTATTGAAAGTTTAGAAAATATAATTATATTTGAATAACAAATTAGATAGACAATGAGAAAAGAAACAATCGGAATGCTATTTCACATCATATCGATCATTTGTGGAATTTGGTTTTTACTCACAGGATGGATTTGGGTGTATGGAGTTGCTGCATTTATTTCTTACCCCATAAGTTTTATAGGTCTACTTTTCTGGGGGTTGGGATGTAAATTTAGAAGTGCAAATACTCAATCAATACCTATACTTTACTTTGTCGGTTTAGTCATTTCATTATTAAGCATACTTTTTTATAAATAAACATGAAACTAGAAGAAGCAAAACAACAATTTATAGACACCTGGGGTGCATTAGGCACGGAATGGGGAATCAATAAATCCGTAGCGCAAGTACATGCATTACTCCTATCCAGTAGCAATCCCATTTCGACAGATGAAATCATGGAAATGTTAGTTATCTCACGCGGAAATGCAAATATGAGTATCCGACAACTGATAGACTATGGTATTGTCTACAAAAAGCATATAGCCGGGGATCGTAAAGAATATTTTGTCGCGGAGAAAGAGGTTTTAAAATGGGCGATGAAAATTGCCATTATGCGCAAGAAAAAGGAATTAGATCCTGTAATGGATATTCTGAAAGAAATAACTGTTGCGACGGAGAAAGAAACGACAGATGATGGTAAAGAGTTTCACAATACGGTAAAGGAAATTCAGGAACTGACCGATCAATTGGAAAAAATCGCCAATAAGGTATTTGCATCAAATCGAGCTGATTTATTAATTAAGTTATTCAAATTTATTATTTAGACTATGAATTTTAATATCCTTTCGTACGCATTGTTTTCACTCATCACGATTTACATTATCATTTGGGTGGGAAGGCTATTTCATCGTAACGGAAGAATATTTATCCTTTCATTTTTTCAAAATAAAGAAGAACTGACAGATACAACTAACAATCTTTTGCTAACTGGCTATTATTTATTCAATATGGGCTATGCTATTATCCAGTTTAGCTATTGGAAGAGAATTGAATCTGTATCCGATATGCTGTCTAGTACCTTAGAAAAGACAGGTATTCTAGTACTTATACTTGCATTTCTTCATTACAATAACATGTTGATTATTTACATAACATCGAATTATAATAAAAATAAACTCACAACTAAAAACTAATTATCATGGAAAATTTAACCGTAATAGGGTATAGTATTTATTTGCCTATAGCTATTGGTCTGACCTACTATGTAGCGTATATTTTATTCAAAAATAGTTTAGTTTATATGAACGATATCTTTCATGGGCGTCCTGATGTCGCGGTCGCTACTAATAATTTATTCAGAATAGGATTCTACCTGCTAAATATTGGATTTGCATTATACATATTAGAAATGTACCTCGATCAAGCGAAAGTTCAAGACTTGATAGAACAATTGAGTTACAAAATCGGTGGATTTAGCATTTATTTAGGTATTATGCTTTTCTTAAACATGTTTTTATTCTTCAGAGGTAAAAGAATCGCTAAACAACGTAGAAGCACCCCAATAGCTCACTAAATTTTAAATACTCAGTCGTCATGAAAAAAGTCATATTAGCAGGTGGTACAGGTTTTGTAGGCAAGTATCTAAAGAAAGAATATGAAAATCTAGGATATGAAGTAAAAGTGATAGCTCGCAATCATGGTGATTTGAACTGGCTGGATATTGCTAAAATCACTGGAGAATTGGAAAATTCAACTTTACTGATAAATCTTGCTGGGAAAACAGTCAATTGTCGTTACAACGAAAAAAATAAAGCGGAAATATTCTCTTCTCGTACAGAAACAACTGAAATTTTAGGTGAAGCAATTAAGGGTTGTAAATATCCTCCTGAACTGTGGATTAATTCCAGTACCGCAACAATTTATAGAGATGCACGCGATAGACCAATGACTGAAGAAGATGGGGATATTGGTACTGGATTTTCAGTAGAGGTGGCAAAGAAATGGGAACAGACATTCCATCAATTCGAATTTCTTGCAACACGTCAAGTTGCACTGCGGATGGCGATAGTGTTAGGAAAAAACGGCGGTGTAATAGAACCATTTGACAATCTAGTCAAATTTGGATTAGGAGGTCAGCAAGGAGATGGTGAACAAATGTTTAGTTGGATTCATATTGAAGATCTATTTCAAATTATCCGATTTATCGAATCAAACAAACACTTAAACGGCGTAATCAATTGTTCATCACCCAATCCTATTAATAATAGGGCTTTTATGGAGACATTCAGAAACGTTAAAAATATTCCCTTTGGCTTACCCGCTCCATCATTACTATTAAAAATTGGCGCAGTAATCATCGGGACAGAAACAGAACTTTTGTTGAAAAGTCGATGGGTATTACCAGAAAGATTAATACAACATGGTTTTGAGTTTAAATTCCCTACCATTAAAAAAGCGTTGACGGATATTTTGCAAAAATAAAGTCTCTTCGAGAAGATCTAATTAATAGCGTAAACTTAATTGTCTACGCTATTTTTTTTTAAGCATCTAAAAAACAATTATATCCTTGATATTTTAAAAATTAAGTTATTTTAGGGTCTAAATTTAGGATAACATAAACCTATAAAACCAAATTATTTTAATGAAACGACTTTTTAAAACACTTTACTTTCAAGTAATTATTGCTATTCTAATTGGTATTGCATTGGGGCATTTTTATCCTGATATGGGTGTCGCATTGAAACCATTTGGAGATGGTTTTATCAAGCTTATCAAAATGATCATTGCACCATTGATATTCTGTAGTATCGTACTTGGGATCTCGGGTATGCAAGATGTCAAAAAAGTAGGGACAATTGGTCTTCGCTCTATGATTTATTTCCAAATAACTACTTTTGTTGGAATGTTTATAGCCCTCGTGGTTATCAATCTAGCACAACCTGGTGCGGGTATGAATATTAATATCAATCACTTAGATACTAGTCAAGTAGGAACATTTATCGAAGGAGGAAAAAAACAAGAAGGAATAATTGAATTCTTACTTGATATTATTCCAAATAACATTATTGGCTCGCTAGCAGAAGGAAATATACTTCAAGTATTATTTTTTGCGATCCTATTAGGATTTGCATTTGCCAAAATGGGAGAAAAAGCAGAACCTGTAAAAGTAGTTTTGCAATCATTCTTAGACGGTATATTCCTTGTGATCAAAATGATTATGAAAGTAGCTCCATTAGGAGCTATGGGAGCAATTGGTTTTACGGTAGGTAGATATGGTCTTGATATCCTTAAATCACTTGGCATGATGATGCTATGGTTCTATGTCGCTTGTTTGATTTATATCTTCGTATTTATCGGTTTGGTACTTTACCGCAACAAGATTAGTCTTTGGAAATTTCTAGTTTATATCAGAGAAGAACTTCTAATCGTATTAGGCACCTCATCTTCAGAATCGGTACTTCCAGCAATAATGGAAAAGTTAGAAAGAGCGGGATGTAATAAATCGGTTGTAAGACTAGTAATCCCAACAGGTTATTCCTTTAATTTGGATGGGACAGCTATATATTTGACAATGGCATCTGTATTTTTAGCACAAGCTATTAATCAACCAATGGGATTAAGTGAGCAATTGTTCTTGTTATTTGTATTGACCATTACCTCTAATGGAGCAGCAGGTGTAACAGGATCTGGTTTTATTATTTTAGCAGCTACTCTTCCTGTAGTGGGGCATATTCCAGTAGAATCTATTGCTATCGTGTTTGGTATTGATCGCTTTATGAGTGAAGCCAGAGCGTTGACTAATATTATTGGTAATGCTACAGCTGGATTAGTAATTGCAAAATGGGAAAATGAATTGGACATGGAACAGCTGAATAAGGTATTGGATAAGAAAGAAATAGCAAATTAAAGTGAATTTAGATCAATTTTTCGTCCCGAGATTATGTTTACACGAGTTCTACTAATCCTTTTGGTAATTGTTTTTGTGTTAGATCAATGTATTATTGGTTTACAAGTAGGTCACCAATTGCGGTTCGGCACCAAAACATTGTTAGTTCCAATTTTGATTGCATATTATGCTTTTAGTACGAATAAAATAAACAAACTATTTCTAGCTGGCTTAGTGATGAGCTTTTTTGGTGATTTGTTTTTAATGTTTAAAGGCGGATTTATAGCAGGATTAAGTAGCTTTTTACTAGCACATATTTTCTATATACTTACCTTTAAACAATTTTTCCAACACAAAAATTTAGCTTTAATTCCACTCATTTTGATTTTTGTAGGCAGCTTAATTGGATTTTTGTATCCTCATTTAGGAGGGATGAAAATTCCAGTTATCCTATATGCACTCACCATAGGATTGATGTTGTATATTGCCTTAGGGACAAAACAAACATGGCTAATTGTTGGTGCTATCTTATTCGTTTTATCCGACTCAATTTTGGCAATCAATCTATTTTATAAACAGTCTTTACTTGGAGGAATGAGCGTGATGCTGACTTATGTCATTGCGCAATATTGTTTGGTGGTAGGGATGGTTAAGAGAGGTTGAAATTTAAATTTCAACCTCTTTTTTACCCCACATTCACTTTAAAATCTTGAAAAACCAAAGACGCATTCACAGTTTGTCCTTCTTTGGTTTTAACACCTTTGAGTTCTGAAGTTTTACCCTTTTCTAAGAGATTTTTCATTTCTTTCTCTTCGAGGAAAACGCCATTTAATGTACGCCAGATTTTAAAATCACAACCTCTTGCATAATGATCACACTGTGCAACTTTATCATAAAGATGGATATTGCCCGGCTCACACTTAGGACATTTGATCTTACCTTTTTGTTGAGGTTTGATTTCCTCTTGAGGAATAGACATTCTCAATTGTAGTAGCTCTTTAGTGATCTTTGCCGTGTAGTCCTTAATATGCTTCATAAAGACATCATAAGATACTTTATTAGCACGCATTTCTTCCAATTTTTGTTCCCATTTACCTGTCAGCGTCACTTTCGCAATAGAACGATCTTTAACTAAATTGTATAAAGCCAAACCTTTTTCCGTGGGTATCAGTTTCTTTTTGTCACGCTTAATATAATCACGTTGGAATAACGTTTCAATAGTCGCTGCACGCGTCGCTGGAGTTCCCAAACCACAGTCTTTCATCGCCTGACGCATTTCCTCATCTTCGATTTCCTTACCCGAAGTTTCCATTGCTTTCAGCAAAGAAGCTTCTGTATGAATAGGCTTCGCTTTGGTAAAACGTTCAGAAAGTTCTAAAGAAAGAATCTCTAATAATTCTTCTGCTGTCAACTTAGGCAACTGCCCATTTTCGTTGTCTTGATCGTCTGTATTTTTGTCTTCATCAGGCATTTCAACTTGATCTGCAGACAATCTCCAACCATACTGACGAATGACAGTTCCTTTGGCTATCAATTCTACTCCTGCCGCATCAATCGTCACGGTAGTAATATCTTTCAAACAGACTTCCGAAAAGCTCTCTACCATACGTTTCGCAATCATATTGTAGATATTTTGCTGCTCTTTGAGCATTGGGCCTGGCTTTTCATCCGTCACCAATAATGCATGGTGATCCGTTACTTTTTTCTCATCGACAGAACGCTTATTGAGCTTTGCTCCTATCAGATTACGAGATATGGCGGCGATGCTTTCCTCCGCAGTATCCGCTAAATGTTGGAATAAAGATTCTATCTGTTCGAAAACATCTTCGCCAATGTATCGTGAACCTGTACGTGGATAGGTAATGACTTTCTTTTCATACAAGCTTTGCGCAATACTCAACGTTTGATCCGCCGAATAGCCGTATTTCTTATTAGCATCTTGCTGCAAAGAAGTTAAATCAAACAGTAAAGGAGGTTGTTCTTTAGTCTCCTTCGCTTCGACATTTATAATTTTTGCTTCAGATCCAACCGTCAGCTTTGCAAAAGTTTCTTGAGCTAGATCCTTTTTATCAATTTTTTCTGAAGTCGCTTTGAACGAAATATTATCTTTCTCAAAGCCTGCTTGAATCTTATAGAATGTTAATGGTTTGAAATCCTTATTTTCCAAATAGCGTGAGCAAATCATCGCCAAGGTAGGTGTCTGCACACGTCCCAAAGACAATAATCCTTTATTTCCTGCCGCCAATGTGATAGCTTGTGTCGCATTGATACCGATCAACCAATCCGATTCCGAGCGAGAACGCGCCGATTGATACAAACTATCATATTCGATACCTTCTTTGAGATTCGCAAATCCTTCTTTGATGGCTTTATCGGTTTGTGAAGAAATCCACAAACGCTTGAAAGGTACTTTTGAACCTAAATAATAATAGATATTACGAAAAATCAACTCCCCCTCTCGCCCAGCATCCGTTGCCACAATGATTTCTTCCGCTTTCTCCAATAAATTTTTAATGATGTTGACTTGCTTTAACGCACCATAATCATCAATTTGCTTTCCGTCTTTACGAACCTTTTTTACTTCCAATCCAAATTTGGCTGGAATAATAGGAAGATTACTTACAGACCAAGTATTATAGCCATACGCCTGAGGCGTACACAATTGTACCAAATGCCCAAAAGCATAGGTGAACGCATAGCCATTTCCTTCAATATATCCATCTTTCACATCCTTCGCACCCATCACACGCGCCAAATCTCGTGCAACCGAAGGCTTTTCTGCTATTACTACTTTCATATTCTCGGAAACAATCCTTTCTCTATCACTATAACGTTGCTATTTCAATTCCTTTAATCTTGCGATACAATTGCAATGCATATAAATCAGTCATACTTGAGACAAAATCTAATACATCACGTATTCTATCATATACATCTTCACTACCACTGTGAAACTGTTCTGGCATTAACGCCTTTAATTTTTTGTGTAGGTTATTTGGCTTATCCGAAAGATAAGCTGGAACAAACTCTTCCAAAATCCCCTCCATCACCTTATAACCTGCTACTTCAATCTCTACGACTGAAGAGGCGTTATATATCTGTTTGTACGAAATTTCCTGGATTATCTTCATCGCAGTACGTAAATCTGAATCTAAAGCATCAATAAGACTCTTGTCAAATGTTCCAGCCAATATTGCTTCTTGTTCATCAAAAAAAACTTTTGAAGTCGCACCAATCAACGTATTTATAGCTTTGGCACGCATTAAACTTATACGGCTTTCTTCATCATTCAACTGCGCTAATCTTGCTTTCAGTTTAGTGTCTTGACAAAGTGGCAAAAGTAAATCTTCAACTTCCGCATAACTCAATATACCGAGACGATGTGCATCCTCCAAATCAATAATATTGTAACAAATATCATCAGCAGCCTCCACCAAAAAAACCAAAGGATGACGCTTGTAAACATCTTCCTCATCTTTTGACATGCCCAATTCGTTCACAATCTTTAAAAATGATTCTTTATCTGATTGAAAAAAACCATACTTCTTACGATGCAATGTTTTTTTATCACTACCTTTTAGTGCACTACAAGGGTATTTAATAATAGCAGCTAATGAACTATATGTCAAAGCAAAACCACTTTTATCTTTACCGTTAAAATTATTAGTCAGAATACGTAAAGCATTTGCATTACCCTCAAAAGAAACCAAATCAGCCCACTGATCATCTGTCAATTTCGACTTAAATTCCAAACCCTTTCCTGTAAAATATGCAGAAATAGCGGACTCCCCAGAATGTCCAAATGCTGGATTACCCAAATCATGGGCTAAACATGCCGTCGCAATAATGGTATCTATTTCCTGTAACAATGGAAAATCTTGATCGACAAGTGGATTGATTTTTTTATAGGAATTATAAAATATCCTGCCCAATGAACGACCTACGGATGCTACCTCTAAGCTATGTGTTAATCTGTTGTGGACAAACACCGCACCCGGCAAAGGAAACACCTGAGTCTTATTCTGTAATCGACGAAATGGTGATGAAAAAATCAAACGGTCATAATCGCGTTGAAATTCGGATCTCGCATCAAATTGTTCATACGCCATACGGTCTTCATAACCCCACCGTTTAGCAGATATAAGTTGTTTCCAGTTCATTAAAATATTGGATTTTTCAAGACAAATATAAGATTTATGTCTTAGATCAGGAGGTTTTACTTGGTATTTGGTTTAATAAATCCTAGTATCAAATTAACCAAACCTATAGGTTGTATAAGTAACAGTAGCCAAAATAAAGATCGATACAAGTCTGTTCTGTCCATAACATTGTGATAATCACTTTTTATCTCTTCTACTGAATTATAGGTTTGAGATTCAACCGCCTCTTGTAACGAAAATGAATTATTATCCCAAAAAATTAGAACAATTGCTAATAGCAAATAAGAAATAACATGAAGATAAATCAATCCCTCACTATATAAATTTTTAGCAAAAAAATGATAAAATACCCAAAGACCAATGCCTATTGCTGAAACTAAATAAAACAACCATTTAGCTTCTATAAGGTTTGTTTCCCACCCTGCATTAAGTTCAAAATGATGTGTCTCATTCACACAAACAAATGTGTAAATAAACAGCAAAAGCGCAATTACAGTAAAGGAAAGATAAAGGACTCTCTTCTCCATATAGTATAAATATAGTATAAATATTCCTTTTCTTCAGCTTGTCATCCTTTTTTATTAATTTTAGAAAAAAGAATAAACCCAAGCCCTATGAGCACAAGCTATAAGATACCAGAAGTAGAGAATTTTGAGGGAAATCTAAACGGCAAAAACACGCACCTTTTTATGCTAAAAAATAGAGCAGGTATGCAAATCGCATTAACTGACTATGGCGCAAGACTTGTTAGTGCTTTAGTTCCTGACAAGGACGGCAATTTAATAGATGTTGTATTAGGTTTTGATAGTATAGATGGGTATCTAAATGCACAAGAAAAGTATCATGGTGCTACAATTGGAAGATTTGCAAATCGTATTGGCAACGGTACATTCATATTGGATGGACAAGAATATAAACTACCGCAAAATAATGGAACAAACTGTCTTCATGGTGGTCCTGAAGGTTATCATACGAAAGTATGGGACCGTCAAGTCAGTTTTCGTAAAAAAGTAACATTTTATTATGTATCTCCACACAATGAAGCCGGGTATCCAGGAGAGGTTAATGTCTCAGTAACCTACGAACTAACCGATAATAACGAAATTTTAATAAATTTTAGAGCATCATCAGATAGACGAGCTATCATCAATTTAACTAATCATGCCTATTTCAATCTTAATGGAGAAGGAAATGGTGATATCTTAAATCATTTCATCCAAATAAACTCTAATGAATTTATTGCTATAAATGAAAATCAACTCCCTACTGGACAGATTGAATCTGTCATAGACTCTTCTTTCGATTTCAGAGAACAAACAAGGGTTGCTGAAAGAATTGGACAAGAAAACACACAGTTGAAATACGCGAATGGGTTTGACCATAGTTACATCAATAAAAATGCTTTGAGTCAAGTTGCGGCTTCTGCATATAGTCCAGAGTCTGGAGTAGAGTTAGAATTATACACAGACTATCCTACTGTACATTTATATACGGGCAATTATTTATCTGATGATACTGGTAAAACTGGCAAAAAGTATTTAAGAAATGGTGGATTTTGTTTTGAAGCTCAACATCATCTTAATAATCCCAACCAGCCTTCATTTCCTTGTTTCGTAGTTGACCCGAATAAAGAATACAACTTTAATATGATTTATAAATTTCGTATTCGTAAATAAATAATTCAGGTTAACTGAAAATATTTTGAATTTTTTACAGAAAACAATCAATATATCAATAAATCTAAACGAATTAATAGCTTAATAGATCAAGATTTAAAGAAGAAATATGGTAGTGTAAAATTTCGTATTAACTTAAATGTATTACTATTAATTTTGTTTATACACAATTAATTATGAAAAAAACAATTTTATCACTTGCGATTTTAGGTGCCTGCATTTCATTCCAAACTGCAAACGCCCAACTGGCAAAAAAAAAGGGGATAACTCTTGAAGAAATTTCAAAAGAGCTAAACATCTTATCACAGAAAAGTGACGACAATTCGAAAAATCAAATGCTATTAGAAGCAAAAGCGTTGACAGAAAGTAAAAACGAAAGTTTTGCAATTTTTGGATCACGTATCTATACCTTTTTAGAGAAAAAAGATGAAGCTGAAAAAGTAGATAAAGCAATTTTAAAAAAATTTCCAAAAGGAATAAAAGCCAGAGGTCTAGCTTTTGAGAAAGTGTTCGAAGAAAAGAACGCTACAGCTTTAGTAGCTGAAAAAAACTATAACGAATTTTTGAAAAAGTTCCCTGCAGCTAAATTCGAAGAAAGAGAGCAAGCTTTATATGCTAATGCTGAAGCTAGATTAGCAGGATTATTCTTCAAAGAAAATAATTCTAGCAAAGCTCAAGAGTATGTAAACAAATTAAAAACTAGCAAATCATTTATTCAAAGCGGATATGGATTAATCGCTGAACTTGCTAAAAATAATGATTACACGAATTCACTTCCTTTATTAGAAGAGCTTATAGCAAAAGCAAAAGAGGATAAAAAAGTAGGTTCAACATATTTACCAGCATTTTATCCAACTTATGCTAAGGCATTATACGAAAACGGAAGATACGAAGAGTCTATCAAAATTTCTGAAGAGCAATTAAAAACAAACAGAAATGCCGCTGTTAATTCTTCAGTTAATTTAACTTTAGCAAACGCATACACTAAAGTTGGCAGAGACTTAGATGCATTCTTATTGTTAGATAAATTTATAAAAAACGGTAGAAATAAAGATGTTGAAGAAGCTATAAAACCCTTATTTGAAAAACTAAATGCTGGAAAATCCAATTTCTTAGCCTATACAGATAAATTAGATGCCGAAATCAAAGAAGTTACTGCTGTAAAATATAAAGCAGAAATGATCAAAAAAGAAGCCCCAAACTTCTCTCTAGTAAATATGGAGGGAAAAACTGTTTCTTTAGCTGATTTGAAAGGCAAAGTAGTTGTATTGGACTTTTGGGCAACCTGGTGTGGACCTTGTGTAATGTCATTTCCCGGTATGCAAGCTGCTGTAAATAAATACAAAGACGATAAAGACGTAGAATTCTTGTTTATCAATACATGGCAAAATGAGAAAAACTACGAAGAAATAGTTAAAAAATTCATTTCTGATAAGAATTATACATTCAATGTATTATTTGATGAGATGAAAGACAAAACTAAAGCTACAACTACAGCATATGGAGTACAAGGAATTCCTCACAAAGTTGTAATTGACAAAGAAGGATTTATTCGTTTTGAATCATCAGGTGGCAGTGCAGATGTTCAAAAAGTAGTGAACGAAATGGAAACAAAAATCGAACTAGCGCGCAAAGGCTAAAACAATAAAAGGGACAATATTAATTGTCCCTTTTTTAATACCTATATCATTTAAACTACAAATTTCACAAATAGACACATAAAACAAAAAAAATACTTTTTAAACAAGTGAATTAAATAATAATTTAAAAAAATATCTCGTTATATATAAATTATACTATAACCAATCTTTTATTAAGTAAATTTGACTTAATAAAGATAAATTATGAAAAAAACAATTTTAACATTTGCAATATTAGGTATATGTCTTACATTTCAGAATGTAAATGCCCAATTGGCAAAAAAAAAGGGAGTAACTCTCGAGGAGATATCTAAAGAAATAAATACACTTGCTAAAAAAGGTGATGATGCCTCAAAAGCTCAATTGCTAACAGAAGCAAAAGCGTTATCAGAAAGTAAAAATGAAACTTTTGTAAACTTTGGCTCTAGCATTTATAGCTTCTTACAAAAAACTGAAGAAGCAGAAAAAATTGATAAAACAATTTTAAAAAGATTCCCTAAAGGACTGAAAGCTAGAACTGAAGCCTACAAAAATGTATTCTCCGAAAGTAATAACACGGCTGTTAGCGCTGAAAAAGCTTATAACCAATTTTTGAAAAAATTTCCAGCTAGCAATTTTGACGAAAAAGACAGAACTCTTTATAGTTCTGCAGAAGCAAAACTAGCAGCATTGTATTTTAAAGAAAATAATACGAGCAAAGCTCAAGAATATGTAAATAAATTAAAAACTAGCAAATCATTTATCCAAAGAGGATATGGATTAACAGTTGAACTTGCCAAAAATAATGATTACAAAAATTCCCTCCCTATATTAGAAGAACTCATATCCAAAGCCAAAGAGGATCAAGCAATCGGTTCACAATATTTACCACTAGTTTATTCAAATTATGCCAAGGCTTTATACGAGACTGGAAGATATGATGAAGTAATCAAAATTTCTGAGAAATATTTAATACCAAATGAAATTACTACTATTAATTTGACTTTAGCAAATGCATACACTAAAGTTGGAAGAGATTTAGATGCGTTCTTATTATTAGATAAATTTATTAAAAGTGGTAGAAATAAAGATATAGAAGAAGCCATAAAACCTTTATTTGAAAAACTGAATGCTGGAAAATCTAATTTCTCAGCTTATACAGATAAATTAGATATCGAAATTAAAGAAGCTGCTTTAACGAAATACAAAGCAGAAATGATTAAAGAAAAGGCACCAGATTTTTCTTTGGTTAATATGGAAGGTAAAACTGTATCATTATCTGATTTGAAAGGTAAAGTAGTTGTTTTAGATTTTTGGGCAACATGGTGTGGTCCTTGCGTAGGTTCATTTCCTGGTATGCAAGCAGGTGTAGATAAATACAAAGGTGACAAAGAGGTAGAATTTCTATTTATCAACTGTTGGCAAAGTGAGAAAAATTACAAAGAAGTAGTTGAAAAATTCTTGAAAGATAAAAACTATAGATTCCATGTTTTATTCGATGAAATGAATGATAGAACTAAATCTATTACCACAGCATATGGCGTAGAAGGAATTCCTACAAAAGTATTTATTGATAAAGAAGGTTACATCAGATTTATTTCTTCTGGAGGTCAATATGACGTACAAAAACTAGTTGATGAGCTAGAAACTAAAATCGAACTAGCGCGTAAAGGATAAAAGCACGCTAATACTAGACACTGTCTTATAAAGTGTGTAAATAATAAAATGTGGAGTTCATAAATAATTGGATTCCACATTTTTATTTACATAACTTTATTATTATGATTGACAGAGAATCATTATTAAACGACAAAGAGTT